>NZ_JAPEPF010000001.1:3987722-4294469 GCF_026340595.1 Streptomyces sp. NBC_01363
ACGACGTCAAGTCATCATGCCCCTTATGTCTTGGGCTGCACACGTGCTACAATGGCCGGTACAATGAGCTGCGATGCCGCGAGGCGGAGCGAATCTCAAAAAGCCGGTCTCAGTTCGGATTGGGGTCTGCAACTCGACCCCATGAAGTCGGAGTTGCTAGTAATCGCAGATCAGCATTGCTGCGGTGAATACGTTCCCGGGCCTTGTACACACCGCCCGTCACGTCACGAAAGTCGGTAACACCCGAAGCCGGTGGCCCAACCCCTTGTGGGAGGGAGCTGTCGAAGGTGGGACTGGCGATTGGGACGAAGTCGTAACAAGGTAGCCGTACCGGAAGGTGCGGCTGGATCACCTCCTTTCTAAGGAGCATCTAGATTCCGCAAGGAGTCCAGAGGCCATTACGTCGGCAAATGTTCGACGGTGGTTGCTCATGGGTGGAACGTTGACTATTCAGTACCTGGTGGTTCAACCGGGTCGTGAGTACTGCTCTTCGGAGCGTGGAAAACGAACCGGATGAATTCCGGGTACTGGGCGCGCTGTTGGGTGTCTGAAGGTACGGCCGTAAGGCTGCCTTCAAACGCCGGCCCCAGTGAACTCGCCTGCAAGGGTGAGGTGATGGGTGGCTGGTCGTTGCTTGAGAACTGCACAGTGGACGCGAGCATCTGTGGCCAAGTTTTTAAGGGCGCACGGTGGATGCCTTGGCACCAGGAACCGATGAAGGACGTGGGAGGCCACGATAGGCCCCGGGGAGCTGTCAACCGAGCTTTGATCCGGGGGTGTCCGAATGGGGAAACCCGGCAGTCGTCATGGGCTGTCACCCGCTGCTGAACACATAGGCAGTGTGGAGGGAACGAGGGGAAGTGAAACATCTCAGTACCCTCAGGAAGAGAAAACAACCGTGATTCCGGGAGTAGTGGCGAGCGAAACCGGATGAGGCCAAACCGTATGCGTGTGATACCCGGCAGGGGTTGCGCATGCGGGGTTGTGGGATCTCTCTTTTGCGGTCTGCCGGCCGTGAGACGAGTCAGAAACCGTTGATGTAGGCGAAGGACATGCGAAAGGTCCGGCGTAGAGGGTAAGACCCCCGTAGCTGAAACATTGACGGCTCGTTTGAGAGACACCCAAGTAGCACGGGGCCCGAGAAATCCCGTGTGAATCTGGCGGGACCACCCGCTAAGCCTAAATATTCCCTGGTGACCGATAGCGGATAGTACCGTGAGGGAATGGTGAAAAGTACCGCGGGAGCGGAGTGAAATAGTACCTGAAACCGTGTGCCTACAAGCCGTGGGAGCGTCGCTGTGTGTGCTTGCACATGCAGTCGTGACTGCGTGCCTTTTGAAGAATGAGCCTGCGAGTTTGCGGTGTGTTGCGAGGTTAACCCGTGTGGGGAAGCCGTAGCGAAAGCGAGTCCGAATAGGGCGTTTCAGTAGCACGCTCAAGACCCGAAGCGGAGTGATCTAGCCATGGGCAGGTTGAAGCGGAGGTAAGACTTCGTGGAGGACCGAACCCACCAGGGTTGAAAACCTGGGGGATGACCTGTGGTTAGGGGTGAAAGGCCAATCAAACTCCGTGATAGCTGGTTCTCCCCGAAATGCATTTAGGTGCAGCGTCGTGTGTTTCTTGCCGGAGGTAGAGCACTGGATAGGCGATGGGCCCTACCGGGTTACTGACCTTAGCCAAACTCCGAATGCCGGTAAGTGAGAGCACGGCAGTGAGACTGTGGGGGATAAGCTCCATGGTCGAGAGGGAAACAGCCCAGAGCATCGACTAAGGCCCCTAAGCGTACGCTAAGTGGGAAAGGATGTGGAGTCGCAGAGACAACCAGGAGGTTGGCTTAGAAGCAGCCACCCTTGAAAGAGTGCGTAATAGCTCACTGGTCAAGTGATTCCGCGCCGACAATGTAGCGGGGCTCAAGCGTACCGCCGAAGTCGTGTCATTCACACATGAAGGGCCAACGCCTGTGTGGATGGGTAGGGGAGCGTCGTGTGCCGGGTGAAGCAGCCGCGGAAGCGAGTTGTGGACGGTTCACGAGTGAGAATGCAGGCATGAGTAGCGATACACACGTGAGAAACGTGTGCGCCGATTGACTAAGGGTTCCTGGGTCAAGCTGATCTGCCCAGGGTAAGTCGGGACCTAAGGCGAGGCCGACAGGCGTAGTCGATGGACAACCGGTTGATATTCCGGTACCCGCTTTGAAACGCCCAATACTGAATCAGGCGATGCTAAGTCCGTGAAGCCGGCCCGATCTCTTCGGAGTTGAGGGTAGTGGTGGAGCCGATGAACCAGACTTGTAGTAGGTAAGCGATGGGGTGACGCAGGAAGGTAGTCCAGCCCGGGCGGTGGTTGTCCCGGGGTAAGGGTGTAGGACGCACGGTAGGCAAATCCGTCGTGCATATAGTCTGAGACCTGATGCCGAGCCGATTGTGGTGAAGTGGATGATCCTATGCTGTCGAGAAAAGCCTCTAGCGAGTTTCATGGCGGCCCGTACCCTAAACCGACTCAGGTGGTCAGGTAGAGAATACCGAGGCGTTCGGGTGAACTATGGTTAAGGAACTCGGCAAAATGCCCCCGTAACTTCGGGAGAAGGGGGCCATCACTGGTGAGTGGGTTTACTCCATGAGCTGGGGGTGGCCGCAGAGACCAGCGAGAAGCGACTGTTTACTAAAAACACAGGTCCGTGCGAAGCCGTAAGGCGATGTATACGGACTGACGCCTGCCCGGTGCTGGAACGTTAAGGGGACCGGTTAGCTGACTTTCGGGTCGGCGAAGCTGAGAACTTAAGCGCCAGTAAACGGCGGTGGTAACTATAACCATCCTAAGGTAGCGAAATTCCTTGTCGGGTAAGTTCCGACCTGCACGAATGGCGTAACGACTTCTCGACTGTCTCAACCATAGGCCCGGTGAAATTGCACTACGAGTAAAGATGCTCGTTTCGCGCAGCAGGACGGAAAGACCCCGGGACCTTTACTACAGTTTGATATTGGTGTTCGGTTCGGCTTGTGTAGGATAGGTGGGAGACTTTGAAGCGGCCACGCCAGTGGTTGTGGAGTCGTCGTTGAAATACCACTCTGGTCGTGCTGGATGTCTAACCTGGGTCCGTGATCCGGATCAGGGACAGTGTCTGATGGGTAGTTTAACTGGGGCGGTTGCCTCCTAAAGAGTAACGGAGGCGCCCAAAGGTTCCCTCAGCCTGGTTGGCAATCAGGTGTTGAGTGTAAGTGCACAAGGGAGCTTGACTGTGAGACCGACGGGTCGAGCAGGGACGAAAGTCGGGACTAGTGATCCGGCAGTGGCTTGTGGAAGCGCTGTCGCTCAACGGATAAAAGGTACCCCGGGGATAACAGGCTGATCTTCCCCAAGAGTCCATATCGACGGGATGGTTTGGCACCTCGATGTCGGCTCGTCGCATCCTGGGGCTGGAGTCGGTCCCAAGGGTTGGGCTGTTCGCCCATTAAAGCGGTACGCGAGCTGGGTTTAGAACGTCGTGAGACAGTTCGGTCCCTATCCGCTGTGCGCGTAGGAATATTGAGAAGGGCTGTCCCTAGTACGAGAGGACCGGGACGGACGAACCTCTGGTGTGCCAGTTGTTCTGCCAAGGGCATGGCTGGTTGGCTACGTTCGGAAAGGATAACCGCTGAAAGCATCTAAGCGGGAAGCCTGCTTCGAGATGAGTATTCCCACCCTCTTGAAGGGTTAAGGCTCCCAGTAGACGACTGGGTTGATAGGCCAGATGTGGAAGCCCGGTAACGGGTGGAGCTGACTGGTACTAATAGGCCGAGGGCTTGTCCTCAGTTGCTCGCGTCCACTGTGTTGTTCCCGGGTTGCGAACAGTCGCACCGGTTGAACAGCTTCACTACTTAATTGAAAAGTGTGCTTGTTCGCTAGAACCCGATAGGGTTTCGGTGGTCATTGCGTTAGGGAAACGCCCGGTTACATTCCGAACCCGGAAGCTAAGCCTTTCAGCGCCGATGGTACTGCAGGGGGGACCCTGTGGGAGAGTAGGACGCCGCCGAACAATCTTTCAAGGACCCTTGGTCCCAGCGTTCACGCTGGGACCAAGGGTCCTTTTGTTTTTGCCGAAGCGCGTCGGATGTCCGGCTGCGCCAGAATGTCTTGTAGTACCCGATGAAGGAGTCACGCCGATGTCCACCAACTCTCCCGACGATCGTTCGGAGCGCGAGCCGCGTCGCCGGGACGGTGGTGACCGAGGCGGCTTCAGCGGCCGTCGCGATGACCGCTCCGGCGGACCGCGCAGGGACAACGACCGCGGTGGCTACCGGCGCGACGACAGCCGGCCCACCGGTGGAAGCGGTGGCGGTGGCTTCCGCCGCGACGATCGTGACCGTGACCGGGGACCGCGTCGCGACGACAACCGTGGTGGCGGCTCCGGCGGCGGCTTCCGGCGCGACGACAGCCGTGGTGGCGGTGGCTTCCGGCGTGATGACAACCGTGGTGGCGGCTCCGGCGGCGGCTTCCGCCGCGACGACCGCGACCGCGACCGTGGGCCGCGTCGTGATGACGATCGGGGTGGGCGTCCTTCGGGTGGGTTCGAGCGGCGTGACGACCGGCCGCGTGGCCCTCGTCGCGACGATGACAGCCGCAGTGGTGGTGGGTTCCGTCGTGATGACAGCCGTGGTGGAGGTTCCGGCGGCGGCTTCCGGCGCGACGACAGCCGTAGCGGTGGTGGGTTCCGTCGGGACGACAGCCGTGGTGGCGGTTCCGGTGGTGGGTTCCGTCGTGACGACCGGGACCGTGATCGGGACCGTGGGCCGCGTCGGGACGATGAGCGTGGTGGGTTCCGTGGGCCGCGTCGTGATGACGATCGGGGTGGGCGTCCTTCGGGTGGGTTCGAGCGGCGTGACGACCGGCCGCGTGGCCCTCGTCGCGACGATGACAGCCGCAGTGGTGGTGGGTTCCGTCGTGATGACAGCCGTGGTGGCGGCTCCGGCGGCGGCTTCCGGCGCGACGACAGCCGTAGCGGTGGTGGGTTCCGTCGGGACGACAGCCGTGGTGGCGGTTCCGGTGGTGGGTTCCGTCGTGACGACCGGGACCGTGATCGGGACCGTGGGCCGCGTCGGGACGATGAGCGTGGTGGGTTCCGTGGGCCGCGTCGTGATGACGATCGGGGTGGGCGTCCTTCGGGTGGGTTCGAGCGGCGTGACGACCGGCCGCGTGGCCCTCGTCGCGACGATGACAGCCGCAGTGGTGGTGGGTTCCGTCGTGATGACAGCCGTGGTGGCGGCTCCGGCGGCGGCTTCCGGCGCGACGACAGCCGTAGCGGGGGGTACCGCGGGCAGCGGGACGACCGTGGTGGCCGGGGTGGCTACCGTGGGCGCGACGACCGTGGTGGGTACGAGCGGCGGGACGACCGGGACCGTGAGCCCATCAAGCGGCTTCCGATTCCCGAGGACGTCACCGGTGACGAGATCGACAAGGATGTGCGGCAGGAGCTGATGAGCCTGCCGAAGACCCTGGCCGAGGATGTCTCGCGCAACCTCGTCATGGTGGCCCGGCTGATCGACGAGGACCCGGAGCAGGCGTACGCGTATTCGCGGATCGCGCTCCGGCTGGCCTCGCGGGTCGCTGCGGTGCGTGAGGCTGCCGGGTTTGCCGCGTACGCGACGCAGAAGTACTCGGAGGCGCTGGCGGAGTTCCGGGCCGCCAAGCGGATGACCGGGTCCGTGGAGCTGTGGCCCGTCATGGCCGACTGCGAGCGCGGGCTCGGGCGGCCCGAGCGGGCGATGGCCATGGCCGGCGAGCCCGAGGTGCAGAAGCTCGACAAGGCCGGGCAGGTCGAGATGCGTCTGGTGGCTGCCGGGGCTCGTCGGGACATGGGGCAGCTCGATGCGGCCATCGTCACGCTGCAGAGCTCCGAGCTCGCCTCGAACGCCGTGCACCCGTGGACGGCCCGACTGCGCTACGCGTACGCCGACGCGTTGTTGGCGGCGGGGCGTGAGGACGAGGCGCGTGAGTGGTTCGGGAAGGCGCTGGAGGCCGACAAGGACGGCTCCACCGATGCGTCCGACCGGCTGGCCGAGATGGACGGTGTCGAGTTCGTCGATGCCCTCGACGAGGACGAGGACGAGGACGACAACCGCACGGACGGGGACGGGGACGGGGACGAGGACCAGGACAAGGACCGTACGCCTGAGGCGTAAGGCGTGAAGAAGGGCGGCACCCCACCCGGGGTGCCGCCCTTTTTTGCTGCCTGCGCTCAGTCGAGGTCGAGGCTTCGCAGGACCAGGCCGGTGGCCGGCTTGGGGCCGAAGGAGGTCGACTTGCGGGGCATGGTGACGCCCTGCCGGGCGAGGTCCCGGACGACTTCCTCGCGTACCGGATGCATCAGGACCGCCGTCGCGTTGTGACGCTCGGCCTGTTCGACGGCGGCCGCGGTGTCGTGGATGTACGCGATGTGTTCCGGGGCGTCGGGGATCTTCCAGACGTGGTCGAGCAGGGCCGCGTGCAGGACCGTCGCGTCGAGGGTCTGCCAGGCGGTCGGGCGGTCGGCGGGGATCGTGCGGGACAGCAGTCCGGGGTCGGGGCGGTCGATGAGATGGAAGCCGCCGTCGCCGGCGAGCAGGAACGCGTTGCCCTCGGCGGCCGCCTCGGCGAGTGCGTCCAGGGCCCGGGGGAGCGGCCCGTCCAGGTCGCGGATGCGGAAGAGGCCCTTCACTGCGGCGAGTGCGTCGGCGGCCGGGAGACGGTGCAGCAGCCGGTGTATGGCGCGGACCCGGAGCGGGTACCGGGCCGTGTCGACGAGCAGGACCAGGCCGAAGTCCCAGGGGCCCGGAGTGGTGTGCTCCTGCTGGAGGCGGAGGTAGGTGGCCCAGCGATGGTGGCCGTCGGCGATCAGGGCCTGGTGGTGGGCGAGATCGGTCTCGATCTCGGCGCGGTCGGCCGGGTCGGTGACCGCCCAGAGCCGGTGGCGGTAGCCGTCCTCGGTGGTGGTGGCGAGCAGCGGTGGGCGCTCCGTGGTCCGCTCGATGACGGCGGTCGCTCCCGGGCCGTCGCCGTCGCCGTCGCTGCGGTAGGTGAGCAGCAGTGGTTCGAAGTGGGCGGCGGTGGTGCGCATCAGGTCGGCCCGGTCCTCGACGACATGGGCCATCACGTCCTCGTGCGGCAGCACGATGCCGTCCCCGGGGGCGGAGAGCGCCAGGGCTCCGACGATCCCGCGTTGCAGGATCTCGGCGTTGCGCTGCTCGTAGACGTACAGAGCGGGCTCGCTGTCCGGCGCGAGGACGCCCTCGGCCAGCCAGCGGTTCAGGGTCTGCGCCGCCTGCTCGTGGCGGGCCGAGGCCGTGTCCGCCTGCGGCAGTATCAGCCGGACGATGTTGTACGGGTCCGCCGACTCCAGGTGGTGCAGTCCGTCGGGCCGCACGACGACGTCGTACGGCGGTGAGGTCACCGCGGCAAGACTGCCGACCCGCTCGGGGACGTATCGCAGTCCACGGAACGGGATCAGACGCAGTCCCTGGCCGGCCCGGCCTGATGTCTTCATTTCTGCATCGTATGTGCGCGGCCGGGATGCGCGATGATCGGGACAGAAGCATGCAACGAGGAGCGCAAAGAATGAGTCAGGCGAGCAGGACCAGGCCCAGCGGCAGCAGCACCGCGTTGAACGAGGCGTACGACACGGCGCTGCTCGATCTCGACGGGGTGGTGTACGCGGGCGGCCACGCGATCGGCCACGCCGTCGACGCGCTGGGGGCGGCGCGGGACGGCGGGATGCATCTGGCGTACGTGACCAACAACGCCCTGCGGACGCCGGCCGCTGTGGCCGGGCACCTGACCGAACTCGGCGTTCCGGCGGAGCCCGCCGATGTGATCACCTCGGCGCAGGCGGTCGCCCGGCTGATGGCCGACCAGCTGCCCGCCGGGGCCCGGGTGCTGGTGGTGGGTGGCGAGGGGCTGCGGGTCGCGCTGCGGGAGCGCGGTCTGGTGCCGGTGGAATCCGCGGACGACGAGCCGGTGGCGGTGGCTCAGGGATACGGCGGACCCGACATGGCCTGGGGGCGGTTTGCCGAGGCCGCGTACGCGATCGCGCGCGGGGTGCCGTGGTTCGCGTCCAACACGGATCTGACGATTCCGAGTGCCCGGGGAATCGCACCGGGGAACGGGGCGGCGGTGGAAGTCGTCCGGATTGCCACCGGGGCCGAGCCGCAGGTCGCCGGGAAGCCGTTGCCGCCGATGCACCGGGAGACGGTGCTGCGGACCGGGGCCGAGCGCCCGCTGGTGGTCGGCGACCGGCTGGACACGGACATCGAGGGCGCGTTCAACGGCGGCGTGGACTCCCTGCTGGTGCTCACCGGGGTGACGGACGCGGCGCAGCTGGTGGCGGCCGTGCCGAAGCACCGGCCGACGTATGTGGACGCGGATCTGCGGGGGCTGCTGACCGGGCAGCCCGAGGTGGCCGAGAGCGGCGACGGCTTCGTGTGCGGGGGCTGGGCGGCTTCGGTGCGCGGGGGCGAGCTGGCGCTGGAGGGGGACGGGGACGTACTCGACGGGCTTCGGGCGCTCTGCGGGGCGGCCTGGTCGCACGCCGGGGACGGTTCGTGCGGGCTGGACGCCGGCAAGGCGGTCGCCAGGCTGGGGCTGTAGCGGGAGGCTCCGGGCAGGCACCACAAAAAGAGGGTAGGCTAACCTAACTTTGTCTCTGCTCGGTGTGTCGTCGTCCCGCACCCGATCACCTCCGACTCCGGGAGTACGACCATGCAGCGCCTCACCGCGGACTCGGTGACCCTCGGCTACGACCGGCGGGTCATCGCGGAGAATCTCTCGGTCGAGATTCCCGACAACTCGTTCACGGTGATCGTCGGCCCCAACGCCTGTGGCAAGTCGACCCTGTTGCGCGCGCTCTCGCGGATGCTGAAGCCGGACAGCGGGCGGGTGCTCCTGGACGGGCAGACGATCCACGGGATGCCGGCGAAGAAGGTCGCCAGGACGCTGGGGCTGCTGCCGCAGTCCTCCATCGCGCCGGACGGCATCACCGTCGCCGACCTGGTCGGGCGCGGCCGGTACCCGCACCAGGGGCTGTTGCGCCAGTGGTCGCCGGACGACGAACGCATTGTCGAGGAATCGATGGCGGCGACCGGAGTCGGTGCGCTCGCCGATCGTTATGTCGACGAATTGTCCGGCGGGCAGCGGCAGCGTGTCTGGATCGCCATGGCGCTCGCCCAGCAGACGCCGCTGTTGCTGCTCGACGAGCCGACGACGTACCTCGACATCCAGCACCAGATCGACGTGCTCGACCTCTGTGCGGAGCTGCACGAGACGCAGGGGCGCACCCTGGTGGCCGTCCTGCACGATCTGAATCACGCCGCGCGGTACGCCACCCACCTCATCGCGATGCGGGAGGGCGAGGTGATCGCCGAAGGGGCACCGGGCGAGGTCGTCACCGCGGAACTGGTGGAGCGGGTCTTCGGGCTGAGCTGCCAGGTCATCGACGATCCGGAGACCGGGACCCCGCTGGTGGTACCGGCCGCGCGCAAGCCGCGCGGCGACGGGGCGGGCGTGCGGGGCAAGGCTTCCGCCGGGGCGTCGGCCGGGGGCTGACGCGGCGCTCGGCGCAAGACCGGTCCGTCCCGCCTACAGCAGCGACCTGAGTCTCAGCAGGTCGCGGAAGCCGGCCTCCAGGCGGACCCGGCCCGAACCCCATGCCTTGGCGAAATTCAGGTCGCCGTCCACCATGGCCACCAGGTCGTCGCCGGTCATCGCGAGCCGGATCTCGGCCTTCTCGCGGGGCGGTCCTTCGACCGTGTCCAGGACCTGGATCCGGCCATCGGTCAGCCGGCCGGTGAAGGTGATGTCGAGGTCCTTGATGTGGCAGCTCAGCGAGCGGTCGAGGGCAGCCGCGCTGCGCACGTCGCCGTCGGCCCCCGCGAGGCTGTCGGAAAGTCTGTCGAGTGCGCTGCGGCACTCCGCCATGGTCGCCATTGTGATCGACGGTACCGCAGCCCTTCGCGGTAGCGTTTCCCGCATGAGCGACTCGATGCCGGAACCGGGGACGGCAGCCGGAACAGTGCCCGGGAGCGAGGCGGAGGTCCCGTCCGGCGGGGGTGCGGCCCCGGCCGCCGGGGCCCCGCTCGACCCCGCCGCGCCCGCACCCCTCGGCGTCGCACGCACCCCCACCGGCAACGCCGGGGTGGACGCGGAGCTGGAGCGTCTCGCCGATGCGGACCACCTCCCGGCGGACGGACACATCGAGGTGTATGAGGATGTACACCGCGGGCTGCGCGAAACGCTGACCGCGCTGGACGCCAGGCCCGCACCCGCACCGGTACCCGCACCGATGCCCCCGCACAACAACAGGAGCTGAACCGAACGTGGCAAGAGTGGCACGCCGCCGCCTCGACGCCGAGCTGGTCCACCGCAAGCTCGCACGCTCGCGCGAGCACGCGAGCCAGCTGATCGCCGCAGGGCGGGTGACCGTCGGCGGGAACACCGCGACCAAACCCGCCACCCAGGTCGAGACCAGCGCCGCCGTCGTCGTGACCGAGGACGACAGCGACCCCGGGTACGTCTCGCGCGGCGGGCACAAGCTCGCGGGCGCCCTCGCGGCCTTCGTGCCGCTCGGGCTGGAGGTCGAGGGCCGGCGGGCCCTGGACGCCGGGGCGTCGACCGGTGGCTTCACCGATGTGCTCCTGCGGGCCGGCGCCGGTCATGTCGTCGCCGTCGACGTCGGCTACGGCCAGCTCGCCTGGTCGCTCCGGTCCGATGAGCGCGTCACCGTCAAGGACCGTACCAACGTACGGGAGTTGACGCTGGAGGCGATCGACGGACAGCCGGTGGACCTGGTGGTCGGCGACCTGTCGTTCATCCCGCTGGGTCTGGTCCTGCCCGCCCTGGCGCGCTGCATCGCCCCCGACGCGGATCTGGTCCTCATGGTCAAGCCGCAGTTCGAGGTCGGCAAGGAGCGGCTGGGCAGCGGCGGCGTGGTGCGCAGCCCCGAGCTGCGGGCCGAAGCGGTACGGGAGGTGGCGCGCCGGGCCTGGGCGCTGGGGCTCGGGGTACGGGGGGTGACGGCGAGCCCGCTGCCGGGGCCCGCGGGAAATGTCGAGTACTTTCTCTGGCTGCGGGCAGGAGCACCTGAGCTGGATCCCGCAGATGTCGACCGTGCAGTGGCGGAGGGGCCTCGTTGACGACGAATGCGGCACGAACTGTCTTTCTTCTGGCACACACCGGCCGTCCGGCCGCGATCCGCAGTGCCGAACTGGTCGTACAGGGGTTGCTGCGCAGCGGCCTGGGCGTCCGGGTGCTGGCCACCGAGGCGGCCGATCTGCCGCTGCCGCCGTCCGTCGAGACGGTCACGGACACCACGCCCAAGGCCGTGGACGGCTGTGAACTGCTGATCGTGCTCGGCGGGGACGGGACGCTGCTGCGCGGCGCCGAGTTCTCCCGCGCCTCCGGGGTGCCGATGCTCGGCGTCAACCTCGGCCGGGTCGGTTTTCTCGCCGAGGCCGAGCGGGACGACCTGGACAAGGTCGTCGACCGGGTCGTCACCCGGGCGTACCAGGTCGAGGAACGCATGACGCTCGACGTCCTCGTGCACAGCAACGGCGACATCGTCCACACCGACTGGGCGCTCAACGAAGCGGCCGTGCAGAAGGTGTCGCCCGAGCGGATGCTGGAGGTCGTCCTGGAGATCGACGGCCGTCCCGTGACCGGCTTCGGCTGCGACGGGATCGTCTGCGCGACCCCGACCGGATCGACCGCCTACGCCTTCTCGGCGGGCGGCCCCGTCGTCTGGCCCGAGGTCGAGGCGCTGCTGATGGTGCCGATCAGCGCCCACGCGCTGTTCGCCAAACCGCTGGTGACCTCCCCGACGTCCGTGCTCGCCGTCGAGGTCCAGCAGCACACCCCGCACGGGGTGCTGTGGTGCGACGGGCGCAGGACCGTGGAACTGCCCGCGGGAGCCCGGGTCGAGGTGCGGCGCGGCGCGGTGCCCGTACGGCTGGCGCGGCTGCACCACGCCTCGTTCACGGACCGGCTGGTCGCGAAATTCGCCCTGCCGGTCTCGGGGTGGCGGGGCGCACCGCACTGACCGGCGGACCTTCCCCCGGAGGTGTTGCGAATGCTGTGCGCATACCCGGGAGAGTGGCCCCGGGGCGGGGTCCGTCGCACATCGGGGTCAGGACCTCGTAAGGTCGTGTCCGTGTTGGAGGAGATGCGGATACGGTCGCTCGGAGTCATCGACGACGCGGTGGTGGAGCTGTCACCCGGTTTCACCGCGGTGACGGGTGAGACCGGCGCGGGCAAGACCATGGTCGTCACCAGCCTCGGGCTGCTGCTCGGCGGGCGCGCCGACCCCGCCCTGGTACGGATCGGGTCCAAGGCCGCCGTCGTCGAGGGGCGGATCACGGTGTCCGGCGGTGACACCGTCGCCCTGCGGGCGGAGGAGGCCGGGGCCGAGATCGAGGACGGCGCGCTGCTGATCAGCCGTACCGTCTCCGCGGAGGGGCGCTCCCGGGCGCATCTCGGCGGCCGGTCCGTGCCCGTCGGGGTGCTCGCCGAACTCGCCGACGAACTCGTCGCCGTGCACGGCCAGACCGACCAGCAGGGGCTGCTCAAGCCCGCCCGGCAGCGGCAGGCGCTCGACCGCTACGCGGGCGACGGCGTCGCCGTGCCGCACGCCGAGTACGCGGCGGCCCACCGGCGGCTGAGGGCCGTCGTCACGGAGCTCGACGAGCTGACGACGCGGGCCCGTGAACGCGCCCAGGAAGCCGATCTGCTGCGCTTCGGACTGGGCGAGATCGCCGCGGTCGAACCCCTGGCCGGTGAGGACGCCGATCTCGCCGCCGAGGCCGAGCGGCTCGGCCACGCGGAGGCGCTGGCTTCCGCCGCGGCCCTCGCGCACACCGCGCTCGCGGGCAATCCGGAGGACCCCGAGGGCGTCGACGCGACGACCGTGGTGGCGGCCGCCGGACGGTCCCTGGACGCCGTGCGCGCCCACGATCCGGCACTGGCTGCGCTCGCCGACCGGATCGGTGAGATCTCGATCCTGCTCTCCGACGTGGCGGGCGAACTGGCCGGGTACGCCGACCAGTTGGACGCCGACCCGCTGCGGCTCGCCGCGGTGGAGGAGCGGCGCGCCGCGCTCACCGCGCTCACCCGGAAGTACGGCGAGGACATCGGCGCCGTGCTCGCCTGGGCCCAGGAGGGCGCCGCCCGGCTCACCGAGCTGGAGGGCGACGACGACCGGATCGGCGAGCTGACGGTCGAACGCGACGCGCTGCGGGCCGAACTCTCCGTCCTCGGCCAGGCGTTGACCGACGCGCGCAACCGGGCGGCCGCGCTCTTCGCCGAAGCGGTGACCGCGGAGCTGGCCTCGCTGGCCATGCCGCACGCCCGGGTCTCCTTCGACATCCGGCAGACCGAGGCGGCCGACGAGGCGTCCGGCATCGAGATCGACGGGCGGAGCGTGGTCTACGGGCCGTCCGGCGCCGACGAGGTCGAGCTGCTGCTGGCCCCGCACCCCGGCGCCCAGCCGCGACCGATCGCCAAGGGGGCGTCGGGCGGTGAGCTGTCCCGGGTGATGCTCGCCGTCGAGGTGGTCTTCGCGGGCGCCGACCCCGTACCCACGTACCTCTTCGACGAGGTCGACGCGGGCGTCGGCGGCAAGGCCGCGGTCGAGGTCGGGCGGCGGCTCGCGAAGCTCGCCAGGTCCGCCCAGGTCGTCGTCGTCACACATCTGCCGCAGGTGGCGGCCTTCGCGGACCGGCAGCTGCTGGTCGAGAAGACCGTCGACGGGTCGGTGACCAGCAGTGGGGTCACGGTCCTGGAGGGCGAGGACCGGGTGCGGGAGCTGTCCCGGATGCTCGCGGGCCAGGAGGACTCCCAGACGGCGCGGGCCCACGCGGAGGAACTGCTGGCCGCGGCGCGGTCGGACGGGTAGCGGGCGGGGGCTCCGGCCCGGCCACGGGAACGGCCCGCCGGGCGGCCCCGGCGGGCCGCTGCGTAGTCTGGCGCGCATGGGAGCAGCATTGCGCAGGTCCGTGATGTCCGGTGCCGTCGCCGCCGCCGTCGCGGGAGGTGTGTACCGGGCGCTGCGGGCCAGGCCGCGCCCCGACCGGCAGCGCACCAACTACGCGGGCCGTACCGTCGATCTGCACGCGGGGCCGGCCGCCGTCCTCGGTACCGCGGCCGGAGCGGTCGTCCTCCCGCTGCCGGCCCGTACCCGGTGCGCCGCCATGCTCGCCGTACTGGCGGCCGGCGGTTGCGGCGCGTACGACGACCTCGTCGGCGCGGACGATCCCCGCCGCGGGTTCCGGGCCCATCTGGGTGCGCTGCGGGACGGCGAGGTGACCAGCGGCGCGGTGAAGCTCTTCGGGATCGGGGCCGCCGGGCTCGCGGCCGGCACGCTGCTCAAGGAGCGGCCCGTCGACCGGGCGCTCGCCGCGGTCGTGATCGCCGGAACCGCCCATCTCGTCAATCTGACGGACGTGCGGCCCGCGGTGGCCGCCGCCACCGTCCTGGCCCTCGGCGCCCCCGGCCTGCCGCAGGGCGGGCTCGCCGCCGCGCCGATGGGTGCCGTGGCCGCGCTCGTCGCCGACGACCTGGGGGAGCGGACCATGCTCGGGGACACCGGGGTCCATGCCCTGGGGGCCGCACTCGGTGTCGCGATCGCCGCGGGCCGCGGCCGGGCCGGACTCGTCGCGCATGCCGCCGCACTGGTCACGGCGGCGGTGTACGGGGACCGGATCAGCCGGCTGGCCCGGGTGCTGTCGGAGCGCTGACGGAGGAAGCCGCGGGGCGGGCCGGACAACAATGCGCCGGTTTCTCACCCGTGCGAGTGGTAGGCGGCGTCCGGTTGTTGTTGTACAGGCCGCAACGACGGCCCGACTGTGCCGGAACGTGCGTACGGACTGGCATCCTTGGCGGTGCAATCACCGCCGACTCGGGAGCCCCGGGAGCCATTCAACGTGTCACAGTTGCGTACGGTCCAAGTCCTGGGCGGCGGCAGCGCGGGCAGCAGTGCCCACGTCGGCTCGCTGGCCGCGGGACTGGTGGCGAGAGGCGTGCACGTCACCGTCTGCGCCCCGGCAGAACTGGACCACGCCTACGACTACTCCGGTGCGGGGGCCTGTTTCGCGCCCGTGCCGCGGCGCAGCGACCCGGCCTCCGTCGCCGCCCTGCGCACCGCATGCATGACGGCGGACGTCGTCCACGCGCACGGATCGCACGCCGCCGTGCGCGCCGCCCTCGCGCTCGGCGGCCGGCGCGTTCCGCTGGTCGTCACCTGGCACGCCCGCGCCCACGCCGAAGGGGCCCGCAGCCGGCTGATCCGGCTGATGGAGCGAAGGGCCGCCCGTGCGGCGGCAGTTGTGCTCGGTACCACATCGGACCTGGTCGACCGGGCGCGGCGCCGGGGAGCGCGCGACGCGCGACTCGCGCCGGTCTCCGCCCCCGTACCCCGCCTGCGCGCCGCCGCCCACGCGGGCAAGGCGCGGGCCGAACTCGGGCTGGTGGAACGGCCGTTGATCATCTCCTGTGGGAGTCTCGTACCGCATCACGGATACGGCACACTGCTCGACGCCTCGCGGCTGTGGCGGGACCTCGACCCGGCACCGCTCCTGCTCCTCGTGGGCGAGGGGCGGGAGCGGTCCGCTCTGCAGCGCCGGATCAGGAGCGAGGAACTGCCCGTCCGGCTCGTCGGCAGCCGCGACGACCGCGCCGAACTGCTCGCCGCGGCGGATCTGGCCGTGCTGTCCAGCAGTTGGGAGGCGCGTTCGGTACTGGCCCAGGAAGCGCTGCGGCTCGGCGTCCCGCTGGTCGCCACCGCGGTCGGCGGGGTGCCCGAACTCGTGGGGGACGCGGCGGAACTCGTGCCGTACGGGAACGCGGAGGCGCTCGCGCGGGTGGTGGCCCGGCTGCTCGGGGATCCCCGGCGGCGCGAGGAAATGGCGGCCGCCGGGCTCGCGCAGGCCGAGAGCTGGCCGACCGAGGACGACACGATCGCCCAAGTGCTCAGTGTGTACGACGAGTTGACCCAGCCGTTGGCGGCACGGACGCGGTGAGCCGCTCGACCGGGCCGGCTAAGAGGTGTGGCGGCGGGCCCGGAGAGCCAGGCTCAGTGCCAGCACCGCCTGGGGGTCGTCCAGGTCGGTGCCGAGCAGTTCGCCGATCCGGGCCAGCCGGTTGTACAGCGTCTGACGGTTCAGATGCAGCTCCCGCGCCGTCTCCGCCTTGCGGCCCGCGTGGGCCAGATACGTCTCCAGCGTCGGCAGCAGCACCGGGCGCGAGGTGCGGTCGTGATCGCGCAGCGGGCCGATCGCCCGGTCCACGAATGCCGCCAGGTCCGGGTGGTCCCGCAGCCGCCACAGCAACAGGTCGATGTCGAGGCGCCGGGCGTCGTACCAGGGGCGGTCGCTGAGACCGTGCGCCGCCGTCGCCGTCTCGGCGGCGTGCCGCAGCCCCGCGCCGGCCGTCGCCCAGCCGCCCGCCACGCCCACCACCACGACCGGCGGATGCGATCCGGCCCGCTCCAGCCCGGCCCGCTCCACACCGGCCCGCAGCGCCGCCGCGACCCGGTCCGCGACCGCCGTGCGCTCCGTCTCGGACCGCAGTCCGAGGAGCACCGGTACCCGGCCCTCCACGGGCCGCACGCCCAGCAGCACCGGCACACCCACCGACGAGAGCTCCTCCAGCACCGCGCGTGCCAGCAACGCCCAGTTCCCGGACACCGAAAGCTCGGGGGCCAGCCGCATCACGACCGGCAGCAGCGGCATGTCGGCCGGCTTGAAGCCCAGCACGCGGGCCTGCGCGGGCGCGTCCTCCGGCGCGATCCGGCCCTCGGCGAGATCGGTCAGGAAGTCGCCCCGGCCACGGGCCGCGAGCTCCTCCTCCTGGCGGGCCTGCATCAGCACGACGGCGAGAATCCCCGCCGCTCGCTCCGCCGCCATCCGGTGCACGGTCACCAGCGGCCCGGACACGGCCAGCAGCACCAGCCTGGCCCGTACCGAACCGGTGCCGGGTCCGCCGCCCGGCACATCCACCAGCACCGAACCGGTGGGCGGTGTCTCACGGGCCGCCCGGCCGCCGCGCATCCCGTCCCACACCTGGAGCGGATCGGCGGAGACCGGGCCGGACCCGGGGCCCGCCGCGTACAGCAGTTGGCCGTCCGCCGTCTCCAGGAAGACCGGGTTGGCCGTGAAGTCCGCCAGGATGCCGAGCACCTGGGGCACCCCGCCGCCGCCGAGCAGCGCCTCCGTGCAGCGTCGGTGTACGTCCTCGGCCTGCCGCAGCAGTGCGTAGTGACCGTTGACGATCTCGGTGTGGATCTCCTCGGTCACCGTCACGAACGGCACCTCGCGGTGCAGCTGCACCAGTGGCAGACCCGCGGTGCGGGCGGCGTCCACTATCGACGCCGGCAGCCTGCTGAAGCGCGGGCCGAGCTCCACCACCAGGGCGGCGATCTGGCGGTCGGCGAGCCTGCGGACGAAGGCGCGCTGCTCGGCGGGGCGGGTGCCGAGCCCGAGACCGGTGGTGAGCAGCAGTTCACCGCCCTTGAGCAGCGAGGCGATATTGGGGACCTCGCCCGCGTGCACCCACCGCACCGTACGGTTCAGCCGGTCCGCGCCGGCCACCACCTCCGGGAGCCCGCCGCGCAGCCCCGGCAGCTCCAGGGCTCGCTGCACGGTGATTCCGCCTTGGGTCTCCACTGGCTCTGGCCTCGCGCTTCACTCGGGTCGGACGGGCGATCGCCCTGATTCAGGAAGGTACCGGCCCCGGGCGCCCGAGGCGTCGTCGGGGGAGCCGGAGGGGGGAAGCCCGCACCCGGGGGAGGCGGCGCCGGTCAGGGCCCTTCGACGGTCCGGGGACCGTCGAAGGGCTGTTGACACGGGACGAGCGCCGCTGCGATCTTGTGGACGCCGCGCGGTCGGGGCCGAGTGGCCCTCACATCCGGACCCGGACCAGGAGCAGCCGTGGGCGACGACGCACCGACGTACGCAAGCAGTCAGGAGCCTCCCGGCCCGCTGGTCGGGGCCGACTGGCTGGCGCGGCGGCTCGGCCGGCCGGGACTGTCGGTCCTCGACGCCTCGGTCGGCGCGCACCGGGGCATCGAGCGGCGGATCCCCGGAGCGCGGGCCTTCGACATCGACGGGGCGCTGTCCGACCACTCCGGACCGCTGCCGCACACGATGCCCGACGCCGGCCGGTTCACCGAGGAGCTGCGCTCCCTCGGCGTGAACGACTCCGACACCGTCGTCGTGTACGACGGCGCGGGCATCTACTCCAGCGCGCGGGCCTGGTGGATGCTGCGGGCGATGGGCTTCGGCCGGGTCGCGGTGCTCGACGGCGGCCTGCCCGCCTGGGCCGGCGCCGGGCTGCCGCTGGAGAACGCCCGGCCCGCGCCCGCCGCGACACCCGGTGACTTCACCGCTCGGCCGCGCGCGGGGATGTTCGTCGGCAGCGAGGAGGTGGCGGCGGCCCTGGCCGACCCCGCCGCGGCGGTCCTCGACGCCCGTGCCCGGGACCGGTTCACCGGCGCCGTCGCCGAGCCCCGGCCGGGGCTGCGCGGCGGACATATGCCGGGGGCGGTCAACCTGCCCTTCGGCGAGATCCAGCGCGACGGGCGGATGCGTCCGGCGGATGAGCTGCGCGCCGTGTTCGCCGCCCTCGCGGGCGAGCGCGGGCGACTGGTCCTCAGCTGCGGATCGGGTGTCACCGCGTGCGTCCTGGCGCTGGGGGCCGAGCTGGCGGGGTACCGCGGACAGGCCGTGTACGACGGGTCCTGGAGCGAGTGGGGGCTGCCGTCGGGGTTGCCCGTCGTGACCGGGGCGTAGGTCCCGCAGCCGGCCGGCGTGATCGGGGACATGGCCGTCCGGCCCGGAATACGGTTCGACGGCTTCGCGGTGCGCTGACACAGTGGCACACCATGGCGAACTTCGAGCTCGTGACCGCCGCGGACGTGCAGCTCATGCAGGCTCTGGCACAGCGTGTCACCGCCACCCGCCCGGACCTGGTGAACAGCGACGCGACCTACGGCGAGCCGGCCTGGAACTGGGGCAGGGGGCACGCCGACGAGGGTGCGGGCCGGCCGCGTCGGCTGTGGTTCTCCGGCGGGGACCTGGTGGCGTGGGGCTGGGCCAGTCTTCCGCACCGGGCGAGGCGGAGCGACGGATCGGTGAAGGACGTCATCGGCGCCTACCTGGCGTATCAGGTCCACCCGACCACGCCGGGCTGGTCGACGAGGTGATCGACTGGTACGACGATACGGCGGCGGGCACCGAGCGTACGGTGCTGCCGAGCGCCGCCGACGGGTTCGCCCTGAAGCGATGGGCGGCGCACGGCTACGAGACCGACCCGGCCTCGCTCGGCGACGCCGGGTCCTGGACCCAGCTCAACGAGCGGGACCTCACCGACGTGGAACGGCCGGTGTTGCCCGACGGATTCCGGTTCCGCACCGCCGACGAGGCCGGGCCGAAGGCCGCGGTCCAGGCCCATCCGGACGCCTGGGCCCCCTCGACGTACACGGCCGAGGGCTACGAGGGCGTCCGGCGGACGGCGGCGTACCGCGGCGACCTGCACATCCTGGTGGAGGCGCCGGACGGAACGATGGCATCCTCGACGATCATGTGGCTCGACGAAGCGAACAGGACCGTCGAGTTCGAGCCGGTCGGGACGCACCCGGACTACCGGCGTCAGGGGCTGGGCAGGGCGATGCTTCTGCACGGGATGCGTCTGGCGCGGGCGGCCGGGGCCACTCATGCGACGGTTGCCTGCCTGGGTGCGCCGGGGCATCCCCAGGCGCGCGGACTGTACTTCGGCGTCGGGTTCCGGGAGCTCACGCGGGACGTGCCGCTCATCAAATCCGGGACCGCGGGCTGAGGACCGGTCGTCCGGCCGGCCGTTGGCCGGACCCCGGCCGCCACTCGGGTGGCGGCCGGGGCGGTCCTGCGCGCGAGGAAGAGGACCTGCTCGGTCGCGGGGCACGGATCCCCGGTCAGCCGACGTACGCCCCGCTCGCCGTGAGGCGCAGCGCCGTGTCGATCAGCGGCACGTGGCTGAAGGCCTGCGGGAAGTTCCCCACCTGGCGCTGCAACCGGGAGTCCCACTCCTCCGCGAGCAGGCCCAGATCATTGCGCAGGTTCAGCAGCCGCTCGAAGAGCTGGCGTGCCTCGTCGACCCGGCCGATCATCGCCAGGTCGTCCGCCAGCCAGAACGAGCAGGCCAGGAACGCGCCCTCGTCGCCCTCCAGGCCGTCGACGCCCGCGTCCTCGCCCGAGGTGGGGTAGCGCAGCACGAAGCCGTCCTCGGTGGACAGCTCGCGCTGGATCGCCTCGATCGTGCCGATCACGCGCTTGTCGTCCGGCGGCAGGAAGCCCATCTGCGGGATCAGCAGCAGCGAGGCGTCCAGTTCCTTCGAACCGTAGGACTGGGTGAAGGTGTTGCGCTCGGGGTCGTAGCCCCGCTCGCAGACATCGCGGTGGATGTCGTCGCGCAGCTCGCGCAACCGCTCCAGCGGCCCTTCCGCGTCCCCGGACTCGATGAGCTTGATGGTGCGGTCGACGGCGACCCAGGCCATCACCTTCGAGTGGACGAAATGGCGGCGCGGCCCGCGTACCTCCCAGATGCCCTCGTCCGGCTCCTCCCAGTGCTTCTCCAGGTACTCGATCAGCTTGAGCTGGAGGCCCGTGGCGTAGTCGTTGCGGGTCAGGCCGGTCATGTGGGCGAGGTGCAGTGCCTCGATGACCTCGCCGTACACGTCCAGCTGGAGCTGGCCCGCGGCGCCGTTGCCGACCCGGACCGGGCCGGAGTTCTCGTAACCGGGCAGCCAGTCCAGCTCGGCCTCGCCCAGCTCGCGCTCGCCCGCGATGCCGTACATGATCTGCAGGTTCTCCGGGTCGCCGGCGACCGCCCGCAGCAGCCACTCGCGCCAGGCGCGGGCCTCCTCGCGGTAGCCGGTGCGCAGCAGCGAGGAGAGCGTGATCGCGGCGTCGCGCAGCCAGGTGTAGCGGTAGTCCCAGTTCCGGGAGCCGCCGATGTCCTCCGGCAGGGAGGTGGTCGGCGCGGCGACGATGCCGCCGGTCGGCGCGTACGTCAGGGCCTTGAGGGTGATCAGGGAGCGGACCACGGCCTCGCGGTAGGGCCCGTGGTACGTGCACTGCTCGACCCATTCGCGCCAGAAGTCCCCGGTCGCGTCCAGCGAACCCTCCGGGTCCGGCAGGGCCGGCGGGCCGTGGTGCGAGGGCTGCCAGCTGATCGTGAACGCGATCCGGTCACCCGGCGCCACCGTGAAGTCGGAGTACGTCGTGAGGTTCTCGCCGTACGTGTCGGCGGGGGTGTCCAGCCAGACGGAGTCCGGACCGGCGACGGCGACCGTGCGGCCGTCGACCTTGTGCACCCATGGGGTGACCCGGCCGTAACTGAACCGCATGCGCAGCTCCGAGCGCATCGGCACCCGGCCGCTGATCCCTTCCACGATCCGGATCACCTGGGGCGCACCGTCACGCGGCGGCATGAAATCGGTCACTCTGACCGTTCCGCGTGGTGTGTCCCACTCCGATTCCAGGATGAGGGAGTCCCCGCGGTAGCGGCGGCGGTCCGCGGACGGCGGCTCCGTCCCGTCCGCCCGCGCCGGACCCAGGCGCCAGAAGCCGTGCTCCTCGGTACCCAGCAGTCCCGCGAAGACGGCGTGCGAATCGAAGCGGGGAAGGCACAGCCAGTCCACTGTGCCGTCCCGGCAGACCAGGGCGGCGGTCTGCATGTCTCCGATGAGTGCGTAATCCTCGATGCGCCCGGCCACGTGCATCTCCAGTCGAACGGCCATGTCGCCCCGTAGGGCATTACTGCGGGTAAAGAGGTCGTCGCAAGGGGTTGTTGTGGGGGAACCTGCGAACGCGTCACCTCGCCCGGGGCAAGTGTCCGAGCAGGATACGACGCACTCCGATGATCCGCGCGACGGTCTTGACAACCGGTCTGGCCCGAACGGGTGTGTGTACGGACACTCGTGGTGATCATGCGAGGTGGGCGTCCCGATACGGCCGGAAGCAGGGTCCCCTCGGCGCTGATACCCTGGTAGCCCGTGGACCGGTGGTCGTCCGCAACCGCAGACGAGGCCCCCGAACCGCAGCGACGGCGCCTCCGGAGTCTCCGGATGAAATCGCCGGTACGCACCTCACGATCGCGACCACGGGAGCCCCCTTTGGCTATGCAGCCCACATCCACGACGACCAAGCACATCTTCGTCACCGGGGGTGTCGCCTCTTCCCTCGGCAAGGGTCTGACTGCCTCCAGCCTCGGTGCCCTGCTCAAGGCGCGCGGCCTTCGGGTCACCATGCAGAAGCTCGACCCGTACCTCAACGTCGACCCGGGCACGATGAACCCGTTCCAGCACGGTGAGGTGTTCGTCACCAACGACGGTGCCGAGACCGACCTGGACATCGGCCACTACGAGCGCTTCCTCGACGTCGACCTCGACGGCTCCGCCAACGTCACCACCGGCCAGGTCTACTCGCAGGTGATCGCCAAGGAGCGGCGCGGCGAGTACCTCGGTGACACCGTGCAGGTCATCCCGCACATCACCAACGAGATCAAGCACCGCATCCGCCGCATGGCCACCGACGACGTCGACGTAGTCATCACCGAGGTCGGCGGCACGGTCGGCGACATCGAGTCGCTGCCGTTCCTGGAGACCGTCCGCCAGGTCCGCCACGAGGTCGGCCGGGACAACGTCTTCGTCGTGCACATCTCGCTGCTGCCCTACATCGGCCCGTCCGGCGAGCTCAAGACCAAGCCGACCCAGCACTCCGTCGCCGCGCTGCGCAACATCGGTATCCAGCCCGACGCCATCGTGCTGCGCGCCGACCGCGACGTACCGACCGCCATCAAGCGCAAGATCTCGCTGATGTGCGACGTCGACGAGGCCGCCGTGGTGGCCTGCGTGGACGCCAAGTCGATCTACGACATCCCGAAGGTGCTGCACACCGAGGGTCTGGACGCCTACGTCGTGCGCAAGCTCGACCTGCCGTTCCGCGACGTCGACTGGACGACGTGGGACGACCTGCTGGACCGTGTTCACAACCCCGACCACGAGATCACCGTCGCGCTCGTCGGCAAGTACATCGACCTGCCCGACGCCTACCTCTCGGTCACCGAGGCCATCCGGGCCGGCGGCTTCGCCAACAAGGCCCGGGTCAAGGTCAAGTGGGTCGCCTCGGACGACTGCAAGACCCCGTCGGGTGCCGCGAAGCAGCTCGGTGACGTCGACGCGATCTGCGTCCCCGGTGGCTTCGGCGACCGCGGTGTCAACGGCAAGATCGGCGCCATCCAGTACGCCCGCGAGAACAAGGTGCCGCTGCTCGGCCTGTGCCTCGGCCTCCAGTGCATCGTGATCGAGGCCGCGCGCAACCTCGCAGAGATCCCCGACGCCAACTCCACCGAGTTCGACGCCGCCACCTCGCACCCCGTCATCTCGACGATGGAGGAGCAGCTGGCGTACGTCGAGGGCGCGGGCGACCTCGGCGGCACCATGCGGCTCGGCCTGTACCCGGCGAAGCTCGCCGAGGGCTCGCTGGTCCGCGAGGCGTACGACGGCCAGCCGTACGTGGAGGAGCGTCACCGCCACCGCTACGAGGTCAACAACGCCTACCGGGCCGAGCTGGAGAAGAAGGCCGGTCTGGTCTTCTCCGGCACCTCCCCGGACAACAAGCTCGTCGAGTACGTCGAGTACCCGCGCGAGATCCACCCCTACCTGGTCGCCACCCAGGCGCACCCGGAGCTGCGCTCCCGCCCGACCCGCCCGCACCCGCTCTTCGCGGGCCTGGTGAAGGCGGCCGTCGAGCGCAAGACGGGCGCCGCGGCCGGTGACGGGCAGGGCACCACGTCGGGCAAGTAGTCCGGCGCCGCACAGGCATTAACGTTGACCGGGGTACGGATCCACTGAGGATGCGTACCCCGGTTTCTGTTTTTCGTGGGAGGACGTAGATGGGTTTCCAGGACACGCCCGAGGAGTGGCAGGTCACCGCGACCGAGACGCCCTTCACCGGCAACAAGACCAGCGTCCGCACCGAAGAAGTGGTGATGCCGGACGGCACGGTCGTACGCCGCGACTACCAGGTCCATCCGGGCTCGGTCGCCGTGCTCGCGCTCGACGACGAAGGCCGGGTCGTCGTGCTGCGGCAGTACCGCCACCCGGTGCGCCACAGGCTCTGGGAGATCCCGGCCGGACTGCTCGACGTCCCCGGCGAGAACCCGCTGCACGCGGCCCAGCGCGAGCTCTACGAGGAGGCGTACGTCAAGGCCGAGGACTGGCGGGTGCTGACCGACGTCTACACCACGCCGGGCGGCTGCGACGAAGCCGTACGGATCTTCCTGGCCCGGAATCTCTCCGAGGCCGACGGGGAGCGCTTCGAGGTCTCCGAGGAGGAGGCCGACATGGAGCTGGCCCGGGTGCCGCTCCAGGAGCTGGTACGGGGCGTCCTCGCGGGGGAGCTGCACAACAACTGCCTCGTGGTGGGTGTCCTCTCGCTCGCGGCGGTCCTCGCCGGTGACGGGATCGAGTCGCTGCGCCCGGCCGGGGCGCCGTGGCCGGCCCGCCCGTTCGAGGCCTGACGGGCCGTAGGGGCGGGCCGGCCTCCGGCGCTTCGCCGGGGCCGTGGGAGGCCGCCGGCGGAGCGCCGGAGGCCGCTGAACGGATCACCGAGGTCCTTTGATCGGAAAAGATGCTGATCCGATCGGGGGACCTCTGCGCCGTGCTCCAGGGAAATCGTCCGCACGCCTGAACTACGCTCGGAATGCCCTGACCGGAGTCCCGGCGGGCGACGCGTGCAGCGAAGTGGAGCGTGGCCCGTGACGGATCAGGCGGTGGACACCAGCGGCCCGGCCAAGGCAGCGGGAACCGAGGAGCCGTCCGGCGCCGCCCCACCCCAATTCTTCGGCCGCGACCGCGAGTTGAAGGCACTGCGGGCCGACATCGAGAGAGCCGGCCTCGACACCCTGGCCGGTCGCAAGGCCGCCCGCGCCCGGGTCCTGCTGATCGCCGGACGGCCCGGCTCCGGACGCACCGCGCTCGCCGGTGAACTCACCCGCAGGCTGCTCGCCGCCGACGACCACCCCGACGGACTCTTCCGCGCCCGGCTCACCGATCCCGGCGGTGCGCCGGTGCCCACCGAGCGCACCGCCCGCGAGCTGCTCAACCAGCTGGGTGTGACCGGCCCGCCCGGCGCGGACGGGGACGAACTCTCCGAGATGGTCCGCAAGGAGCTCGCCGGACGCCGTGCCCTGCTGCTCCTCGACGAAGCGGCGGACGCGGAACAGGTCGACCCGCTGCTGCCGGACAACCCGGACTGCCTGGTCGTCGCCACTTCCGGGGGCCCGCTGACCGGCATCCCGGGCGTCCGTCCCTGCACCATCGGCGGCCTGGACGCGGGCTCCGCCGTGCGGCTGCTCGCCCGCATCATCGGAGAGGTCAGGATCACCGTCGACCCGCGGACCGCCGAGACCCTCGCCGAGGAGTGCGGTGGGCTGCCGGGCGCCCTGGTCATGGTCGGGGGCTGGCTCGCCGCCCACCCCATGGCGTCGGTCGCCGATGTCACCAAGCAGCTGCGCGAGCTGCCGGACGACACGGAGCAGTCCACCGGCTCCCGCCCGCTGGCCCGCGCCTTCCGGCTGGCCCACGACTCGCTGCCGCCGACGGCCGCCCGGATACTGCGGCTGCTCGCCCTCGCCCCCGCCGGACTCGCCGACGCCCACACCGCGTCCGCGCTGGCCGGTTGCTCCGTCTCGGCCGCCCAGGCGACCCTCGACGACTTCGTTGCCCTGGGGCTGCTGCACACCAACGGGGCGGATCAGCCGCAGTACGAGGTGCCCGGCTGTCTCGCGCCGCTGCTGCGGGCGTTGCTGGAGGCCAGGGACCGGCCGGCGGAGATCCAGCTCGCCAGGGCCCGGATGCTGGAGCGGACCGTACGGCTGCTGCAGTCCTGCCGGGCGGTCACCGAACCCGAGGGTTCCCCGGCCCGCGGCAAGCTCGCCGGGCTGCCGCGGTCACTGCGCTTCCCCAACCCCGAGGCGGCCGCCGAATGGCTGCGGATCCGCCGGCCCGCCCTGCTGGCCTCGGCCCGGATCGCCGTCGAGGACGGTGAACTCGACACCCTGGCAAGGCGGTTGGTGGCCGCTCTGGTGCGGGCGCTGGCCGTGCACCGCGGCACCGAGGCCGCCGCACCCGAGCTGTACGGACTGCACGGTCTGGTGCTGGCCGTCGCCGAGCGGCGGGAACTGCCGCGCGAGCGGGCCGCCGCGCTGCTCAACCTCGCCGACCTCGACGCCAGGACCGGCCGCACCCGGGAGGCGCTGGCCCGCTACCGGGCCGCGCTGGATGCCGGACGGGCCGCGAAGGACCCGTACGCCACCGGTCGCGCGATGGAATCCGTAGGTGGCGCCTATGCCGAGCTGGGGGACTTCCAGCGGGCCTCCGACTGGTACGGCCGAGCGCTGGCGCAGCGGCTCACCCAGGGGGAGCGGGCCGACGAGGCGCGGCTGTACGGGCGGCTCGGCGCCGTCCACACCTATGCCGGGCGGTACGGCGAGGCGCTGCGCAACTGGCGCGCCGCGGCGGCCGGGTACCGCAGGCTCGGCGACGTGCCGGCCCAGGCGCGGGCGCTCAGCGAGGCGGCGCGGGTGCAGGAGTACGCGGGTCGGCCGCAGGAGTCCCTGCACACCTGCCAGGAGGCCGTCGAGTGGGCCAGGCGGGCCGGGGACGTACGCCTGCAGGCGGCGCTGGAGCTCCGGTTGGCCGACACGTTCGACAGGCTCGGCGACCCGGCCGCGGCCGGGCTGCACCGGGGTCTGGCCGACAGATTGCTGGACCAAGAGGGTGCGGCCTGCGAAATCCGTAGTGCGGCGACTGAAAATTAATGCTTTGTAAGGCTAGACAGCACGAAACCCTTCATTAGACTGGCTCTGCCGCGTGTGTTCGCGGTGTCTCCATTTACGTAGTGTCTATCCGGGTATGTATAGCTATGTCCGGGTAACCCTCTGAGCCAAGGACCGTGATCGACGTGAAGGTCGGCATCCCCCGCGAAGTCAAGAACAACGAGTTCCGCGTGGCGATCACGCCTGCCGGCGTGCACGAGCTCGTCCGCCACGGCCACCAGGTCGTCGTCGAGGAGAGCGCCGGTGCCGGCTCCTCCATCACGGACGAGGAGTACGTCGCCGCCGGGGCGCAGATCCTCCCCACCGCCGACGAGGTCTGGGCCACCGCCGATCTCCTGCTCAAGGTCAAGGAGCCGGTCGCCGAGGAGTACCACCGCCTCCGCAAGGACCAGACGCTCTTCACCTACCTGCACCTCGCCGCCTCCCGCGAGTGCACCGACGCGCTGATCGAGTCGGGCACCACGGCCATCGCCTACGAGACGGTCGAGACCGCGAACCGCGCGCTCCCGCTGCTCGCCCCGATGTCCGAGGTCGCGGGCCGGCTGGCCCCGCAGGTCGGCGCCTACCACCTGATGCGCTCGGTCGGTGGCCGCGGCGTGCTGCCGGGCGGCGTCCCGGGTACGGCGCCCGCCGAGGCCGTCGTCATCGGCGGCGGTGTCTCCGGCTGGAACGCCACGCAGATCGCCGTCGGTCTCGGCTTCCACGTCACGCTGCTCGACAAGGACATCAACAAGCTCCGCGAGGCCGACAAGGTCTTCGGCACCAAGGTGAAGACCGTCGTCTCCAACGCCTTCGAGCTGGAGAAGGCCGTCATCGAGGCCGACCTCGTCGTCGGCGCCGTGCTGATCCCCGGCGCGAAGGCGCCGAAGCTGGTCACCAACGAGCTCGTCGCCAAGATGAAGCCCGGAAGTGTACTTGTCGACATTGCAATCGATCAGGGCGGTTGCTTCGAGGACTCGCACCCGACGACGCACGCCGAGCCGACCTTCATGGTCCACAACTCGGTCTTCTACTGCGTCGCGAACATGCCGGGCGCGGTGCCGAACACCTCCACGTACGCCCTCACCAACGCCACGCTCCCGTACATCCTGGAGCTCGCCAACCGCGGCTGGGTCGAGGCGCTGCGCCGTGACGCCGCGCTCGCCAAGGGCCTCAACACCCATGACGGGCAGGTTGTTTACCGCGAGGTGGCCGAAGCGCACGGCCTTGAGCACGTCGAGCTGAGTTCGCTCCTCGGCTGACGGGTCAACCGCTTCCGTCAACCTCACGCGTCCGGCCGGACCTTGCCGAGCAAGGTCCGGCCGGAGGCATGTCGGGTCCCTGTGGGGGTCCGGTTCAACTCGTCTTGAACGTAACTCTTCAACCGATTCGTGCACCTGTTAAAACCGCACCCCGGTGGCTGCGCACCCTTGACAGGGAGGTGTTCGATTGCCGACACATCGGGCCGGGTCCGGCGGATTGTGTTGCTGCAGAGCGGTGACACGCCATAGAGTCGCCAATCGTCGGCATGGTGCCACGCTGACCTATCGATAAGTTTCCTGGTCACGTCCAAGGAGGTAAGACGACTTGTGAATGAGTCGACATTTACTCCCGGGGGTGTTCATCCAGGGATGCCTGCACGGGGCCAGGGCCCGAACGGGCTGGCGGCTGTCGGCTCCGTCGCTGTCCGCACCTTCGCCACCCAACAGCACATGACGACAGCCCCCCAGATGATGGACGGCCTACACGTGAACGCCATGGCCGGCAACGAGAGTGGCCGGGAGACCGCCCACTTCGCCGACTTCGACGAAGTGCCCCAGGGGCACTTCTACGACCCCGACGCCGAGTACGAACCCGATCCGGAGTACGCGGCCACCCTCGCGCCCGACGCTGCCCGCCAGCGCCGCGAGCGGATCGGCCCGACCGGTCGGCCCCTGCCCTACTTCCCGATCCCGGGCCCGCTGACCGATCACGGTCCCGCGAAGATCATCGCGATGTGCAACCAGAAGGGCGGCGTCGGCAAGACCACGTCGACCATCAACCTGGGTGCCGCGCTCGCGGAGTACGGGCGACGCGTCCTGCTCGTCGACTTCGACCCGCAGGGAGCCCTGTCGGTC
This sequence comes from Streptomyces sp. NBC_01363, assembly GCF_026340595.1. Taxonomy (GTDB): domain Bacteria; phylum Actinomycetota; class Actinomycetes; order Streptomycetales; family Streptomycetaceae; genus Streptomyces. Next base: position 4,016,690 of record NZ_JAPEPF010000001.1, read on the forward strand.
GGGCTCGGCGTCAACCCGATGGAGCTCGACCTCACGGTCTACAACCTGCTCATGGAGCGGGGCATGTCGGCCGACGAGGTCCTGCTGAAGACCGCGGTCCCGAACATGGACCTGCTGCCCAGCAACATCGACCTGTCGGCTGCCGAGGTGCAGCTGGTGAGCGAGGTGGCCCGGGAGTCCACGCTGCAGCGCGCCCTGAAGCCGCTGATGGCCGACTACGACTACATCGTGATCGACTGTCAGCCGTCGCTGGGCCTGCTCACCGTGAACGCCCTCACGGCGGCCCACAAGGTCATAGTGCCGCTCGAGTGCGAGTTCTTCGCGCTGCGTGGTGTGGCCCTGCTCACCGAGACCATCGAGAAGGTCCAGGAGCGCCTCAACCCCGATCTGGAGCTCGACGGCATCCTCGCCACCATGTACGACTCCCGTACGGTGCACAGCCGTGAGGTCCTCGCGCGCGTCGTCGAGGCATTCGACGATCACGTCTACCACACGGTCATCGGGCGCACCGTGCGCTTCCCGGAGACCACGGTCGCCGGTGAACCCATCACCACCTACGCCTCCAACTCGGTCGGTGCCGCCGCCTATCGCCAGCTCGCCAGGGAGGTGCTCGCCCGGTGTCACGCCGAGTGAGTCTGCCCGGGGCCGACGAACTGTTCCGTACCACCGGAGGAATGGGGCTCCAGGCCTCTTCCCCCGCCGACCGGCGGCGCAAGGCGAACGGCGAGGCCCGGGTGCCCGGTCCGGCCGGTGAGAGCGATTCCGGGGCGGACGGAGCCGGGACGGACGCGGCACAGGCCACCGACGGCGCCTCGCGCGAGGAGCACTCCGCGGCCGATGCCGACGCGGGGGAGTCGCGCAGCCGCGGCGACGGCGACCGGGTCGCGGTGGCCGCGCAGGCGGGGCGGAGGCCCCAGCAGCCCGCGCCGACGGCCGCGCCCTCGTCCGCGTCACCGTCCGCGCAGGAGGCGGTCCCCGCCCCCGCCGTTCAGCAGCAGCGCAGGCGCGGAGGCGGGCGCGGGGCGAACCGGCGGCCCAGCGGCCGCGAGCGCCACGACGAGAAGATCACCGTCTACGTCTCCGCCGAGGAACTGATGGACCTCGAACACGCCCGCCTCGTGCTGCGCGGGGAGCACGGGCTCGCGGTCGACCGCGGCCGGATCGTCCGTGAGGCGGTCGCGGTGGTGCTCGCGGATCTGGAGTCGCGGGGCGACGCGAGCATCCTCGTACGGCGGTTGCGCGGCCGCTGAGGGGTGGGGCGCCGGTAGCCTGCCCGGTGGGCGACCGCCGGACGAGTGGTCCGGCCCTCCCGCACGGGCCACGGCCCGCCGCCCGTATCCCGCTGCCCCTGGACCTTCATGCCGACGACCGACGAGCCCGCCCGCACCCCCCGCCGACCCCTGGGGCGCGGTCCGGGCGGCCGGGCCGCGCCGGAGCCGGTGGACGCCGGGCGCGCCGCCCCGGAGGCCCCCGCCCCGCCGCTGTCCCGGGACGGGGAGGCGACCGAGGCACCCGCGGCGACCGAGGCGCCCGTCGCGGCGCCGGAGCCTCCAGGGCCCGCCGGGCTTCCCGGTTCCGCCGACGACGGGCGGTTCACCGTCCGGCTGGCGAACTTCGAGGGCCCGTTCGACCTGCTCCTCCAGCTCATCGCCAAGCACAAGCTGGATGTGACCGAAGTCGCGCTGTCGAAGGTCACCGACGAGTTCATGGCGCACATCCGGGCCATGGGGCCGGACTGGGACCTGGATCAGACCACCGAGTTCCTCGTCGTCGCCGCGACGCTGCTCGACCTGAAGGCGGCGCGGCTGCTGCCCGCCGCCGAGGTGGAGGACGAGGCGGACCTGGCGCTGCTCGAAGCGCGGGACCTGCTCTTCGCCCGGCTGCTCCAGTACCGCGCGTACAAACGCATCGCGGAGATCCTCAGCGACCGGCTGGCTTCGGAGGGGCGGCGGTTCCCGCGGACGGTGGGGCTGGAGCCGCACCATGCCGAGCTGCTGCCCGAGGTCGTGATCAGCATCGGGGCGGAGGGGTTCGCCGCGCTGGCCGTGAAGGCGATGCAGCCGAAGGCCGAGCCGCAGGTGTACGTCGACCACATCCACGCGCCGCTGGTCAGCGTGCGGGAACAGGCCGAGATCGTGGTGGCACGGCTGCGGGAGGCGGGGGAGGCCAGCTTCCGGGCGCTCACCGAGGACGCCCCGGACACCCTCACCGTCGTCGCCCGGTTCCTCGCGCTGCTGGAGCTGTACCGGGAGAAGGCCGTGGCGCTCGACCAGGACGAGGCGCTCGGGGAGCTCCTGGTGCGCTGGGCGGGGGGCGAGGGTGCCGGGCCCGTCGTCACGGACGAGTTCGACGCCGAGACGCAGGACGTCCAGGAGGATGGGAAGGCATGAGTCAGCAGGAGACCACCGGCTCCACCGTCGCGGATCTCGACCTCGGGCCAGCGTTGGAAGCCGTCCTCATGGTCGTCGACGAGCCCGCCACCGAGGAGCACCTCGCCAAGGTGCTGGAGCGGCCCCGCAGGGCCGTCGCCGACGCGTTGCGCGCGCTGGCCGACGAGTACACCGTGCAGCGCCGCGGCTTCGAGCTGCGGCTGGTGGCGGGCGGCTGGCGCTTCTACACCCGTCCCGAGTACGCGGCGGCCGTCGAGAGCTTCGTCCTGGACGGCCAGCAGGCCCGTCTGACCCAGGCGGCGCTGGAGACCCTCGCGGTGGTCGCGTACCGCCAGCCGGTCAGCCGGTCCAGGGTCTCCGCGGTCCGCGGCGTGAACTGTGACGGAGTGATGCGGACCCTGCTCCAGCGAGGTCTGGTGGGGGAAGCGGGCGCGGAACCCGAAACAGGTGCGATCCTGTACAGGACGACGAACTACTTTCTGGAGCGGATGGGCCTGCGTGGCCTGGATGAGCTCCCGGAGCTCGCGCCCTTCCTCCCCGAGGCGGACGCGATCGAGGCTGAGACGCTAGAGGGTGTGCCGTCGTTCGATCCGGACGCACCGGACACCCCGGATACTCACGCAGACGACAAGACGGAATTTTGATGCGAAGCAGTGGCAGGAACAGCGGAAGCGGCAGCGGCGGCGGCAAGAGCGGCGGCAGCCGGAATCCTCGCGGTGCCGGCGCCGGGCGCGACGGCAAGCAGGAGCAGCGTCCCCGCCGGCCCCGGCCCGAGGAGCGCCGCTACGACGTGGGCGGCACCGGGGAGAAGAGCGGCGACGGCCCCCGCAAGGGACGCGGCGCGGCGGCCCGCGGCGGCGCCAAGGGCGGCCCGAAGCCCGCGCAGGCGGGCAGCGCCAGGAGCGGTGGTCGGCGTCGCCAGGGCGCCCCGTCCCGTCCGCGTGAGCTCGACGCCAAGATCGAGCAGCGCAACCGGGACAGGTACGCCGGCAAGGCCGACATCAGGACGCCCAAGACCCACCCGGGCGCCGAGCAGGAGGGCGAGCGGCTGCAGAAGGTCCTCGCCCGCGCCGGCATGGGCTCGCGCCGGGCGTGCGAGGAGCTGATCGAGCAGGCCCGCGTCGAGGTCAACGGCGAGATCGTCGTCGAGCAGGGCATGCGCGTCGATGTGAACAGGGACGAGATCAAGGTCGACGGTCTGACCGTCGCCGCCCAGTCCTACCTCTTCTTCGCGCTGAACAAGCCCGCCGGTGTCGTCTCCTCGATGGAGGACCCGGACGGCCGCCAGTGCCTCGGCGACTACGTCACCAACCGTGAGACGCGGCTCTTCCACGTCGGCCGGCTGGACACCGAGACCGAGGGCATCATCATGCTCACCAACCACGGCGAGCTGGCCCACCGCCTCACCCACCCCAAGTACGGCGTGAAGAAGACCTACCTGGCCGCCATCCAGGGACCGCTCCCGCGTGACCTGGGCAAGCGGCTCAAGGACGGCATCCAGCTGGAGGACGGGTACGCCCGCGCCGACCACTTCCGGGTCGTCGAGAACACCGGCAAGAACTACCTGGTCGAGGTGACCCTCCACGAGGGCCGCAAGCACATCGTCCGCCGGATGCTGGCCGAGGCCGGCTTCCCGGTCGAGCGGCTCGTACGGACATCCTTCGGGCCGATCCCGCTGGGCGACCAGAAGTCCGGCTGGCTGCGCCGCCTCACCAACACCGAGGTGGGCATGCTGATGCGCGAGGTCGGTCTGTAACCCTCCTCCGTCCGCTCCACGGCCCGCGGCCGGTTCCTGTTCTCGATTTTCGAACAGGAACCGGCCGCGGGTCTTTCTTCGTGCCCGATCCACCTTTATAGTCAGAGTGACTATAAAGGAGGCAGGCGTGAGTCTCGCGGATTTCCTCGATCCACTGCAACAACCCCTGGTGACGGTGCTCGACACCCCGGTCAGCTGGACCGAGGTGCTCGGCTTCGGCAGCGGGGCGCTGTGCGTATGGCTCGTGGCCCGCCAGCACCTCGCCAACTGGCCGATCGGCATCGCCAACAACCTCTTCTTCATCCTGCTGTTCACCCAGTCCGGTCTGTACGCCGACGCCGGCCTCCAGATCGTCTTCATCGCCCTTGCCGCGTACGGCTGGTGGACCTGGACCCACGGGGGTGGACCGGGCTCACCGGACCTGCCGGTGCGGCGCACCACGCGCACCGAATGGACCTGGCTGCTCGCGGCGGGGGTGGCGGGGACCGTCGCCCTCACCGTCCTGCTCGACCACGCCACCGACTCGACCGTGCCCTTCTGGGACGCCCTGACGACCGCGCTGTCCCTGACGGCGACGTACGGACAGTGCCGCAAGCTCGTCGAGTCCTGGTGGCTCTGGATCGCCGCCGATGTGGTGTACGTCCCGCTGTACGCGTACAAGGAGCTCTATCTGACCTCGCTGCTGTACGTCGGCTTCCTGACGCTCTGCCTGATCGGCCTGCGCAACTGGATGCGTGATCTCGCCGGGCAGCGGCGGCAGTTGGCGGAGGTGGCGGCATGAAGCGCTTCGGGCACGGGCTGGTCCTCGGCAAGTTCTACCCGCCGCACGCCGGCCACCACCATCTCGTCCGCACCGCGCGGGACCGCTGCGAGCGGCTGACCGTCCTGGTCTGCGCCGCCTCCGTCGAGTCCGTACCGCTCGCCGACCGGGTGGCCTGGATGCGGGAGGTGCACCCGGACGTACGGGTCGTCGGCGCCGTCGACGACATCCGCATGGACCTCCACGACCCGGTGATCTGGGACGCGCACATGGCCGTCTTCACCGGGGCCGTGCCCGAGCCGGTGGACGCCGTCTTCACCTCGGAGTCGTACGGGGACGAACTCGCCCGCCGGTTCGGCGCCGAATCCGTCTGCGTCGACCCCGACCGCACGGTCTTCCCGGTCTCCGGCACCGCCGTCCGCAAGGACCCGGTCGGCTGCTGGGACTTCCTGGAGCCGCCCGTACGGGCCGCCCTCGCCCGCCGGGTCGTCGTCCTCGGCGCGGAGTCCACCGGCACCACGACGATGGCCCGTGCCCTCACCGACCACTACCGCGGGCGCGGCGGCGTTTGGGCGCGGACCGGTTACGTCGCCGAGTACGGGCGGGAGTTCAGCGAACAGAAACTGGCCGCCCTGCGCGACCGCAGGCCCGGCGCCCAGTGGGAGGACGTCGCCTTCACCACCGATGACTTCTCGCTGATCGCCGAGACGCAGAACGCCAAGGAGGAGGCGGCCGCGCGCCTCGGGTCGCCGGTGCTCTTCTGCGACACCGACTCCTTCGCCACCACCGTCTGGCACGAGCGGTACATCGGCGGACGCAACCCGCTCGTCGAGGAGACCGCCGACCGGGTCGCCCACCACCTGTGGCTGCTCACCGACCACGAGGGCGTCGCCTTCGAGGACGACGGACTGCGCGACGGCGAAGAGCTGCGGCCCTGGATGACCGACCGCTTCCGGGCCGAACTCACCTGTACCGGAAGGGAGTTCGTCGAGCTCACCGGAACCCGTCAGGAACGCCTGGCAACCGCGGTCGCCGCCGTCGACACGCTGCTCGCCGACAGCTGGAAATTCGCCGCGCCCCTGCCGGAGCACCGATGAGCACCGGCGCCCCCGAGGGCTACGACCCGTACGCCTTCGAACCCTTCGCCGTCACCGTCGACCTCGCCGTCTTCACGGTCCGCGACAGCCGGCTGCACGTCCTGCTCGTCGAACGGGGCGAGGACCCGTACAAGGGGCACTGGGCGCTGCCCGGCGGCTTCGTCCTGCCCCGCGAGTCCGCCGGGGCCGCCGCCCGCAGGGAGCTCGCCGAGGAGACCGGGCTGACGGAGGGCACCGTCGGCGCCCTTCACCTGGAACAGCTGCGCACCTACAGCGATCCGGACCGCGACCCCAGGATGCGGGTCGTCTCGGTCGCGTACGCCGCGCTCGTACCCGACCTGCCCGAGCCGCGCGGCGGCGGCGACGCGGCCGGCGCCCAGTGGTGGGACGCCGGAGCGCTCGGCCCGCTCGCCTTCGACCACGACCGCATCCTCGCCGACGCGCACGACCGGATCGGCGCCAAGCTCGAATACAGCTGTCTGGCCACCGCCTTCTGCCCGCCCGAATTCACCCTGGGAGAACTCCAGCAGGTGTACGAGACGGTCTGGGGCGTCGAGCTGGACCGGCCCAACTTCCGGCGCAAGGTCCTCACCACGCCCGGCTTCGTCCAGGCCGTGGAGGGATCGCCGCGCCGCACCGGCGGACGGGGGAAACCGGCCGCGCTCTACCGGGCGGGTGCCGCTACCGCCCTGCACCCTCCATTGCTGAGACCGGAAGGAAGAAGCACGTGATCGTGACCAGGACCGTCACCAAGCAGGCCGCCACCGGCGCGCTGACCGGGCTCGCGCTCGGCGACGCACTGGGCTTCCCGACCGAGTTCAACAACGTGCCGTCGATCCTCGCCAAGTGCGGGCCGTGGCGCCTGATGCGGCTGCCGAAGCCGGCGATCGTGACCGACGACACCCAGATGACGCTGGCCCTGGGGCGGGGCATCCGTACCGCCATGGACCGCGGGCTGCTCACCCCGCTGCGGCTGGTCCGCCCGGTGCGCGAGGAGTTCGTCGACTGGTACCACTCGCCCGACAACAACCGCGCCCCCGGCCGCACCTGCATGACCGCCTGCCGCCTGCTCGACAGCGACCGGCTCTGGCAGGAGGCCAGCCAGACCGGTTCCAAGGGCTGCGGTGCCAACATGCGGGTCGCGCCGATCGGCCTCGTACCCGGGCTGAGCGACGAACAGCGCTCCGGCGCCGCCCAGTTGCAGGCGGCCCTCACTCACGGGCACCCGACCGCGCTCGCCGCGTCCGACCTGACGGCCCGCGCGGTGTACCTGCTGGCGCAGGGGGCGGAGCCGATGGGCCTGATCGGGCAGTTGCGTTCGTACGCCTACGAGAACAGCGGCCGGTACCTCACTCGCTGGCTCGGCGACCTCTGGCGGTACGCGGGCGACTCCTCGCCCGAGCTGTACATCCAGCGCGGCTGGGACGAATGCCTCAGCGCCCTGGCCCGCGTCCAGGACGCGCTGCACGACCCGTCCCCGGAGACCGACCCCTGCGAGCTGACCGGTGACGGGTGGATCGCCGAGGAGGCCCTGGCCACGGCCCTGCACTGCTTCCTCCTCTTCCCCGACGAGCCCGTCACCGCCCTCCGCCGCGCCGCCTGCACCCGGGGCGACTCCGACTCCCTCGGCTGCCTGACCGGCGCGTTCGCCGGGGCGCACCTGGGGGCCGGGGCCTGGCCCAAGGAGTGGTCGGAGCGGATCGAGTACCGCAGCGATCTGCTGTCGCTGGGGGCGCTCTGGGATTCTTGATCCATGCGCAGGGACACCAAGCACTTCCAGGAAGCCGGGCTGCCGGTCACGGACCTCGGCCCGGTCGTCGCCGAGGAGCGCCACCCGCTGCTGTTCGCCACGGTCTCCGGGGCGCATCTGTACGGGTTCCCCTCCAAGGACTCGGATGTGGACCTTCGGGGGGTCCATCTCCTGCCCGCGGAGGACCTGGTGGGACTCCGCGAGCCCGAGGAGACGCGCTCGCGGATGTGGGACCGGGACGGGATCGAGATGGACCTCGTCACGCACGACCTGCGGAAGTTCGTCCGGCTGATGCTGAAACCGAACGGCTATGTGCTGGAGCAGCTGCTCTCGCCGCTGGTCGTGCACACGAGCAGGACGCACACGGAACTGGTGGACCTGGCGCCGGGCGTGCTCACCCGCAACCACGCCCACCACTACCGGGGATTCGCCAACACCCAGTGGCGGCTCTTCGAGAGGACCGGTGAACTGAAGCCGCTGCTGTACACCTTCCGGGCACTGCTCACCGGGATCCACCTGATGCGCAGCGGCGAAGTGCGGGCGCATCTGCCGACCCTCCTCGGGGAGGTGGCGGCGCCCGCGTATCTGCCCGAGCTGATCGAGGCGAAGGCCGAGGCCGAGCACGGGGGAGCGGGGGACATGGCCGGCGCGGTGGTGTCCCGGGACGTCGAGGCGCTGCACGGGGTGCTGGACCGGGCCCAGGCGGAATCGGGGCTTCCCGAGAAGGCCGGCGGCTTCGAGGAACTGCACGACCTCGTGGTGCGGGCGCGGTTGACGGGGTGGGCGTCCTAGGGTGGGTTCTAGAAGTCCCCGCCGGGCCAGGACACTGACGCCCGGCGGGTGCGGATCAGGAAGTCCTCCACCCGGGCCCGGTCCGGCTCCGGCGGGAGCGGGGAGTTCCTCGCGGCCTCGTCGTCCTCCTCGACGAGGCGGTTCATGCGGCGTTCGACCTCCGCCCACGGCACCTCGCCCCGCTTCACCGCCAGCAGCTCCTCCCGGGCCGCGCCCACCTCGATCGTGAGCTCGCCCGTGCGCAGCAGGTCCCGGCCGCAGGTCAGCAGCCGCAGCAGATGCATGGCGTGCTTCCAGCGCGGCGCCCCGTGCCGCCGTACGTCCGCCTCCAGCTTCCTGCGCTGGCCCGAGGCGTAGCGGACGAAGGTCTGGTGGGCCAGCCGGGAGAGGAACGCGCCGCGCAGGGAGAGGAGTTCACGGCCCACGGCGTCGGCGTGTTCCACCAGTGGTGAGTGCAGGCACTCCAGCACGTTGGGGTTGGCGCGCAGCGCCAGCTCGCAGAAGCGTTCCAGCTCCCACGAGAACTGCTCCTGTGCCGGGCCCTCGACATGCGTCGGCGGTTTCTCGAACCGCCAGAACAGCGGGGTCGGCGCGAGGAACACGCCGCGCCGGTCGGTGTCGCTCCCCTCCGTGGCGAGCCCGAAGGCGCGTGAGCCCATCACGCAGGAGTAGACCGTGTGGTCGCGTACGAGAGCCTCGGGATCAGGGGTGATCATGCCGGCGAGAGTACGCGAGCGAAAACAGCTTGCACCGGGGATATCGGGGCGGCCCTCAGGCGCCGGCTCAAGTGGCAGAAGCCCGGGTTCTGATCGACATTGTCGATAAATCATCCCCTCTGGAAGGCAGAACCATGGCAGGAAACGATCTCGGCAGCCTGCTGGGCGGCTTGCTGGGCGGCGGCCAGAGCGGCGGCTCGGGTGGCTCGGGCGGCGCGGGGAACATCCTCGGCGCGCTGCTGGGCACGCTCGGCGGCGGCCAGGGCGGAACGGGCGGCGGTGGCAACGCGCTCGAAGGGCTGATCGGGATGCTCACCAGATCCGGCCTCGTCGACCAGGCGCAGTCCTGGGTCGGCACCGGTGAGAACCAGGCGGTCAGCGGCGCCCAGATCAGCGAGGCGCTGCCGGACGAGACCCTGCGGAAGGTCGCCTGGGAAGCAGGGGTCAGCACCGAGCAGGCGGCCGACGAGATCGCCCGGTCGCTGCCGACAGCGGTCGACAAGCTGACTCCTTCGGGTGAGGTGCCGGAGGGCCGCTCGATCGAGGACCTGGTCCGGGAGCAGCAGCTCTGACGGCGAGAGCGGCCCGAGGGCCTGTCCGGCGCAATCGGGCCGGGCAGGCCCTCGGGCCGTCGGCGTGTACCCGCCCCGTCTCACGGACAGAGCACCCCGGACCGCCGGCCGCGCAGCCCTTTAGGCTGATCGGGCAGAGAGATCACGCAGGCGGACAGCAGGCGCGACACGTACGAGGAACCGAGGAGCACGACGTGGCGGTACGAGCGGTCCGCGGAGCCGTCCAGCTCGAGCAGGACGAGGCCGGGCACATGGGTGAGCGGGTCGGTGCCCTGCTCACCGCCGTCCTGGAGCGCAACAGCCTCGTCGCGGACGATCTGATCAGCATCTGGTTCACGGCCACCCCCGACCTGCACAGCGACTTCCCGGCCGCCGCCGCACGCGGGCTCGGCATCGTCGACGTACCGCTGATCTGCGCCCAGGAGCTGGACATCGAGGGGGCCATGCCCCGTGTGGTGCGCATACTCGCGCACGTCGAGACCTACCTTCCCAAGTCCGAGATCGCCCACGTGTACCTCGGTGCCACCGCCGCACTTCGCAAGGACATCGCCCAGTGAGAACCGCCGTCGTCATCGGAACGGGCCTCGTCGGCACTTCCGCAGCCCTCGCCCTCGCCGGGCGCGGCATCCATGTCCACCTCGTCGACCACGACCCCCGGTCGGCCCGCACCGCGGCCGCGCTGGGCGCCGGTACGGACGAGGCGCCCGACGGCCCCGTGGACCTGGCGATCATCGCCGTGCCGCCCGCCCACGTGGCCTCGGTGCTGGCCACCGCCCTGCGGGACGGCGTCGCCCGCGGCTACCTCGACGTCGCCAGCGTGAAGGGCGGCCCGCGCCGCGAGCTGGAGGCCCTCGGCCTCGACCTCGCGCCGTACATCGGTACGCACCCCATGGCCGGCAAGGAGCGGTCGGGCCCCCTCGCCGCCACCGCGGATCTGTTCGAGGGCAGGCCCTGGGTCCTCACCCCGACCCGTGACACCGACACCGAGGTCCTCAACCTCGCCCTGGAACTGGTCGCGCTCTGCCGCGCCGTCCCGGTCGTCATGGACGCCGACGCGCACGACCGGGCCGTCGCCCTGGTCTCCCACACCCCGCAGCTGATCTCGTCGATGGTCGCCGCCCGCCTGGAGGAGGCCGACGAGACCGCCGTACGCCTCTGCGGCCAGGGCATCAGGGACGTCACCCGGATCGCCGCCTCCGACCCCCGGATGTGGGTGGAGATCCTCTCCGCCAACCCCGGCCCGGTCGCCGACGTGCTGGCCGGGGTCGCCGCCGACCTGGACGAGACGGTACGGGCGCTGCGCGGCCTGCAGTCCGACGACGACGACCGGCGCCGCGAGGGCACCGAGGGCATCGAGGACGTCCTGCGCCGCGGCAACGCGGGCCGGGTCAGGGTGCCGGGCAAGCACGGGACCGCCCCCACCGCGTACGAGATGGTGTCCGTGCTCATCAGCGACCGGCCGGGCGAACTGGCCGGGATCTTCGCCGACGCCGGACGGGCCGGGGTCAACGTCGAGGACGTGCGCATCGAGCACGCCACCGGGCAGCAGGCCGGCCTGGTCCAGCTGATGGTCGAGCCGAGCGCGGCCCCCGCACTGAGCGCGGCGCTGCGCGAGCGGGGCTGGTCGATACGCCAGTAGCCCGGGGCGGCGGGGCCGGAAGGCCGTTGTCCACAGGGGTGCAGAGACCCGCTCCGACACTCGGTAACCTTGTGCGGGGCGGGTTCGCACGCGCCCCCGTCCCGCCCACCCCGTGTATTCAGGAAGGTGTCCACCACCGTGGAAACCCGTACGGCCCCGGCCGCAGTGATCGTCGCCATCGACGGGCCATCCGGCACCGGCAAGTCGAGCACGTCCAAGGCCGTCGCCGCGCAGCTCGGCCTGAGCTACCTGGACACCGGCGCCCAGTACCGGGCGATCACCTGGTGGATGCTGAACAACGGCATCGACGTGCAGGACGCGACGGAGGTGGCGACCGCGGCCGCCAAGCCGGTCATCGTCTCCGGCACGGACCCGGCCGCCCCGACGATCACCGTCGACGGCGAGGACGCCGCGGGCCCGATCCGCACCCAGGAGGTCACCTCCAAGGTCAGCGCCGTCAGCGCCGTCCCCGAGGTGCGCACCCGGATCACCGAGCTGCAGCGCAGCATCGCCGCCGCGGCCGAGCGGGGCATAGTGGTCGAGGGTCGGGACATCGGCACCACCGTGCTGCCCGACGCCGACCTGAAGATCTTCCTCACCGCTTCCCCGGAGGCACGCGCAGCCCGTCGCAGCGGAGAGGTCAAGGGCTCCGACCTCGCCGCCACCAAGGAGGCGCTGATCAAGCGGGACGCGGCCGACTCCGGCCGCAAGACCTCCCCGCTGGCCAAGGCGGACGACGCCGTCGAGGTGGACACCACCGAGCTGACCCTTCAGCAGGTCATCGAGTGCGTCGTCACCCTCGTCGAGGAGAAGCGGGCCACGAAGTGACCCAGGCCACGGGCTCGCCCTCGCCGCGCGGTGCGGCGGTCGGGCGCGGGATCGGCATCGGGCTGATGTACGGGCTGTGGAAGCCCCGCGTCCTCGGTGCGTGGCGGGTCCCCGCCTCCGGACCCGTCATACTCGCGGTGAACCACTCGCACAACATCGACGGTCCGATGCTGATGGGCACCGCGCCCCGGCCCGTCCACTTCCTGATCAAGAAAGAGGCGTTCGTCGGCCCGCTCGACCCGTTCCTGCGCGGAATCGGTCAGCTGAAGGTGGACCGTACGACCGTCGACCGCACCGCCATCACGCACGCCCTCGGCGTGCTGGAGAGCGGCGGGGCGCTCGGGATCTTTCCCGAGGGCACCAGGGGCGAGGGCGACTTCGCCTCCCTGCGTGCCGGGCTCGCGTATTTCGCGGTACGCAGCGGGGCGCCGATCGTGCCCGTGGCCGTCCTGGGAAGCACCGAGCGCCGCGGACGGTTGATATCGGCACTGCCGCCGCTGCGCAGCCGGGTCGACGTCGTCTTCGGCGATGCCTTCGAAGCGGGCGACGGCAGCGGGCGGCGTACGCGCAAGGCGCTGGACGAGGCGACGGTACGGATCCAGGGGCGGCTGACCGCCCATCTGGACGAGGCCAGGCGTTTCACCGGGCGCTAGGTAAGACTTGAGTAGTGGGCCGCGTGTTCGTGGCCCATCGATGATGATGCAAAGAGGAACGGACTTCATGAACGACCAGATTCACTCCGACGGCTCGGACCATGAGCACGGAGCACTTGGCGACGCCGAGTACGCGGAGTTCATGGAGCTCGCCGCGGAGGAGGGCTTCGACCTCGAAGAGGTCGAGGGCGCGATCGACGAGGCCGGTCACGGACCGCTGCCCGTGCTCGCCGTCGTCGGCCGCCCCAACGTCGGCAAGTCGACGCTGGTGAACCGGATCATCGGCCGCCGTGAGGCAGTCGTCGAGGACAAGCCGGGCGTCACCCGTGACCGCGTCACCTACGAGGCCGAGTGGGCGGGCCGCCGCTTCAAGGTCGTCGACACCGGCGGCTGGGAGCAGGACGTGCTGGGCATCGACGCCTCCGTCGCCGCCCAGGCCGAGTACGCGATCGAGGCGTCCGACGCGGTCGTCTTCGTGGTCGACTCGACCGTCGGCGCGACCGACACCGACGAGGCCGTCGTCAAGCTGCTGCGCCGGGCCGGCAAGCCGGTCGTGCTGTGCGCCAACAAGGTCGACGGACAGAGCGGCGAGGCGGACGCCACCGCGCTGTGGTCGCTGGGCCTCGGCGAGCCGCACCCGGTCTCCTCGCTGCACGGCCGCGGCACCGGCGACCTGCTCGACGCCGTGCTCGAAGCGCTTCCCGAGGCCCCGGCGCAGCGCTTCGGCACCGCGATCGGCGGCCCGCGCCGGATCGCGCTCATCGGCCGTCCGAACGTCGGCAAGTCCTCGCTGCTGAACAAGGTGGCGAACGAGGACCGCGTCGTCGTCAACGAGCTCGCCGGCACCACCCGCGACCCGGTCGACGAGCTGATCGAGCTCGGCGGCATCACCTGGAAGTTCATCGACACGGCCGGCATCCGCCGTCGCGTCCACCTCCAGGAGGGTGCGGACTACTACGCCTCGCTGCGTACCGCCGCCGCCGTGGAGAAGGCCGAGGTCGCCGTCGTCCTGATCGACGCGGGCGAGTCCATCAGCGTCCAGGACCAGCGCATCATCACCATGGCCGTGGAGGCCGGGCGTGCCCTGGTGATCGCGTACAACAAGTGGGACACGCTCGACGAGGAGCGCCGCTACTACCTGGAGCGCGAGATCGAGACGGAGCTCGCGCAGATCGCGTGGGCCCCTCGGGTCAACGTCTCGGCCGTCACCGGCCGGCACATGGAGAAGCTCGTCCCGGCGATCGAGACCGCCCTCGCCAGCTGGGAGACCCGCGTCCCCACCGGCCGGCTGAACGCCTTCCTCGGCGAGATCGTCGCCTCCCACCCGCACCCCGTCCGCGGCGGCAAGCAGCCCCGGATCCTCTTCGGCACCCAGGCCGGTACCAAGCCGCCGCGCTTCGTGCTGTTCGCCTCGGGCTTCCTGGAGCACGGCTACCGACGGTTCGTCGAGCGTCGGCTGCGTGAGGAGTTCGGCTTCGAGGGCACCCCGATCCACATCTCGGTGCGGGTCCGCGAGAAGCGCGGCCGCAACAAGTAGCGCGCAACGGCGTACGACAGAGCCCCGGACCGTCTCGCATCCGAGACGGTCCGGGGCTCTGTCGCAGGGTCAGGCCCCTCGCGAGCCCGGGGGCAGGGCCGCGGGCTGGGTGCGCCCGGAGTGCCGACCCACCCGCTGCCAGGACCCGAGGCCGCCGCTGTGCGTGCCGGTGCCGGTGCCGGTGCCGGTGCCGCTGCCGCTGCCGTGTCCGGTGGCCCCGCCTGTCACGGCGAGACCGGTGGAGAAACCGGCGGAGTGGCCGGAATGGCCGCCCAGCGGGAGACGGCTGCCGAAGAGCCCGGTGCCGAAGGCCATGAAGCCGAGATTCTCCTCGCCGCTCCGATCACCCGGCAGCGCCCGGAACGAACGGCGGTACTCGGAGTACAGCGCGTCGTAGATCGGGGTGTGGGACTGACCGCCCGAGGGGTCCTGCGAGGGCCGCATGGCAGGAATCGGGCTCGGGCGCTGGTGGGAGGAGTCGTATGAGTGCACGTATGTGCCAACGACCCCGGTGTCCGTCGGATGCGGGCGCAGCGGAGAAATCGCTGTTCGTCGCTGGTGCGAGGGGCCGCCGCCCATGATCAGGTGCCGGCCAGCGGCATCGCGGCGGCCACCAGGAGCCCGTTGGCCGCGGCCTTGTCCAGAGCGTCGCGCAGCAGGTCCTCGCGTGGCTGCTGGCCGATCGATCCGGCGGGGGCGGCGAAGACGAGGACGGTCTGCGACTTGTTGGCCGCGGTCCGCCAGCCCTCGGTGACCTGGAGCGGGGCGTGCGCCTGCCACCAGGCGACCGGTGCGCCGCCGCCGGTGCCCGGCTGGAGCACGGCGTGCAGCTGGCCCATGGCGAGCAGGATCGACCAGCCGTGCAGCAGGGCGGGCACCTGGTCCATCCGGTGGACCGGGTGGAAGCCCTGCTCCAGCAGGAGCTGGAGGAATTCGTCGCCCCGGCTTCCGTCCGTGCCCGGACGGGCGATCGCCCCGGTCGGCTCGACGACGAGGGCCGGGTGGAGCTCGTCGTCGATCAGGACGAGACCGCTGGTGATCCCGAGGACGGCCTGCTCGGCGGGGAGGTTCTGCGGCTGCGCCGCGCCGCCGCCGGAATCGCCGGAGCCCTCGGTGCCGGTGATGCTGCGTACGGCGCCCTGCAGCTGCTCCTCGGCGACCTGGACCACCTGCGAGGGGATGCACGTCGCGTGGGCGAAGGCGAGGACGGCGGTCTCGTCGCCGACGAAGAGCACCGTGCTGGTGCGTTCCTGCTCGGAGTCGCCGGGGGTGCGGCAGGAAGTGCAGTCGTAACTGCCCGGGGCGTTGTCGCCGACAAGCAGCCGGTCGGCTTCGGCGTCGCCGATCTCGGCGCGTACGTCCTCGCTGACGTCGAGCATGCGCGGCACGGGTGGCTCCTCGAACTCGGTGCGTGCGCCGGGCGGTTCCCGGCTCATGGAAATGACAACGGGCGAGCCGCAGCCGGGGTCACGCGAGAAAGGGAACGTAATCGAACCAACCGGCGCAGAGGGTGAATCTCGGGATCCTTGAGACTGATTTGAGCGTATTTTTCCTGATCTGGTGGGGCGCGATGTGGTCGACTCGATCACGGGCCGGTGCACCGATACGTCGACAAAGCGGGAAAGCGGGTGAGTTTACGGCTGACCGAAATTCGCCCCTACGTGGAGTGAACCGTCGACCGGCCTGCGCCGTCATGCCAAGTGCAGCCTGCCGCTGACCAGCCGAACCGGGAGACATGGCGTTTCATGCACATTTCTTTCCTGCTCCACAACGCCTATGGAGTCGGGGGCACGATCCGCACGACGTTCAATCTCGCCGGGGAGCTGGCCGGGCACCATGACGTCGAGATCGTGTCGGTCTTCAGGCACCGCGACGTCCCCGCGCTGGGCGCCCCCGAAGGGGTGCGCATGAGCCACCTCGTCGATCTGCGGAAGAAGAGCCCGACGTACGACGGCGACGCCGCCGAATACGCCCGTCCCGCGACCGTGTTCCCGCGCGGCGACAGCAGATACCGGCAGTACAGCAGGCTGAGCGATGCACGGGTGGCGGGCCATCTGCGTTCCCTGGAGGCGGACGTCGTGGTCGGAACCCGGCCGGGGCTCAATGTGCACATCAGCAGGCAGGCCCGCCGCTGCCCGGTCCTGATCGGGCAGGAACACCTCACCCTCGACAGCCACGGCTACCGGCTCCGCCGCGAGATCGGGCACCGCTACGCCCTGCTCGACGCGATCACCACCGTCACCGAGGCCGACGCCCAGGCCTACCGGACCGGGTTCAAGCTGCCCGGCGTACGCATCGAGGCCATTCCCAACAGTGTGCCCGCGCCGACGGTCGCGCCCGCCGACGGCGACCACAAGTGGGTGATCGCCGCGGGCCGGCTGCACAAGGTCAAGCGGTACGACCTGCTCGTCCGGGCGTTCGCCGACGTGGTCGCGGTCCGCCCGGACTGGCGGCTGCGCATCTACGGCGGCGGTGACGCGACCGGGAACGAACGAGAGGCGCTGCTCACGCTCGTCGCCGAACTCGGCCTGCACAACCACGTGTTCCTGATGGGCCCGGTCAATCCGCTGGAGGCCGAGTGGCC
Organism: Streptomyces sp. NBC_01363; assembly: GCF_026340595.1. Classification (GTDB taxonomy): domain Bacteria; phylum Actinomycetota; class Actinomycetes; order Streptomycetales; family Streptomycetaceae; genus Streptomyces. Next base: position 4,033,764 of record NZ_JAPEPF010000001.1, read on the forward strand.
CAAGGGGTCGATCGCCGCGGTCACTTCGGACCGCGAGTCCTTCGGCATGACCATCGTCGAGGCGATGCGTTGCGGGCTGCCGGTCGTCGCCACCGACTGCCCGCACGGCCCGCGCGAGATCATCGACGACGGCACCGACGGACGGCTGGTGCCCGTCGGTGACACGGCGGCGGTGGCCGACGCCCTGCTCGGTCTGATCGAGGACGACGGGGCACGGCACCGCGCGGGGCACGCCGCGCTGGCCGCTTCGCGGCGGTTCGACCCGTCGCGGATCGCCGAACGCCATGAACGGCTCTTCACCGAACTCGCCTCGCGGGGCCCGCGCGACCGCTCGCACGGCGTGATGGGCACCACGCTGCACCGCGCCCGGGGCGCCGTGCTGGACGGGGCGTACGCCCTGCGTTACAAGGCAGCCGCCGCGATCCGCAAGGGGAAGACCGCATGACCGCCTCCGCAGGACGAAGGACACCGCGGGCCGACTGCACCGTGGGACCCGACGGCGGGATCACCTTCGATCTCGACCTCCGCCGCGGCGAGGACGAGGAGGTGCCCGAACTGCTTCTCCGGCTGCGCGGCGCCAAGGGTCCGGACAGCGACGGCAGGACCGTACGGCTGTCGCTGAGCCCGTTGCGCGACGGACGGCTGCGCGCGGTGCTGCCGGGGACCACGGAAGCCGCCGAGGGCCGCTGGGACGTCTACCTGCGTGAGCCGGGCGCGGGCGACGACGGGGCGGTGGCCGTCGAGCCCGGGATCAGGGACCTGCGACTGCTCGTCGACCACGCGCCGGGGGCCGGGCGGATCGCGGTCCGTATCCCGTACCCGACCCTCGACGGCCGGCTCGCCGTGCGCTGCTGGCTGCGTGCACCGCACGCCGAGGCCGGACCGGTGACCTTCGACGGGACCGGGATGACCGTCGAGGGCACGCTGTACGGGACCGGTCTCGGCATCGATGCCCGTGTCGAGGCGCGACTGCCCGGGGCCGACGGCCGGGTCCTGCGGGTGCCGGTCACCGGGCAGCCGGGCGGCTTCGCCTTCACGCTCCCCCTCGGCCGGCTGGCCGACGGGGCCGTCACCGCGCAGCAGCTGTGGACGCTCTGGCTGATCCCGGGGGCGGCGGAGGGCGAGCCGGCCGGCGGCGTACGGATCTCCCGCATCCTCGACGACATCTGGGACCGCAAGAAGATCTTCGTCTACCCGGGCCGCAGCGCGGGGGAGGGCACTCGGGCCACCCCCTGCTACTCCACCGACAACGACCTCTGCGTACGGCTCGAACCGGAACCGGCGCCTTAGAGGCTGTCGGGTCCTAGGTCACCCGACAGCCTCTGAGGGCCTCTCGTTCGGATCGGGCCGGGCTCGCGTGCCCCGGACCCCGCCAGGGGTTGCGGACGCGGGCTGTCCGCAACCCCTGGCAGACTCGCCCCATGTTGGAGACCTCGGCACGACTGCTGCGTCTGCTCTCACTGCTCCAGGCGCACCGCGACTGGTCCGGTGCCGATCTTGCCGATCGGCTCGGAGTCACCCCGCGGACGGTCCGGCGTGACGTCGACAAGCTGCGCGAACTGGGCTACCCGGTCAACGCCAGTCCCGGCACCGGCGGCGGGTACCAGCTCGGCGCCGGTGCGCAGCTGCCGCCACTGCTCCTGGACGACGAGGAGGCCGTCGCCGTCGCGGTCGGCCTGCGCACCGCGGCGGGCAACGGCGTCGAGGGCATCGGAGAGACCTCCGTACGCGCCCTGGCCAAGCTCGAACAGGTGCTGCCGGACCGGCTCCGGCGCCGGGTCAACGCGCTGAGCACCTTCACGGTGCCCTTGCTCCGCGGGCCCGGTGCGTCGGTCGCCGACGCGGGTGTCCTGACCGAACTCGCCGGGGCCTGCCGGGACGCCGAACGGCTGCGCTTCGAGTACCGGGACCACTCCGGCTCCATCTCGCGGCGGACCGTCGAACCCCACCGGCTGGTGTGCACCGAGCGTCGCTGGTATCTCGTCGCCTGGGACCTGGACCGCGCGGACTGGCGTACGTTCCGGGCGGACCGGATCACCCCCACGCCGCCGCACGGACCGAGGTTCGTCCCCCGTGACGCACCCGCCGAGGATCTGGCCGCCTATGTCTCGAAGGGGATCTCCACGGGGGCGTACCCGACGCAGGCGGTGGTCCGGCTGAAGGCGGGGATCGAGCGCGCGGCCGAGCGGGTCTCGCCCTCGGCCGGGGTGCTGGAGGCGGTCGACGCCGACACCTGTCTGCTGCGCACCGGGGCCGCCACCCTGGACGTGCTGGTCATCCACGTGATGATGCTCGGGATCGACTTCGAGGTGGTCGAACCACCGGCGCTCCAGGACGCGATCAGGGTGGTGAGGGACCGGCTGTCCAGGGTCCTGGAGTGAGCCCTGCCTGCGACAACGCCATACGGCCGGTCGGGGTTGCCCGCTATACCGGTGGCAGTCGGCGGCCGTCCCCGCACCCCGGCGCGAATATTGTGACCAAAGGATAAGGCTGCCATAAGGAAGCGTGAATTCCGGGCGACCTGCTCATTTACACAGGTTATTCCGCGCGGGAATTCCACCCGCTCGATACGGGATATTCCGCTTTGATTCCGGGCCTTCCGCGTGATCGTTTTCCGGCTTGTGTGATTACTGTGTGTCCGGTCCCAGGGGTGCGGGTTCGGGTGGCGTGATTCATACGGTGCGTGTGTCGTGATCCTGTGACACAAGCGTGACCGGCGGGGAACGTGGGGATGCTCGGCGGCGGCAGGTGCCCCGGCTTCCGTCGCCGCCCGCAGCCGCCTACGGTGAGGTGCATGGCACCCATACCGACCCCTCCCGCCCAGCCCGACGACGCCCCCGGTGAGTACGTCGGCCTCGCCGCCGACGCCGCCGAACGGCGGGCCCGCAGCCATGGCTGGACCACCGTCAGATCCCTGCCGCCGGGCGCGATCATCACCATGGAGTTCCGGAGCGGACGGATCAACTTCGAGGTCGCCGCCGCCGTCGTCACCCGCTGCTGGCTGGGCTGAGACCTCCCGCGACCCGGGCCGCCCGGCCCCGGACCCGCCGGACATGAGTGAAGGCCCCGACTCCGGTCGGGGCCTTCACTCATGTCCGGGGGAGCGGCTGTGCGTACCGTCCCCGTGATCGCCGGAGCCTCAGCCGCCGGTCACCGGGTGGGCCGGGCTCGTGCCGCCGCGCGGCGTGCGGTCGGCGTGCGGCGGGCGCCGGCTGCCGGCCGGGGTGACCGGGGTCCGCTCCGAGCGCACCAGATGCGTCGGATGCGCCGGATGTGACGAGTGCGCGCGCGAGCGGGTGCCCGTGCCGCCCGTGGCCGCCGCGACGACCGGCTCCAGTGCCGGGCTCTGTGCCGGGGCGTCGCGGCCGTCCGGCTGCGGCGGCAGCGTGGTCCTCGGGCCTCCGGCCGCGACGGGCACGGAGGGAACGGGACGGCCGAGGCCCCGCAGGTTCTCGCGCTGGGCGAAGATCCATGCCTCGGCCCGGGTGATCAGCGGCTCGACCCAGGGCAGGCCCAGCATGATCAGCAGCCCCGCGGCCCAGCCCAGCAGGACATCGCTGAGCCAGTGCGTACCGAGATAGACGGTGGTGAGGCCGACGCCGAGCGAGACGATGGCCGACATGGCCGAGAGATAACGCCGGGCGCGTGGGGTGGTGGCCAGATAGGCGAGGATTCCCCAGGTCACGACCGCGTTGGCGGTGTGGCCGGAGGGGAATATATCGCCGCCGGCGAAGAGTTCGGGGGAGCCGATCTGGGTGGCGTAGTGCGGGCCGAGGCGCCCGAGGCCGATCTTGACCGCGCCGACCGTCACATTGAGCAGCAGCAGCGCCGCGCCCAGCGTCAGCAGCGGCCGCAGCGTGTGCTGCCGCCAGGAGCGCCAGCCGAGCCAGCAGGCGACCATGGTGGCGGTGGGTCCGCGCTGGCCGAGCACGATGTAGTAGTCGAGGAAGGCATGAATTTCCGGCCACTGCTGATACGGCCGGAAGAGCATGACCTTCCAGTCCAGGGCCACCAGCCAGGACGAGACCAGCACGGCAATGACGATGGCGAGATAGAACGCCAACGTCCCGCCGAAGAGCGCGATGCGGTGACGGCTCATCCGCGGTGGCTCTATCTTCGGCGGCTCCGGCTCCCGGTCCAGCCGGGCAAAGATGTCGGTACGCACCCAATCGACGTTACAGCGAGTTAGTGCGAGACCAGGTCGATCCGGTCTCTTTGTGATGACGATGTGATGTGGACTATGTCTCAGCAGGGTCTTAATTCCCGATCCGCGTAAGCAACTCGGCGGGCCTTCGCACTATTGATTTCGCACGCATTTCGGAAGGGTGTTTGGATGCGGGCAGAAAAACGCAGGAGGTGCCGGTATGAATTTATCCGGGTCCGCCGGGGGGTGGAACGGACGGTGCCGGTCCGGTCACCGGCCGCTCTCGGCACGGGCCCGGCGGGTGCTCCGCGGGGGTGGCCGAGTACCGTCCTGTGCCGGGTGCGCAGGGCGTCCGCGCAGGTCCGGGCGGTGGGTCGGCGTGGCGTACGCCACACCCCGTGGTCCGAACGGGTATGAGGTGGACCACGTGTGGGGGCTCCGAACTCGCGTACGCTGACGGACCACTCGCCCGTCGATGCCGGGCCATGAGGAGCGGCGAACCGTCGCATCCCCGGTTGGCCCGCCGAGCGCGAGGGACCTTTTGGGAGGTACATGCATGTCCGGGACGACCACAGCCCGACTCCGGCTGCGCTCAGCAGCCGACGGTGCCAATCGATGGGTCGTCCTCGTCGTCCTCTGCCTCAGCCTCCTGCTCGTGGCACTCGATGCGACCGTGCTCCACGTCGCCGTACCCGCCGTCACCGAGGACCTGCGGCCCAGCGCGGTGGGTCTGCTCTGGATCGTCGACGCCTACCCGCTGGTCTGTGCCTCGCTGCTGATTCTCTTCGGCACCCTCGGGGACCGGGTCGGCCGCCGCCGCATCCTGCTGCTCGGCTACGCCCTCTTCGGTGTCGCCTCCGCGATCGCCGCGATGGCCGACAGCCCCGGCGTACTCATCGTGGCGCGTGCCCTGCTCGGGGTGGGCGGCGCGATGATCATGCCGGCGACGCTGTCGATCCTCCGGCAGGTCTTCCCCGACCGGCGCGAGCGGGCCGTGGCGATCGGCGTCTGGACCGCGGTCGCCGCCGTGGGCGCCGCCATCGGTCCGGTCATCGGCGGCTTCCTCGTCGAGCACTTCTGGTGGGGCTCGGTCTTCCTGATCAACGTCCCGCTGATGGCGCTGGTCCTGCCGGTCGGACGGCTGCTCCTGCCCGAGTCGCGCGGCAGCCACGACGGCCCGTGGGACGTGCTGGGTGCGCTGATGGCCGCGGCCGGAGTGCTCGGGGTGGTCCTCGGGGTGAAGCGGGCGGGCACCGGTGAGGGAGTGCTGAGCCCGGCCACCTTCGCCCCGCTGCTGATCGGGGCGGCCCTGCTCATCGTGTTCGTGCGCCGTCAGAAGCGGCGTACGCATCCGCTGATAGACATCGGGATGTTCGCCAGGCCCGCCTTCTCCACCGCGGTGGGCTGCATCGTCCTCGCCATGCTGGCCCTGGTCGGTCTTGAGCTCATAGCCGTGCAGTACCTCCAGCTCGTCCTCGGCCTGAGCCCGCTCCAGACCGGTCTGCGGCTGCTGCCGCTCACCTTCGCCGCCATGGCCGCGGGCGCCACCGGCTCGTACACCCTGCGCCGCGTCGGTCCGCGCCGGATGGTCAGTTGGGGCTTCGTGCTCACGGCGGTCTCGGTGCTGATCCTGACCGCGATGGGGCAGCACGACCGGCCCGCGCTGCTGACGACGGCCTTCGTCGCCCTCGGCTTCGGACTCCAGACCACGCTCTTCGGGGCGTACGAATCCATGCTCAGCGAGGCCCCCGCCGACCGCGCGGGCGGGGCGGCGGCGATCGGCGAGACCTCGTACCAGCTGGGCGCGGGCATGGGGATCGCCCTGCTCGGCAGCGTCATGAACGCCGCCTACACCCCCGGGCTCTCGAAGCTTCCCGAAGCGGGTGTCCCGGCCGGGGCCGGCGCGGCCGCCGCCCACTCGCTGGGCGAGGCCTACCAGGTGGCGGACCGGCTGGGCGGTCCGCTGGGCGCGGTGCTGCGTTCCACGGCGCGCCATTCCTTCATCACGGGGCTGCATGTCACGCTGCTGGTCAGCGCCGCCCTGCTGCTGCTCGGGGCGATGGCCGCGCTGCGGCTGCCGCGGGTGATGGACTGCCCGTCGCCGGCGCTCGACGATCCCGAGCGGACCGACGCGAGCGAGCTGCGCGAACGCCGCACGGCGCACGAGACTCCCGCCCCGGGCCGTGCGCAGCTGCCCCTGTCGCGGCCCGCCCGGCGCCGACCCGCCGAGGCGACCGGCTCTGGACGGGCGGCACACTGAGCCGTAACGTCGGTGCGACGCCATAACTAACACTGCTAGTTTTAGCATCGCGCGAGCCGCCGGAGGCACACTCATGTCCACCACCGAGTCCTCGAAGCTCCCACCGTTCGACCCCGCCGACCCGATCGGCATCGACGACCTGCTCGACGACGAGGACCTCGCGATCCGCGGGACCGTCCGGGACTGGGCCGCCGACCGCGTCCTGCCGTACATCGCCGAGTGGTACGAGAGCGGCGAACTGCCCGGCATCCGCGAGCTGGCCCGTGAGCTCGGTTCGCTCGGCGCGCTCGGCATGTCCCTCCAGGGATACGGCTGCGCGGGCGCCACCGCGGTCCAGTACGGGCTGGCCTGCCTGGAGCTCGAAGCGGCGGACTCGGGGATCCGCTCCCTGGTCTCCGTCCAGGGATCGCTCGCCATGTACGCCATCCACCGCTTCGGCTCCGAGGAGCAGCGCCGGCGCTGGCTGCCGGGCATGGCGGCCGGCGAGATCATCGGCTGCTTCGGCCTCACCGAACCGGACCACGGCTCCGACCCGGCCGGGATGCGCACCCATGCCAGGCGCGACGGCGGGGACTGGGTGCTCACCGGCCGCAAGATGTGGATCACCAACGGCTCGGTCGCCGGGGTCGCCGTCGTCTGGGCGCAGACCGACGAGGGAATCCGCGGATTCGCCGTGCCGACCGACACCCCCGGCTTCTCGGCGCCCGAGATCAAGCACAAGTGGTCCCTGCGCGCCTCGGTCACCAGCGAGCTGGTCCTCGACGAGGTGCGGCTGCCCGCCGATGCCGTGCTCCCGGGCGTCACCGGACTGCGCGGCCCGCTCGGCTGTCTCAGCCATGCCCGCTACGGCATCGTCTGGGGAGCCATGGGCGCGGCCCGCGCCAGCTTCGAGGCGGCCGTGGACTACGCGAGGACCCGGGAACAGTTCGGCCGGCCGATCGGCGGCTTCCAGCTCACCCAGGCCAAGCTCGCGGACATGGCCGTGGAACTGCACAAGGGCATCCTGCTCGCCCACCATCTGGGCCGGCGGATGGACGCGGGCAGGCTCCGCCCGGAGCAGGTCAGTTTCGGAAAGCTCAACAATGTGCGGGAGGCGATCGACATCTGCCGTACCTCGCGCACGATCCTCGGCGCCAACGGGATCTCGCTGGAGTACCCGGTGATGCGCCACGCGACGAATCTGGAGTCGGTGCTCACCTACGAAGGAACCGTGGAGATGCACCAGCTGGTGCTGGGCAAGGCGCTCACCGGTCTCGACGCGTTCCGGTAGACCGGTCCGGCGAGCGCCCTGCTCAGCTCTGGTTGAAGAAGCCGTCGGTCCGCCGGCCGGCGGCTTCGGTGACCACCTGGGTGTCGGCCGGGGTCAGCAGGAAGACCCGGGTGGCCACGCGCTCGATCGAGCCGCGCAGTCCGAAGATCAGCCCGGCGGCGAAGTCCACGACTCGCTTCGCGTCCGTGGGGTCCATGGTCGTGAGGTTGACGATCACCGGGACGCCGTCCCGGAAGAGCTCTCCGATGGCCCTCGCGTCCCGGAAACTGTCCGGGGTGACGGTGGCGATCCGGCGGCCCGTCTCCTCGGCGGCCTCCGACGCGACCTGCACCCGGGGGTCGGTCACCCAGGCCTGACCGGTCCCGGTCTGCGGGCCCTCGGCGTACTCGTCGTCGTAGTACCGCTCGTCGTTGTCCTCCACGAGGCCCAGCCAGGCACTCGCCTTGCGCACCGATCCCATGGACGCCTCCTCTCACCGCGGTTCCGTGGTGTTCCGCATCTCTTTCGTGTCCCTATGGTCGTCCATGATGCGGATCGTGCGCCAAGTGGATAGTCGGCGCGCAGGGGATTCGTGACGGTACTGGTGCAGAAGATATGGCGATTCGTCAGGGTTTCTCCCGCATAGGGAGTCTGAAAGAAAGAAAATATGATGCCCCGGGCCGTACGGGTGACATGGGGGACGTACGGGTGAACGGGGTGCTCGATACGATGCACGTCGCGCAGCCGCACGAGCTCGGCGCACAGGTGAACGACTCTCGGGGGATCGTCGTGTTCGGAATAGTCAGGCCCTGCACCCATCGATTGTCCGAGGGGCTGAGGACCGAGTGGATGGCCCATCTCTGCGGGCTCTGTCTCGCACTTCGGTCCGATCACGGGCAATTCGCCAGGATCGTAACGAACTATGACGGACTGATTGTTTCTGTTCTGATGGAGGCTCAGGCCGAGCGCACCACCGGATGGCGGCGCACCGCGGGGCCCTGCCCGCTGCGCGCCATGCGGACCGCCCCGGTCGCCCGCGGCGAGGGAGCCAGGCTGGCCGCCGCCGTCTCCCTGGTGCTGGCCTCGGCGAAGATCCGGGACCACGTCGCGGACGGGGACGGCCTGTTGAGGCGCCGCCCGGTGGCCGCCGCCGCACGCCGGGTCGCCGCGGGGTGGGACCGGGCCGGCGCGCGCACCGGCGCACAGCTCGGCTTCGACACCGCCCTGCTCGTGGACGCCGTCGACCGGCAGACCGGCATCGAGCTGATCGCCGGGCCCGGCACCCCGCTGCTCACGGTCACCGAACCCACCGAGACCGCCACCGCGGCCGCCTTCGCCCACACCGCGGTGCTCGCCGGAAAGCCGCAGAACGCGGCACCGCTCGCCGAGGCCGGCCGCCTGTTCGGGCGGCTGGCGCATCTGCTGGACGCCGTGGAGGACCAGGAAGCTGACGCCGCGTCGGGTGCCTGGAACCCGCTCACCGCGACCGGCACCTCGCGCGCCGAGGCGCGACGGCTGTGCGACGACGCGCTGCACGGCGTGCGGCTGGCGCTGCGCGACGCGGAGTTCACCGACGGCAAGCTGGCCCATGTGCTGCTGGCGCACGAACTGCGCCAGTCGGTGGACCGGGCCTTCGGCACCACGGCGTGCTCGCACCAGGCGGGCGGCGTGCTCCCGGACGGAGCTGCCGCCCCGTCAGGCACCCGGCCGACCGGGGCCTTCGGGCCGCCGCCGGGCAATCCGTACGCACCGAGCCCCGGCGGCCCGGCGGGTCCGCCGCAGCCCCCACCCGAGCCGCCGCGCGACCGGCGCGGCCTGATCATGGGCTGCCTGGTGTGGGCGGGACTGGCCTGCACCTGCCAGATGTGCTGCGGCACGTTCGACGACCCGTGGAGCCATCAGCGCCGCGACGGACTCTGCAATCAGTGCGACTGCGGCGACGCCTGCGATGCGTGTGACTGCTGCAGCAACTGCGGGGACTGCTGCGATTCATGCGACTGCTGCGACTGCGACTGCAGCTGCTGAGCCGGGCGTCCGCCTCTGCGGCCGGTCCCCGCCTCTGTGGCCGGGCGCCCGCCTCCATGGCCGGGCGCCCGGCCCGGATCACTTGATCTCGGGCGGCGAGATCTGCGAGGTACTGATCGCCGACGCGCCGATGCCCCACTTCTCCAGGATCCGGTCGTAGGTGCCGTCCGCCTTCAGGCCGTTCACCGCGGCCTGGAAGGCGGGCGCCAGCGGGGTGCCCTTCTTGAAGGCGAAGCCGACGTCGAGGCGCTTGAACTCATTGAGGAAGCGCACGCCCTCCTGCTGCCCCACCGCGTACCGCAGCCCGTTGATGGTGGACATCACCACATCGCTGCGGCCCTGCTGGAGCGAGGCCCAGGTGGCGCCCTGGTCGTTGTACGTCTTCACGTCGTACGGCTTGCGGCCCGCGTCGGTGCACAGGTGCCGGTTCTCCTCCAGGGTCACCTCGAAGGTGGTGCCCGCGCCGGTGCCCACGGTCAGGCCGCAGAGCCGGGTGAGATCGGTGACCTTCTTCAGCTTGCTGTCGTCGCGGACGGCGAAGCCCTGGCCGTCATTGATGTACGTGACGAAGTCGATGGTTCTGCGGCGCTCCTCGGTCACCCCGAAGTTCCCGGTGCCCACGTCGTACTTTCCGCTGCCCAGTGCCGGCAGGATCGCCTCGAAGGAGGCCACCTCGCGGGTGAACCTCAGCCCGAGCTTCCTGGCCACCGCGTCCGCGAAGTCGATGTCCGTGCCGGCCACCGTCTTCCCGTCCGCGAGGTAGGTGGCGCCCGGCGGGTTGCTGACGCCGACGGCGATGGTCAGGGTCCCGGCGGCGCGGACGTCGGCGGGCAGCAGTCTCGCCGCGGCCTCGTCCTTGCGCACCGACGAGACCACATCGGTCGTCGGCACCTTTCCCTTGGCGGCCCCGTCCCCGGCGGCGCCGGCCGGTGCGGACGCCGGGTCGCCGGACCCGCACGCGGTGAGGGCGAGAGCGGCGACGGTGATCAGCGCGAAGGCAGCGGTGTGCCGGGTTCGGGGCATGAGGTGTGGTTCTCCGGAGTCGTCGGCCGTGAGCGGACGCGGCGGGGCAGCACGCGGCGACCCCACGGTCGGGGCGAGGAAGGGCGGCGGAGCGAGGGGAGGGGAGAACGGCGTTGTGTGTGAAGGCACGCAGGGAAAAGTGCTCAGGCGCCGGACACGGCGCGAGGCAGAGGCGCGGGGAGACGCAGGGGGTCAGCTCAACAGGAGGAGGACCACACGCGACCGAAGTCGATGTGGGAGCGCTTGACCAGCCACTGCTGCGAATGCATGGCCCAAGTGGAACAGGCATCCGGTGGCCCGTCAACTGAAGTGAGACGTACGGCTCATAGTGTGGACAGGCTTGACAGCACGTGGTGAACAGCGCTTATCTCGGGAGCGGACCGGCGCTGAGGGGCCCGGTCCACGTTGTGTTTCGGCTGAAGGCACGCCCCGTGTTCGATCTCTGCATCCACGGAGCCTTCGCATGTCCGCGCAGACAGATACCCTCCCGCACTCTCCCCCCGCCCCGCTCGGCAAGAGCGACGGAAACGACCGGTTCCGGATCGTTCCGGTGCGCCGAACGGGCCAGTGGGCGGCGGCCGTCGCAGTCCTCGCGCTGCTCGCCCTGGCGCTGAACTCCGTCATCCGCAACGACGCCTTCCAGTGGGACGTCGTCGCCGAGTACTTCACCACCACCGCGGTCCTGCGCGGCCTCGGCCTCACCCTCTGGCTCACGGCACTGGTCATGGTGCTCGGCTTCGCCCTCGGCACCCTGCTCGCCGTCCTCAGACTCTCCGCCAACCGCGTGCTGCAGGCGGTCAGTTGGGGGTACATCTGGCTGTTCAGATCCACCCCGACCCTGGTCCAGCTGCTGTTCTGGTTCAACATCGGCGCGCTCTACCCGGAGATCCTCGGCGTCCGTACGGTGAACCTCCTCGGCCCCGTCACGGTCGCCGTCATCGGGCTCACCCTGCACGAGGCCGCCTACGCCGCCGAGGTCGTCCGCGGCGGCATCCTCTCCGTCGAACGCGGACAGATCGAGGCCGCCCAGTCGCTCGGCCTCGGACCCTGGCGCCGGTTTCGCCGGATCGTCCTCCCGCAGGCGATGCGCTCCATCGTCCCGCCCGCCGGGAACATGCTGATCGGCACCCTCAAGGGCACCTCGATCGTCAGCATCATCGCCGTACAGGACCTGCTCTACTCCGTGCAGCTCGTCTACCACCGCACCTATCAGGTCATCCCGCTGCTGCTGGTCGCCACCATCTGGTACGCCGTGGTCACCTCGCTGCTCGGCATCGGCCAGCACTACGTCGAGCGGCACTACGCGCGCGGCACGGCGGGTGCCCGATGAGCGGGACGCCGACGCTCGTCGTCATAGGCGCCGGACCGCGCGGCACCGGCCTGATCGAGCGCATCGCCGCCAACGCCCCCGACCTGTACCGGAACCGCCCGCTGACCATCCACCTCGTCGACCCGTACCCGCCCGGCGGCGGACGGATCTGGCGGCACGACCAGTCGCCGCTGCTCTGGATGAACTCCATGGCCGAGGACGTCACGATGTTCACCGACGAAACCGTCCAGCAGGAGGGACCGGTCCGTCCGGGGCCCGCGCTGCACACCTGGGCGGCGGACATCCGGGACGGGCGCGCGACGCTTCCGGACAGGGCAGGTGTGGAACCCGAACTCCTCGACGAGATAAAGGCGTTGGAGGGCAGTGACTTCCCGAGCAGACGACTGCAGAGCGTCTATCTGCGCTGGGTGTACGAGCAGGCCGTGGCCGCCCTCCCGGAAGGCATCGCCGTCCACTGGCACCGGGGCAGCGCCGTCCGTGTCACCGGGCCGCGCGAAGGCCGGCAGCGCGTCTGGCTGGCGGGGCGCGACACGCCGCTGCTCGCCGATGCCGTCGCCGTCACCATCGGCCACCTCGACGCCGAACCCGATCCGGAACAGGTCGAGTTGGCCGACTTCGCGGACCGGCACGGACTCGTCCACCTGCCGCCGGACTTCACCGCCGACGCCGATCTGACCGCGGTGCCGGCGGGCGAGCCGGTCATCGTACGGGGCTTCGGGCTCGCGTTCGTCGATCTGATGGTGCTGCTCACCGAGGGCCGCGGCGGACGGTACGAGGACGGCGAGTACGTGCCGTCCGGCAGGGAGCCCGTGCTCCACATCGGATCGCGCCGGGGCGTCCCGTACCACTCCAAGATCGGCTATGCCTGGGAGGGCGGACGGCCGCCGCTGCCGCGCTTCCTCGGCCCGGACCGGATCGAGGCGCTGCTGAGAACGGACCGGCCGGTCGACTTCCGGCGCGATGTGTGGCCACATATCGACAAAGAGCTCGGCCATGCCCACTACCACCGGCTCTTCACCGCCCACCCCGAGCGCACGACGGGCGACCGGGCCGGCTTCGAGGAGAAGTACGCCGCCGCGGACCCGGCAGGACCCGAGCTGGCCGCCCTCGTCGCGGCCGCCGTCCCCGACCCCGCGGACCGGCTCGACCTCGAAGCGCTCGACCACCCCCTGGACGGGGTGCGCTACCCCTCGTACGACGCACTGCAGGAAGGACTGCGCGGCTACATCACCGCAGACCTGGAGCGTCGCCACGATCCCGCACACAGCCCGGACCTCGCCGTCTTCCTCGGACTGCTGTCCGCCTACGGGCAGTTGATCCGGCTCGGCGACATCGGAGGCTGGTGGCACGGCTTCTTCAGCTATCTCGCCTCCGGCCCGCCCGGACCCCGGCTGCACCAGCTCCTCGCGCTCTCCCGGGCCGGTGTCGTCCGCTTCCTCGGCGCCCGAATGACCGTCGAGGCCGATGAGCGGCGGGGCCTCTTCCTGGCCGGCAGCGCCACCGTGCCGGGGCAGCGGATAGCGGCCCGCACCCTGGTCGAGGCCCGGCTGCCCGACCCCACGCTGGAGCGCACCCGCAGCCCGCTGCTCCAGGAGCTGTACGAGGACGGGGCCGCCGCCACCGCCACCGCCACCGGGCTGCTCTCGGTCGCCCCCGACAGCGGCCGGATCCTGGACCGCGACGGCAGGCCGCACCCGCGCCGCTTCGCGCTCGGCCCGTTCACCACCGCCCGCGCCGGCGGAGCGTTCACCCGGCCGCGCACCGGCGGCCCGGCCTTCCGGCAGAACGACGCCACCGCCCGTGCGGCGCTCACGTTCCTCCGGGACCTCGCCCGTAGCGACGGCTGACCACGCCCCGAGACCACCCTCCCGGCGCACGGCTCCCCACCCCGCCCTCGTACACCGCAGCCCAAGGACCCCTCATGTCCCTCACCAGTGATCCACCCATCGACAAGGCGACCGGACCACACGTCGCCCCGCCCGCCGCCGACGACCACGACGCGCTCACCGTCGTCCCCGTGCGCCACCCCTGGCGCTGGGTCGCCGTCGCCGCCACCGCCGTCGTGCTCGCCCAGTTCCTGCACGGACTGGTCACCAATCCCGGCTGGGAGTGGGACGTCTTCGCCCGGTTCTTCACCGCCGAGACCATCCTCAAGGCCGTCTGGGTCACCCTCCAACTGACCTTGTACAGCACGGTTCTCGGCTTCGCGCTGGGCATCGTGCTCGCCTTCATGCGGCTGTCGGCCAGCCCGTTCCTCGGCGCGGTCGCCCACGCGTACATCTGGGCGTTCCGCTCCATCCCGCTCATCGTCCAGCTGCTCTTCTGGTTCAACCTCGCCTACCTCTACAAGGAGTTGCAGTTCGGCATCCCGTTCGGGCCCGGCTTCTTCTCCTTCGACACGATGAACCTGGTCGGCGCGATGAGCGCGGCCGTACTCGGGCTCGCGCTGCACCAGGCCGCCTACGCGGCGGAGATCGTCCGGGGCGGCGTACTCGCGGTGGACGGCGGCCAGTTGGAGGCCGCCGCGGCGCTCGGGATTCCCCGGCACCGGCAGCTGCGGCGGATCGTGCTCCCGCAGGCGATGCGCTCCATCCTGCCGAACGCCGCCAACGAGATCATCTCGCTCTTCAAGGGCACCTCGATCGTCTCCGTGATGGCGATCGGCGAACTCTTCTACCAGGTCCAGGTCGTCTACGGACGCAACGGCAGGGTCGTGCCCCTGCTGATGGTCGCGACGGTCTGGTACATCCTCCTGACCACCGTGCTCTCCGTCCTCCAGCACTACGTCGAACGTCACTACGCCAAGGGGGCCGCGCGATGAGCAGCACCACCGAAGACACCACCCCGACCCCGGACGCCATGGTCGAGATCCGCTCCGTCCACAAGAGCTTCGGCAGTCTCGAAGTGCTGCGCGGCATCGACCTGTCCGTACGCGCCGGAGAGGTCACCGTCGTCCTCGGCCCGTCCGGCTCCGGCAAGTCCACGCTCCTGCGCACCATCAACCACCTGGAGAAGGTCGACCACGGCTGGATCAGCGTCGACGGCACCCTGGTCGGCCACCGCAGGGACGGCAACAAGCTGTACGAGCTCCGCGAGCGCGAGGTGCTGCGCCGGCGCACCCGGATCGGCTTCGTCTTCCAGAACTTCAATCTCTTCCCGCACCTCACCGTGGTGGAGAACATCGTCGAGGCCCCGGTCGCCGCCCTCGGCCGCCCGAAGAAGGAGGCCATCGCCGCCGCGGAGAAGCTGCTCGCCCGGGTGGGGCTCGCCGACAAGGCGGGGGCCTACCCCAAGCAGCTGTCCGGCGGGCAGCAGCAACGGGTCGCCATCGCCCGTGCGCTGGCCCTCGAACCGAAGCTGCTGCTCTTCGACGAGCCGACCTCGGCGCTCGACCCCGAGCTGATCGGTGAAGTCCTCGACGTCATCAAGGATCTGGCGCTCCAGGGCACCACCATGATCGTCGTCACGCACGAGATCGGCTTCGCCCGCGAGGTCGCCGACACCGTCGTCTTCATGGACGAGGGACGGATCGTCGAGCAGGGCGCCCCCGGCGACGTACTCGACCGTCCGGAGCACGAGCGCACCCGCGCCTTCCTGTCCAAGGTCCTGTGATCCCAGCCGTGTTCTCTCCGAGGAGTACGCCCGTGTCCGTCCGCCGCACCCTCTCCGCCGCGCTCGCCACCCTCACCGCCGCGGGACTGCTCACCGCCTGCGGTGCCGGTGACGCCGCGACCGACGAGGTGAAGCCGAAGGGGCAGCGGGGCACCGGTATCGACATCGGCCCCGACCAGCACCGGATCCGGGGCAGGAAGGACGACGCCATCGCGGCGAAGGTGCCCGAGGCCGTCCGCGAACGGGGCACCCTGCGGCTGGGCGCGAGCGCCGACGCCTCGCCACCGCTCGGCTTCTACGCGACCGACGACAAGACCAGGATCGGCTCCGAGATCGACCTGGCGACCCTGATCGCCGACACGCTCGGCCTGAAGCCGCAGTTCGAGCAGGTCTCCTGGGAGAACCTCTTCGTCGGCCTGGACAGCTCCAAGTTCGACGGCGTGCTCTCCAACGTCACGGTCACCGAGGAACGCAAGGAGAAGTACGACTTCGCGACCTACCGGCTCGACAACATCGCCTTCGAGGCCAGGAAGGGCTCCGGCTGGAAGGTGAAGGAGCCGAAGGACGTGGCGGGGAGGGCGATCGCCGTCTCGTCCGGGACCAACCAGGAGAAGATCCTCGTCGACTGGAGCGAGGAGAACGTCAGGGCGGGGCGCAAACCGGTCGACATCAGGTACTTCCAGAAGGACACCGACTACTACCTGGCCCTCCGGTCCGGCCGGATCGACGCCTACCTCGGCCCCGGTCCGTCCGCCAACCACCACGTCGCATCGGCCGGCCAGTCCGAGATCGTCGGCACGCTGTCGGGCGCGGGCGACAGGCTCCAGGGCAGGATCGCCGCCACCACGAAGAAGGGCAGCGGCCTGGTCGGGGCGTACGCGGCCGCCATCGACCACATCGTGCGGGACGGCTCGTACGCCGAGGTGCTGAAGCGCTGGGGGCTCATCGACGAGGCCGTCACGAAGTCCGAGATCAACCCGCCCGGCCTGCCCAGGCCCGAGAACTGAGCCCGCGAGAGCCCCACGAGATTGTTGAGAGGTATCACCCGTGCCTGCCACCGCACCCCTCCACCTGGCCGCCGAGATCGGCGGTCCGCCCCGCTACGACCCCGGGCACTACATCGGTCTCGCCCGGCTCGCCGAGCACGGCGCCCTCGACTTCGTCACGCTCGGCGACTCCTTCGCCAGACCCGGACTCGACGCGCTCGCCGTGCTCTCCCGGGTCGCGCCCGCCACCGGCCGGATCGGCCTGGTGCCCACCGTCACCACCACCCACACCGAGCCGTTCCATGTGTCGTCCGCCGTGGCCACCCTGGACTGGGTGAGCCGCGGCCGGGCGGGCTGGAACATCGATGTGTCGACGACCGGGGCCGAGGCCCGGCTCTTCGGCCGGCGTCCGGCGGCGCCCGCCGACGAGCTGTGGCGCGAGGCCGGTGAGAGCGCCGACGTGGGCGCCCGACTGTGGGACAGCTGGGAGGACGACGCCGAGATCAGGGACGTCGCCACCGGACGCTTCATCGACCGCGACAAGCTGCACCACGTCGACTTCGAGGGCGCCTCCTTCTCCGTTCGGGGCCCGGCGATCGTGCCCCGGCCCCCGCAGGGACACCCGGTCACCGTCGTCGACGGGACGAGCGGCCCGGCCCGGGAGACCGCGGCCCGCCACGGAGATGTCGTCCTGGTCCGGGCCACCGCCCCCGAGCAGGCCGCCGCGGCCCGTGCCGATCTGCGCCGGCGCGCGGCGGCGCACGGACGCGACCCCGACACGCTCCGGGTCCTGGTCGCGCTCACCGTCGACCTCGGCGATGCCGAGACCGCCCCGGAACCGGGGCTGGAGAGCGGACCACCGCTCGCCGCCGGCGGCTCGTACTACCGGGGCGGTCCGGTGGACCTGGCCGAACTGATCGCCCGGTGGCACCGCGGCGGAGCGGCGGACGGCTTCCACCTCACGCCCATCACCCCCGGGCGCGACCTCGAACGGATCGTCAACGGCACCGTGGCCCTGCTCCAGCACCGCAGCCTGTTCCGCACCTTCTACCCCGGCGGCACACTGCGCGAGCACCTGGGGCTGGCCCGCCCCGCCAACCGGTACGCCCTCGAAGGAGGACGGGCATGAGCACCGCGACGAGGCAGATGCATCTCGCCGCCCACTTCCCGGGCGTCAACAACACCACCGTCTGGGCGGACCCCCGCTCCAGGAGCCAGATCGACTTCTCCTCCTTCGAACACCTCGCCCGCACCGCGGAACGCGGCACGTTCGACTTCTTCTTCCTCGCCGAGGGGCTGCGGCTGCGCGAGCGCAACGGCCGCATCCACGATCTGGACGTGGTCGGCCGTCCTGAGTCCCTCACCGTGCTGGCCGCACTGGCGGCCGTCACCGACCGGCTCGGCCTCGCCGCCACCGTCAGCGCCACCTTCAACGAGCCGTACGAACTGGCCCGCCGCCTCGCCACCCTCGACCACCTCAGCGACGGCCGGGCCGCCTGGAACGTCGTCACCTCCTCCGACTCCTTCACCGGCGAGAACTTCCGGCGCGGCGGCTACCTCGACCGGGCCCACCGCTACACGAGGGCCGCCGAGTTCGTCGCCACCGCCCGCGAGCTGTGGGACGCCTGGACCCCCGACGGCGCCCCGCGCCCGTTCAGGCACCGGGGGCAGCACTTCGCCATCGAGGGCGAGTTCACCGTCCCGCGCTCCCCGCAGGGCCACCCGGTCGTCATCCAGGCCGGGGACTCCCCGGAGGGCCGCGAGTTCGCCGCGTCGGCCGCCGATGTCGTCTTCACCCGGCACGGCACCCTGGAGGCGGGCCGCACCTTCTACGCCGACGTCAAGGCGCGGCTGGCGAAGTACGGCCGGGAACCCGACGAGCTGAAGATCATGCCCGGGGTCACCTTCGTACTCGGCGACAGCGACGCCGAGGCCCAGGAGAGAGCGGCCGAGATCCGCCGCCAACAGGTCTCCCCGCAGACGGCGCTGCTGGCCCTGGAACAGATCTGGGGCCGTGACCTCTCCTCGTACGACCCCGACGGGCCGCTGCCCGACATCGACCCGGACCCCGAATCCTCGCTGGTCCAGGGCCGGGTCAAGCACGGCGACCCTTCCCCGAGCTCTCGACTTCGCTCAAGCAGGGGAGGTCCCATTGCCGTCGCGGCGCGCTGGCGTGCGCTGTCCGAGGAGAAGGGGCTGTCCATCCGGCAGACCGTCATCGAGACGACCGGCCGGCAGTCCTTCATCGGCAGCCCGCGGACGGTCGCGGAGCAGCTCACCGAGTTCGTCGCCGCCGACGCCGCCGACGGATTCATCCTCGTACCGCACCTCACCCCGGGCGGCCTGGACGACTTCGTCGACCGGGTCGTCCCGCTCCTCCGGGAGCGCGGGGTGTTCCGCTCCGAATACACCGGTCCCACGCTGCGGTCGCATCTCGGGCTCGCCGAGCCGGTATGGAAAGGTTGATCGCATGAGCACGGACGCACCGCAGCCGCACGGATTCGAGCAGGCGGCACAGGACTGGAAGCACTGGCACGAGGAGCGCACCGCCACGGTCGCCGGCCCCTACGGGCCGCTCTCCCTCACCGGTACCCACTGGCTCTCCGACTACCCGGAGGGCAGCATCCCCGAGGTACCCGGGCAGTGGCGGGAGGACGGCGACGAGCTGGTGCTCAGCGCCTCCGCCGCGGACGGGCTGACCGTCGATGGTGAGCCCTTCACCGGCCAGGTCCGGCTCACCGCCGACCGCGGCCCGATCGACGAGTCCCGCGTCGCGCACGGCGAGCGGCGGCTGGTCGTGCTGAGCCGCGAAGGGCTCTGGGCGGTACGGGACTTCGACCCGGACTCCCCGGCGCGGCGCGCCTTCCGGGCCATCGAGGCCACCCCGTACGACGCCCGCTGGGCGCTCCCGGGCACCTTCCGCCCGTACGACAGCGCCCGTACGGTCCGGGTCGAGAACGCCGACGGGGTCGAGCGCGGTCTCGGACTCGACGGTGAGATCGCCTTCGAGGTCGACGGCACGGAGCACACGCTGCATGTCGCGGTCGAGCCCGACGGCTCGCTCTGGGCGGTCTTCGCCGATGCCACCAGCGGAAACAGCAGTTACCGCTTCCGGTTCCTGCGGCCCGCGGCGCCCGACGAGGACGGCAGGGTGACGGTCGACCTCAACCGTGCGCTGCTGCCGCCGTGCGCCTTCGCGGACCACTTCATCTGCCCCTTCCCGCCGCCCGGCAACACCCTTTCCGTCGCCGTCGAGGCGGGGGAGCGCAACCGCGTCGACAACTGACGCACCGCCATATTCCGTCGGGACAGCGACCCAGGCAGCCCATGCGCTGCTTGGGCCGTTCCCGTGCGGTGCGACAGGTTCAGGCCGGCAGGCCCTCTTGCGCCACAAGTTGACGCCTTGAATACTCCCGAGCAGCGCTTGTCAGGGGCACGGTATGTCCGCATCGCGGGCCCATGGCCGTGCCGACGACTGCGCCTCACGGGTCCGACCACCCCACAGGCGGACCCCCGACTTCCCCTCGGGAGGAATGAAAAGTGAGGATCAAGCGCACCACCCCCCTCAGCAGCACCGTGAGACGCACCAGGACCGTCGCCATCGCCGCGGGTCTTGTCGCCGTCGCCGCACTGGCCGTCCCCAGCGCCCAGGCCGACACCAACACCACCTTCAGCGCCCAGCAGCTCTCCGCCGCGAGCGACGCCGTGCTCGGCGCCGATGTGGCGGGCACCGCATGGAACATCGACCCGGTGTCCAAGAAGCTCGTGGTCACCGCGGACCGCACGGTCTCGAAGGCCGAGATCGAGCAGATCAAGCAGTCCGCCGGAGCCAACGCCGGCGCCCTGGAGATCGAGCGCACCACGGGGAAGATCAGCAAACTGCTCTCCGGCGGCGACGCGATCTACGCCCCCGGCTGGCGCTGCTCCCTCGGCTTCAACGTCCGCAGCGGCAGCACCTACTACTTCCTGACCGCCGGTCACTGCACCGACGGCAACCCGCCCTGGTACACCAACTCGTCGAACTCGACCAGCATCGGCCCGACGGTCGACTCCAGCTTCCCGACCAACGACTACGGCCTGGTCCGGTACGACAACGCCTCGGTCTCCCACGAGGGCACCGTCGGCAGCGTCGACATCACCGGCGCGGCCAATGCCGCGGTCGGCATGTCCGTCACCCGCCGCGGCTCCACCACCGGCACCCACAGCGGCTCCGTCACGGGCCTCAACGCCACGGTCAACTACGGCAACGGCGACATCGTCTACGGCATGATCAAGACCAACGTGTGCGCGGAGCCCGGCGACTCCGGCGGCCCGCTCTACTCCGGCTCCAACGCGATCGGTCTCACCTCCGGCGGCAGCGGCGACTGCTCCTCCGGTGGCACCACGTACTTCCAGCCGGTCACCGAGGCGCTCAGCGCGTACGGGGTCAGCGTCTACTGACGCACCGGCACCCCCCGGTCCGCCCCTCGAACAAGCGGCCGACCGAGCGAGAGCCCCCGTCCGAATCCCGGGCGGGGGCTCCCGTTCACCCCGCGGCTTTTGAGAGGATGTGGGGCAGGTCGGTCACGCAGGAGCGACGGGGGCGGGTTCCGTACCAACCGGAGGGATTCCCTCCGGAGCCCCCGGTAGACACCTCAGGGGGTTCCAGGTCCGTGAAACGCATCGGAGTGACCGGTCATCGCACCATCCCGCAGGAGGCCCACGCCCATGTGCTCGCAGGGTTACGGGCGGCGCTCGGCGGCCTCGAAGGCTCTTTGGAGGCCCTCTCCAGCCTGGCGGTGGGAGCGGACCAGCTCTTCGCCGACCTCGCCCTGGCCCGCGGCGCGGACCTGACCGTGGTCATCCCGAGCGGCGACTACGAATCCTGCTTCGCCGACGCGGCCGAACTCGCCCGCTACCGGGCCCTCAAGGGCCGGGCGGCCCGGGAGGTCCGGCTGGGCTACCCGCACTCCACCGACGAGGCGTACTACGCGGCGGGCGCGTACATCGCCGACCACTGCGACCGGCTGCTCGCGGTGTGGGACGGCCGGCCGGCCCGCGGCCTCGGCGGAACGGGCGACATCGTGACGTACGCCCGGAGCCTGGGCCGCCCGGTCACGGTGATCTGGCGCGCGGGCGTGGAGCGCACCTGACCGTCCGCCGCGCCAGGGGCCGCGCGCGAGCCCGGCCACGGGCGGTCCGCCGCTGGCCGGTGGCTCACATCTGGTGCCGGGCCAGCCAGTCGGTGTGCTGCGGGGAGACGATGCGCTCGGTCTCGAAGACCGCCCCCGGCCACTGACGCTCGGTCAGCGTGGTCTCCATCGCCACCTGCATCGCCTCCAGGTCCTGCTCCACCAGCGAGTGGGCCGAGATCAGCGGGTGGTGCCGGCGCATCTCGCTCCACGCCAGACAGGCGGCCGCCGCTGCCGACAGCACCCCCGTCGGGGCGAAGGACTGGGTGACGGAGAACATCCTCAGCACGGCGAACACCAGGGCGAGCGCGGTCAGTGCCGCAATCGTGGTCGACCAGACCAGGGTGGCCCGCCGGGAGACCTCCTGGCGCCTGCGGTACCAACTTCTCTGCTCTATCAGCCGGTCCCGTACATACGTCTCCTTGCGTACGGTGAACGCCTTCTCCCGCAACTCGCGCATCGAGCCGGTGATCAGCCCGCCCGAATCCGCCGTCAGGTCGCGGGGGTCGGCCCACCCCACTTTGCGGAGTTCCTGAAGACCCTCTTCGAGGCGATTGGCGAACACCGCCTCCGGGTGATGGGTGCTGGTGTCGAACGGTGATCCGTGCACCGAGTAGCGCCAGCACATCGACTTGATGAACTCCGCCGCCGAGCGGTTGAGTTGCCAATGCGACTTTGCTTTGCGCCGGGCGGAGAGGTACGTCGTGATCAGGACGCCCAGGTAGGCCAACACGCCGACGGCATCGGAGAGCTGGAACGTGTCAGCGATCTCGACGTGCCAGGGGAGTGCGGCCGGTACGGCCCCGGTGACCAGGAGAATCAGTTGAATGCGGGTGGTGTTCACCGCCTCCCGCTGCCTCGCGACGGCTATCCCGTCCGTGTGGTGAAAGAGCGCCGGAAGATCGGCGTTCCTGAAGACCATGCTCTGGAGCGGCCCTGGAAGCGCCGTCATGTTCACTCCCGTTTGCGGTTATGGGCATGCTCGTTCGGTGACTTGAATGGGGCCACGAGCGTAGAGGTGCACCGTCGGGCGCGGCAATGGACCTGGGGCGTCAGTGGTGCTTTTCGGTCCCCGGTAAGGCCCCCCTCGTGCGATCCGGGACACTGTGGCAATGTGGTCCAACAGACCTTGTTGCTGGGCGTGTTGACGTCCAGTATGTGTCTCGCGACGGACTGACGGAGGATCAGGGATGACTGAGGGATACAGCGAGAACGTGGATCCGCTGTCCGACGCTCAGCGTCGGGTCCGCCGAAGCCCTCTGCTGTTCACCGCGCCGCTCGTGCTCCTCGGCCTGCTGACCGCACTGCTCGTCTGGGAAGCGGTCCGGGTCAACGTGTCGGCCGAGGCGCAGGCCGAGTGGCCGTGGCGTCTGCAGCTGATCGATGGGCAGGTGCTGGGAAGTCTGCTGGCGGTCTCGCTGGGGGCCGTACTGGCACGCGCGCAGTACGCCCGCACGGTCAGGCCGTACCTGGGCTGGCGGGCTGCCTGGACGAAGGGACTGCTGACCGCCCAGGCGCCTGCGTGGCGCGTCGGAATACTCAACGGCGGCCAGCACATGGCCGTGATCGAATCATGGGACATCAGGGTGGTCATGCAGGGTGCGGACGACTCGGCCGACGCGCGGTGGAGCAGCGTGCCGGACACCGTGGCCGAGTTGACCGAGGCCGGATTCGTCGTCGGGGAGGACTTCCGGCTCATCGCGTTCGGTGCCGGATTTCCTCTGATGGGAGCCGTGGGAGGTCATGACACGGTGCTGGTGGGTGCGTTCTCCGAATCCTTTGCCCAGCGGGTCCAGTCGCTCTATGTCCGTGTGAGGGTTACGGATGTCGTGGGCGACACCCATGAGCGGACCATGGACTGCCTGAAGGGCGTATGGACCGACAAGGTCGCTCCGGTGGCCGACTGACGCCCGCCGGGACGTGAGCCGCCCGTGCTGCCGCGGGGCGGCACGGGCGGGCCCGGGTTCGCCCCCCCCAATGACCTGCCCCACCTGTGTTTCCCTCGGGTTTCCCCCGACTTGCGCGGCGTGATGAGGCCTGTTCGAGCGGGAAGAGTAAGTCCTGTACTGCATCGGGACGAAGAAAGGATCACTGCGGTGCGTCAGCCGGGATAGAGAGGTAAAGTCGTGCCGCCGGGCACTGTGTTCATACAGAAACTGGCTGCTTTTCTCCCTGATCCGGAAAACTCCCCTCAAGGACGGCCGTGAAGATCTCTGAATCCCCTCGCCCCTTCGCTGTTGCGAAGAAGGACTCGGTGCCGCTCTCCAAGATCGACACCCGCACCGCAGAAGCCGCCAGGAAGCTTGGCCGGGTATTTTCTGCCTCGGCCGATCGCCACAGCCTGGCGTCGACCTTCAGTTCCGCGCTCTGATTTGCGTTACATGCTGGCTAGACTGAGGGAATGACAGGACCCCTGGTCCCATTCCGCGAAATTGTGCTCAAAGTGCACAGCAGGTGCGATCTCGCCTGTGATCATTGCTACGTCTACGAACATGCAGATCAGAGCTGGCGTACCCGCCCTAAAGCAATCTCTGACGACGTCATCTTCCGGACAGCTCAGCGCCTGGCCGAGCATGCCACAACGCATGCGTTGCCCTCCGTGTCAGTGATCCTGCACGGAGGGGAGCCCCTACTGGCGGGCCCCGCCCGGCTGCGGCGCGTCTGCGAAGAGCTCACCTCCGCCTTCGAGGGCGTCGCGGAGCTCGACCTCCGTATCCACACCAACGGAGTCCAGCTCAGCCCGCGTTATCTCGACCTCTTCGACGAGTTCGGCGTCAGGGTCGGCATCTCCCTCGACGGTGACCGGGTCGCCAACGACCGACACCGCCGCTACGCCGACGGGCGCAGCAGCCACGCCTTGGTCCTCAAGGCCGTCGAGCTGCTCCGGCAGGAGCGATACCGCCATCTCTACCTCGGGCTCCTGTGCACCGTCGACATCGCGAACGACCCGCGCGCGGTTCTCGATGCGCTCGCCGAGCTCGACCCGCCACTCATCGACTTCCTGCTCCCGCATGCCACCTGGGACGATCCGCCGCCCCGTCCGGACGATTCCCCCACCGCCTACGCCGATTGGCTTCTCGCGGTCTTCGACCACTGGCAGGAGCGGGGACGCCCGGTGCCGGTGCGGTTGTTCTCCTCGGTGCTGTCCACGCTGAGCGGCGGCCCCAGCCTCACGGAGTCCCTGGGGCTCGCCCCCACGGACCTCGTCGTTGTCGAGACCGACGGCCAGCTGGAGCAGGTCGACTCGCTCAAGAGCGCCTACGAAGGCGCGGCGGCCACCGGATTCGATGTCTTCACCCATGCCTTCGACGAGGTCGCGGCCCACCCCGGGGTGCGGGCCCGCCAGCTCGGGCTGGCCGGCGTCAGCGAGACCTGCCGGGAATGCCCCGTCGTCCGTTCGTGCGGAGGCGGCCTGTACACGCACCGGTACAGGTCCACGGGACCGTCCGACGCATTCGACAACCCGTCCGTGTACTGCGCCGATCTGGCTGCACTGGTGCGCGGCATCGAGGCGCGTACGGCGGCGGCCCTCGTCGCTCCTGCGGTGACCGAGCCCGTCGAACTGGTCGCCGCCCAACAAGACCTCACCCGCACTCTGCTCGCCCTGCTCAACGTCGACATCGGACAGCACGGCGGCAAGCAGTGGGAGGCCGCCTGGGAGCTGGCCGCCGGCATCGAGGCGTCCGAGCAGGGGGCCCGCGGCCTGAACGAGGTGCTGGCGCACCCGTACGCGCGCACCTGGCTGCTGGACGCGATGGAACTGGTCCACGAGCGGCCCGGGGCCATGCGGGTGACGCGCCGGATGTCGGCGTACCTCGCGGTCGCCGTCGCACGGACCGGCCTGGATCTGTTGGTACGGATGCCCTTCTCGGGTGGCCGGATCTTCCTCCCCGGCCTCGGTGAACTGCGGATCGCGGACGAGGGGGAGGGCGGCACGGCGCTCTTGCGTGCCACCGAGGACGGCTTCCTCGTCCGGCGGGAAGGCGGCGACGCGGCCGAGCGCCGCATCGTACGGCCGGAGGTGGCAGGTCCCGGCTGGCGGCCGCTGCGCCGGATCCCGACACCCGGTTCGGCAGCCGGCTTCGTGCTCGACGACCTCGACCCGTACCGCGACTGCTTCGCCCTGCCCGCCGCGGGAGCGCTCGACGAGCGGGCCGCCGCCGGCCTGGCGGCCAGGATCGGCGAGGCATGGACACTCATCGAGGCGAAGGCTCCCGGGCGCACCGAGGAGATGGCCGGCCGTCTCACCACCCTCACCCCGCTGACCGGCCTGGCCCCGGCGGAGCCCGCCGTGGGGCGGCACGGATACGGCGCGCTGGGGATCGCCTCGGACGGAAGTTCCGAGGAAATGGCGTTCGCCCTGCTGCGCGGTTTCCGGCGGGCCGAATTGCGGGCGCTTCGGGATGTCACGGATCTTTACGCGGCGGACGGCTCCTGGGAACATCGGATTCCCTGGCAGGAACAACCAGTTCCGTTTTCCCGGTTGCTGGCCGACACCTATGAACGGATGGCGTTGGGGGCTTTCGACCCGCGCTACCTGGAGGGTGTACCGCAGGCCCTCGACACTCTGGAAGGTGCCGCCGAACTGACCATCGATGGGAAACGGTTGCTGGACCGGATGCGAAAAGAGATCTGAGGATCGCATTCCGGGTCGGCCGGGCCGTCCGTACGCACGGGGCAACCGGGAGGAGCAGGCGCAGACCCGATTCGATCAAGGAATGATCGACGGAACCTGGGAACGTATGACTGAAAAATGGCGTTGAATGACCGAACGCCATGGGGGTGGAGCAACGTCCGCTCCGGAATGATGAATTCGCTCGCATTCACCATCACTCCTCGGGTGCGGGTGCTCACACAGGACGGGGGTCGTGTGCACGCAACAACGCAGCAGCGAGCGGCGGACCATCGGCCGTACTTTTTCTTGAGTTATGCGCATACACCGGGGTACGGCGGTGGAACGGACCCCGACATGTGGGTCGAGCGGCTCTTCCAGGATCTCTGCGGCCATGTGATGGCCCTGACCGATCTCCCCGCGGGTGCGCCCGCGGGGTTCATCGACCGCGAGATACGCTCCGGCGAAGGCTGGTCGGAACGGCTCGGTGAGGCGCTCGCCACCTGCCGGGTGTTTGTTCCGCTGTTTTCGCCGCGTTACTTCGCGAGCGAGATGTGCGGCAAGGAGTGGTACGCCTTCGCTCAGCGCGCCATCCATCACCGGGCCCGTTCCAACCAGAGCGCCGAGGCGATCGTCCCGGCGCTCTGGGTACCCCTACCACCGAGCCAGCTCCCCGGGCCGGCCGAGCGATTACAGTTCAACCACCGTGACTTCGGCGACCGTTATGTCAGTGACGGGCTCTACGGGCTGATCAAACTCAAGCTCTTCGAGGAAGAGTACGAGCGCGCGGTGTACGAACTCGCCAAGCGCATCGTCACAGTCGCCGACACCATAAGGCTCGGCACCGGCCGCCCCGTCGACTACCGGCTGGCTCCCAGCGCCTTCGGCCCGCCGAACAGCGGAGTGGGCGGACCCCGTCCCATGCAGGTGACCATCGCCGCCCCCACACGGCACGACCTGCCCGAGGGGCGCAACGCCGACTACTACGGCGACAATCCGCAGGACTGGAACCCCTACCACCCGGCCGCCGCCCGCCCCCTGGCCTATGTCGCCCAGGACCTGGTGCGCTCCCTCAACTACCAGGTCACCGTCTCCTCCTTCGACGAGGAGTCCGGGCACCCGGAGGGCAAACAGCCTCCCAGCAGACCGGAGATCCTGCTCGTCGACCGCTGGGCCCTGCAGGACGAGGAGCGTCGAAGGCGGCTTGCCGCCTTCGACGCCGAGAATCGTCCCTGGGTGACGATGGTCGTGCCGTGGAACCGCGAGGACTCCGAAAGCAGGGCCTTCGAAGCCGAGTTGACTGAGAAACTCGAACAGACCATGCCGGCCAAGATGCGTCAGGGGCGGGCCTACTGCCGCGTCGCAGCCAGAGGCGTACCCAGCATGGACGCCTTCGGGCGGATCCTGCCGCAGGTGGTCGAAGTGGCGGCCCAGCAGTACTTGAGACATGCGGCGGTCTACCCGCCCGCCACCGGCGGCGGACACACCGAACGGACACGGTTGATGGGGCCGATGGCGCAGATGAACGACACCCCCGAGACACACGACCCTGCGACGGATGCGGAGGACACGGATGACGGCCAGTCGTGACGGGCGCATCGTCACCTTCTACTCGTACAAGGGCGGCACCGGGCGCACCATGGCCCTGGCCAACACCGCCTGGATACTCGCCGCCAACGGAAAACGGGTACTGGCCGTCGACTGGGACCTGGAGGCGCCGGGGCTCCACCGGTTCTTCCACCCGTTCCTCGACCCCTCGACACTCGGTGCCACCACCGGCGTCATCGATCTGATCACCGAGTACGCGTGGGCCGCGACCAGCCCCGTCCAGCGCGCCGACGACTGGCACCGCGACTACGCGCGTATCCAGCCGCACGCCGTCTCCCTCACCCCCGAGGCACTCGGCTGGGAGTTCCCGCAGGGCGGCACGCTCGACTTCGTCTCCGCCGGGCGGCAGAACCGCGAATACTCCGCGACCGTCTCCACCTTCGACTGGGACAACTTCTACGACCGCCTCGGCGGCGGCCACTTCTTCGACGCCCTGCGCGACGACATGAAGGCCAACTACGACTACGTCCTCATCGACAGCCGGACCGGCCTCAGCGACATCGCCGACATCTGCACCGTCCACCTCCCCGATGTCCTCGTCGACTGCTTCACGCTCAGCGACCAGTCCATCGACGGCGCCGCCTCCGTCGCCCGGCAGATCTCCGAGCGCTACACCGGCCGCCCCATCTCCATCTTCCCCGTCCCGATGCGCATCGACGAGGGCGAGAAGGAGAAGGCGGATGCCGGACGGGCGCTGGCCCGGCTGAAGTTCGACCGGCTGCCGCGCGACCTGTCCGGGGACGAACTCACCGCCTACTGGGGTGCGGTGGAGATTCCGTACCGCCCCTACTACGCCTACGAGGAGACCCTCGCGACCTTCGGCGACGAGGCGGGCCTCACCAACTCCCTGCTCTCCGCCTTCGAACGGCTCACCTCCGTCATCACCGACCAGCAGATCACCTCGATGCCACCGGTCGGCGAAGAGGTACGGCTGCGCATCCGTGACGCGTTCACCAGGCGCAGGCCCGCGCTGCCGGCCGATCTCTTCCTCAGCTATGTGGCGGAGAACCGGATGTGGGCCGACTGGATCGAATCCGTACTCACCCGGGCCGGTTTCCGTGTCGTACCGCGCGATGTGTCCGCCGAGCGGGAGACCGCCGAGCCGACGGAGATCACCACCGAGAACGCGACCCGCACCGTGGTGCTGCTCTCCAGCGCCTACCTCAAGTCGCAGCGCGCGGTGAACCTCTGGGACCGGGCCGTCGCGGAGGACCCCGGCGGCGGCCGACGTCATCTGCTGCCGCTCAGGGTCGGTGACGTACGGCTGTCCGCGCCCTACATCGACCGCAACCCCGTCGACCTCTTCCGGCTCGACGAGGTGCACGCCACCGCCGCCCTGCTGCGCGCCCTGGACCGGCCCGTACAGCTCACCGACGCCGTGTCGCCGGGACCGCGCTTCCCGGGCACCGTCCCCAGGATCTGGAACGCTCCGCCGCGCAACCCCGGTTTCACCGGCCGCTCCCTGGTCCTGGAACGGATGCGCGACCAGCTCGGCGGCGGCATGGCCGTCGTGCTGCCGCAGCCGCAGACCCTGTACGGACTCGGCGGCGTCGGCAAGACCCAGGTCGCCCTGGAGTACGTGCACCGCTTCATGGCCGACTACGACCTGGTCTGGTGGATATCGTCCGAGCAGACCGACGACGTGGTGGCCGCGCTCGCCGAGCTCGCGGTCCGGCTGGGCGCCCAGGGCGGCGACGACATGGCGGCGGCCTCCCAGGAGGCCGTGGACCTGCTGCGGCGCGGTGTGCCCTCGGACCGCTGGCTGCTGGTCTTCGACAACGCCGACGACCCCGAACGGCTCCGGCGCTACTTCCCGCAGGGCGGTTCCGGCCACATTCTGGTCACCTCGCGGAACCAGGCCTGGTCCCAGCACGGCGACGCCCTGCCCGTCGACGTCTTCCTGCGCGAGGAGTCCATCGAACACCTTCAGCGCCGGGCCCCGGGGCTGAGCGACGAGGACGCAGCCCAGGTGGCCACCGCGGTCGGTGACCTGCCGCTGGCCGTCGAACAGGCGGCGGCCTGGATCGCGGAGACCGCCACTCCGATCGACACCTATCTGGAACAACTGGCCCGGCAGGCCCCGGAGGTCCTGGCGCTCAACCAGCCGGCCGGTTACCCGGAGCCGGTCGCCGCGACCTGGAACATCTCCATCCAACGGCTGAAGGAGCGCTCGCCCGCCGCGGTGCGGCTGCTCCAGCTCTGCGCCTTCTTCGCCCCCGAGCCGATCTCCGGGAACCTCCTGTACAGCAAGGAGATGATCGACGCGCTGAAGCCGTACGACGCCTCGCTCCAGGAGAAGCTGGTGCTGGGCCGGGTCATCCGGGAGATCGGCCGGTTCGCCCTCGCCAAGGTCGACCAGGTCTCCAACTCCATCCAGGTGCACCGGCTCGTCCAGGCCGTCATCCGGGCGCAGCTCAGTGAGGAGGAGCAGCGGGACGCCCGGCACGCCGTCCACCGCATCCTGGCGGGCGCCCGGCCCGACGACGAGAACGAGCCGATCGACAACCCTGCGAGCTGGACGCAGTTCGCCACGATCTGGCCGCACCTCGGCCCGTCCGATGCCCGCAACTGCAAGGAGCCCGAGGCCCGCAGGCTGCTGATCGACCGGGTTCGCTATCTCTGGAAGCGAGGTGACTTCAGGACCGCCGCCGCCCTCGGCGAGGAACTGCGTGCCCTCTGGAAGGAGACGCTGGGGGAGCGGGACATCCAGTACCTCTACCTCTGTTTCCACCTCGCCAACGTCTACCGTTCGCGCGGCCGATATGTGGAGGCGAAGGAGCTCGACGAGATCACCCTGACGATGCAGCAGGAGGTCCTGGGACCGGAGCACCCGCACACGTACATGAGCACCAGCAGCCTGGCGACCGACCTCGGCACGCTGGGTGAGTACACCAGGGCGATCGAGCTGGCGACGGAGGCGACCGACGGGTTCAATCAGATCTTCCACGATTCGCACCCGAGGACCCTGGCGGCGGCCAACAACTTGGCGTTCACCCTGCGGTCCATCGGGCAGTACGCCAGGGCCAGGGAGATCGACCAGGACGTCTTCGACAAGCGGGTCGAGGTGCTCGGCGCGGAGCACCCGTACAGCCTCTCCTCGGCCATGAACCTGGCCCGCGACCTGCGTGACGTCGGGCGGTACGAGGACGCGGTCGGCATCCTCAGCCGCACGTACGACAGCTACAAGGCAACGCTCGGCCGGGCCTTCCCGGGCACGCTGAGCGCGGCGAAGAGCCTCGCGGTGTCGCTGCGCCGGGCGGGCAGGCTGGAGGACGCCCGCAGGCTCACGGTGGCCACCCGTGCCAGGTACCGGGCCAAGTACACAGCCGCCAACCCGGAGTCGCTGGCCTGTGACCTCAACATGGCGGCGGACCTGTACGCGGCGGGCGAGACCACCGAGGCCAGGAACACCGCGCAGGAGGTCGTCGACCAATACATGAAGGTGCCGGGGGAAAAGCACCCGTACACCCTGGCCGCCCTGAACAACCTCGGCGTCTACCAGTTGGGGGCCGGCGAGGTGGAGGAGTCGGAACGGGTACTGACCCGGGTGGTCGCTTCGATGCGCGAGGTGTACGGGCCGGAGCACCCCAACACCCTGTTCTGTGTGATGAACCTGGCCAACGCGACGGCTGAGACGGGCAATCTCGACATCGTGCTGGAAACCGAACGGAAGGTGGCTGGACAGCTCAGGCGTGTCCTCGGGGCACACCACCCGGAGACGCTGGCCATGAAGTCGAACATGGCGGTCACCCTCGACGCGATGGGGCGCAAGGACGAGGCGATGCGGCTGCGGGCGGAATCGGCCGAGGAGCTGTCCCGGCAGCTCGGCGAGGACCATCCGATGAGCCGGATCGCCCGGGACGAGCGCCGGTTCGAGCGTGAACTGGAACCGATGGCGGTATGAGCCCGAGGAGCGTCCGGCCGCCGCCGGACGCTCCCCGACCCGCCCGCCCGTCGCTCAGCGGGCGGGCGGGTCCAGCAGCCAGTTCAGGATCCTGGGCAGCGCGTGGAGGGCGTCGAAGTGCGCTGCCGCCGGTTCCACCACGACGGTGGAGTTCGGGATGCGTTCGGCCAGCCAGCGGGAGTGGCCCACCGGCGAGAACACGTCCTTCTCGCCGTGCCACAGCATCACCGGACCCGTGATGTCCGCGGGGTCGAACCCCCACGGATTGCTGAACGCGAGCGCGTCGTCGATCCAGCCCCAGGCGGAAGTGCGCAGCCCCTCACGGTAGTTGCGCAGCAGCATGGTGCGGACCCCGGCGTCGTTGACCACCAGCCGGTCGGATTCGGTCAGTTCCTGGCGCAGATCGTCGATGAGCCGGACCGGGTTCTTCCTGATCACCGCGGACCGTGAGATGAACGACTCCGCGAGCCCGTCCGGATCGGCCGCCGCGGTGGAGTACGCCAGCACGTTGGAGGCGGCCATCCCGTCGAACCAGTCGAGACCGTCGGCCCCCCACGGGGCCAGCCCGACCAGCGCGGCGGTACGGGTCACCCGCTCGGGCATCAGCGCCGCGCAGGCCAGGGCGTGCGGGGCGCCACCGGACCGGCCCACCACGGCGAACCGATCGAGACCGAGGTGGTCCGCTATGGCCCGTACGTCCTGGACGGCATCGGCGACGCAGCGGCCCGGCAGCCGGTCGGATTCGCCGTAGCCCGGCCGGTCGTAGGTGATCAGCTGGGTCTTGCGCTGGTAGAGGACCATGCCGCGCGGAGCCGGACCGAGCCTGCTGCCGGGCATCCCGTGCAGCAGGAAGACCGGTCTGCCACGGGGATCCCCGAGACGCTCCACCACCAGATGCCGCCCGTCGTCCGCGCGCACCCGACTACGCACTTGGCGCCTCCTCCGTAAGGTGCGGGCACCGCGTGCCCGTCTTTTCCCACCCGATTCGATGATGGCTCATCAGACCCCTTACCGGGACGGTGCGTTGGGAAACCGCAAGGGGTGTTCGGGGGGCGTGCTCGTCATTCCGTCCGGTGCCGGCCGACGGCGCTACTGTCGCGGGATCTCGACCTCGGAGCGGATCGCCCGCATGATCGGGGCGACATCGGCGGCGGTGAAGCCGAGTTTGGTGCTGGTGCCGTCGGCCTTGGCGATTAGGGTGACGCCGGCGGCGGTGGTCGGAGTGAACCAGGAGCAGGTGGAGACCGCTGTGGCGAGCATGTCGGTCCGGAGGAGGACGGTGTTGCAGATCGCCCGGCCGCCGTGCGGGCCTGGCTTGGCGTCGATGGCGCTGGTGGTGGTCCGGTCGCCGGCGCCGTCGTCGTGGACCGCCGGGAGCTGGTTGAGGATGTCGTGCAGGTGGTCGGGCTCGAAGCCGCTGCCGGTGACCCCCGTGTAGAAGATCCACGCGCCGTCCGCCCGGTCGTCGTAGTAGGCGCGTACCGGTGTGCCGGACACGTCGAGACGCGCGGCGTTCTTCCGGGTGTCGTCGTTGAACCTCCGCACCATGTCCGCCGGTGGCTGACCCTGCGGATAGCCGGCCGCGACCTGCGGGGCACTGAGCGCCCACGAGCTGCTGTTGTTCCCGCTGTTCCTGTCGTTCCCGTTGTTCCCGTGGGTGCCGCCGTCGGAGGGCCCGCTCCGGGCAGTGGGGGCGGCAGGGCCGTTGGACGAGTCGGTGGCAGGGCCGCAGGCCGACACCAGGGGCAGTCCCAACAGGGCGCAGACCACGGCCAGCGCGACCGGGGGCCGACCGGGACGCGGGGCGGACGACACTCGGACGCGCTTCGGAACGGAACTGGCCATGTGCGGCCTCCTTGTGAACGGGACATGACCGGGCTTCGGGCATGCCTGTGCCAGGGCGGATGCTGGCCGAAGCCCTCGGGATATCGGTGAGTCTCGCAGCTGTAGGGCCGCGAGGCAGCCCCGTTGCACAGCAGTGCTTAACCCCCCTCGACAGAGGGACTGGCGGTGCGTCGGTACAGTCCGTGGCACATCCCCTGACACGGAGGAGGGCAGCGCGCATGGACCTCGACCCCAGGCGCCTGCTGGTCCTGAGCGCGATCGCGCGGAGCGGCGGCCTCGCTCCGGCGGCACGCGTGCTCGGCCATACGCGGTCGGCGGTTTCGCAGCAACTGGCGAGCCTGGAACGAGAGGTGGGCCTGCCACTGGTCGACCGTTCGGGCCCACGGCTGGAACTCACCGCGGCCGGCCGGATGCTCGCCGCCACCGGGGACCGCATCGGTCAGGAGCTCGCCGCCGCGGCACAGCAGTTGGGCTCCGTGAACCAGCAGGGCGTCCAGGGGCCGGTGGCGATCGGGGCCACGTCGTGGGTGCTTGCCCGGATCGCGGTCCGGGCGCTGCGGCTGCTGGCCAGGTCGCATCCGCGGGTCGAACCGAGGTTCGTGGAGGCCGGGCTGCAGGACGGCCTGCGGCAGCTGCGGATGGGCGAGCTGGACGTCCTGGTCGTCACCGACGACCGGGACACCGCGCTGCCGCTGCCGCCCTCGGTGCGGGCGCAGGTGCTGAGCGAGGACTACTACCGCGTGGTCGTCCCGGCCACCTGGGACGTGCCGACCGGCGCTGCCGGACTCTCCGGCCGTCCGTGGATCAGCGCCCCCGCGCACTCCGCTCGTGGCCGTGCCTTCGCCCGGTTCGCGAGCGTCCACGGGGTCGTGCCGTCGGTCGAGCACCTGGCCGACCACATG
Organism: Streptomyces sp. NBC_01363; assembly: GCF_026340595.1. Lineage (GTDB taxonomy): Bacteria > Actinomycetota > Actinomycetes > Streptomycetales > Streptomycetaceae > Streptomyces. Next base: position 4,068,435 of record NZ_JAPEPF010000001.1, read on the forward strand.
ATCGCCGTCCAGACGCTGCTGGCCGGGCAGCTCGGGGCCGCGGTCCTGCCGGCGCATTTCGCGGCCCAGTTGGAGCAGGTGACGGTGACGACGCTGCCCGTCACCGGCAGCCAGATCACACGGACGCTCTACCGCACCGGCCACGACGGCACCGCCGCGGCCGCCCGGGTGGTGGCCGACGCCTTGCAGCAGGCGGCCCGTGACCACGCCGAGGCGGCGACCGTCGCCGGACACACGAGGGGCGACATCATCGTCCGTACGCTGCACGATCCCACCGAGGTGCCTCCGCCCACGCCCTCTCGTCGCACGCCGGGCAGGCCGTAGGCGTATTGCCCTGCGAGGGCGAGGGCGTGTCCGCCAACCGCGCGCGAGGCCCACGAACGCCGCCCACTCGCCCTGACCGACCCACAGCACCGTTTCGGCGCCCGCGGTCTTCGAGTCCCGTACGGCACCCGTACCGGACCCGTACGACCGGTCGGCGACGTCGGCCGCGGGTTCACCGCCTCCCGGGATCCGCGCCGATGACGACCGTTCGCGCCCACTCGGGCGGGGAGCCCGGGACGTAGTGGGGATCGTCGTCCTCGTCCCACGACCGGGGGAACAGGCCCACCACCGTCCGGCACGGCGGCTGTGTGCTCGGCCAGGGGGTCTGGCCATCGGTCAGGACCACGACGACATCGGGCCGCGGCTGCATCCGGAGGGCCCTGGCGAAGCCTGAGCGCAGATCCGTGCCCCCGCCGCCCACCAGCGGGATTCCCTCGGCACGGCACAGCGGATGCGCGACCCGGGCCGCCGCGTCGCACGGAAGGACGGTGATCAGGTCGCGACGGCCGCCGACGGCGCGGGAGATCGCGGCAACCTCCAGGAGCGCGCTGCCCAGTTCGGTGTCACTGACCGAAGCGGACGTGTCGATGACCACGGAGACCCGGGGCGGTCTGCGCCTCAGGCTCGGCAGCACGGCGCCGGGCACACCGGCCGAGCGCCGCGACGGGCGGCCGTACGTGTAGTCCTCGCCCGCGCCGGACCCGGAGGTGGCCGAACGTACCGCCGCACCCAGCAACTCCCGCCACGGCTGCGGCGGGTGGAAGGCCTTCTCCGCCCACCGCTTCCACCCCTTCGAGGCGTTCCCCGGACGGCCGGTGATGCCCTGCGCCACCCGGAACCGGACCGCGTCCCGTTCCTGCTCGCTGAGGCCGTGCGCGCCGTCCGGCCCCAGGTCCCACTCCCGCTCCAGTCCGTCGGCGCCACTGCCGCAGTCCAGCCAGGCCAGGTCCTGCGTATGCGGCCCGAGCCGGAACCGGCGCAGGTAGTCCTCCATGAGCCGGCCCTCGGGGAGCCCCAGGAAGGCCGGATCGACGACGCCCTCCGGCCGGGCCAGCCCCTCACCGAACACGTCGTCGTTGATCTCGCAGTCGGCGGCGATGTTCATCCGCAGCCGTTCCGCGGGGCCGGTCAGCCCGCGCTCCCGTGCGACCCGGTCGCTGCGCCCGTGGTGGTCGCGCAGCAGGTGCGACACCTCGTGCACCCAGACCCCGGCCAGTTCCTCCACCGGGGTCCGGTCCACGAAACCGGGCGAGACATAGCACCGCCAGTGCCGGTCGACGGCCATCGTCGGTACCCGTCGCGACTCCACGACACCCAGGGCGAACAGGGCCGTCGCCAAGTAGGGACGGGCCCGGACGGCTTGCAGCCGGGCGGCGAAGAGCTTGTCGAGGTCCAGTGTTCCCGGTGCGTCCGGGGCCATCGCTGTGTCCGGGACCATCGGCGCGTCCGGGATCATCGGCCGGCCTTCGCGGCGACCGCTTCCCGGTCCGCCGTCCGGGCAGCCGCCCGGTCCGCCCGCCGGGACAGGGACACCGCTCCGGCGAGCTGTTCGATCGATGCCGGGACGTCCCAGTCCTCCTGGCGCAACGAGGCGAGCGTGGTCGCGGGGACGACCACCACGTCCGGGGCTCCGGTCTCCAGCGCCCGGACCAGGAGCGCCCATGCCGCGTCCCAGCGGGACTTCTCCGGGCGATTGCGGACCGCCGCCACCACACCGTCGAGCACGGCCTGACGCAGATCCCCCCGCTCGGGCAGCTCGGACATGCAGTTGGAGGCGCTGACGCTGGCCGTGGCCGCCGATCTGCCCGTACTCCTGTGGGGCGAGCCCGGCATCGGCAAGACCGCCGCCCTGACCCAGCTCGCCGCCTCCCTGGACCTTCCGCTGACCACGGTCATCGCCAGCGTGCATGAGCCGTCCGACTTCTCGGGGCTGCCGATCGTCAGGCCCGGACGCAGCAGCCCGCGAGGAGCGATCCTCGGCAGGTGCCAGCGCAACAGGTCAGGAGCCAGGTGGCGCAGATCGTCCCGGGCCCGGGACGCGAGTTCCCGGCCGTGGGTGCGTGCCACGGACCGTGGGTCGAGATCGACATCGAGGCCTGCGGCGGCGCACGCTCCTGCCCAGTCGCCGGCATGCCGGCGGGCGGTCGCGGTCTCGATCATGGAGGGCGGCACGGCGAACTCTCGCACGCGCAGCCAGAAGGAAAGGCGGGAATCCCTGTTCGCGGCCTGAGTGAGCATCAGTACTCACCTTGCGCGGACGGGTCCCCCGATCTGATATCGGAGTGAGTTGTCATCGCGGGGCAGCGTAGCTCCTCATCTCCCGATCGGCCAGGTCTTTCCGCCCGGAAGGCCCCGAGCTCCGACAGCGGACGCGGCGTGCACGGGCCGCGAGTCGATCACGTCGGCCGTCAACTCCGTCGCCGGCCGGCTCCTTCGGCCACCGGCAGTCACCGCACCCATATACTCGTTGGCCGCCCTGCCCGTTCGCTGCCGCCCGGTGGCTCCGGGCCGGGGTGTCGGGGGAGGAGCACACAGTGGTGGGCGCGACCGGACCGATCCGGACAGGTGTGGTGCTGGCGGGCGGGCGCTACCGCATCGAGGAGCAGGTCGGCCAGGGCGGTATGGCTGCCGTTCACAAGGCGCACGACACGGCGCTGAACCGGACGGTCGCCGTCAAGACCATGTTGCCCGCCCTGGCCCACGACGAGCAGTACCGGGCGCGGTTCCGACGTGAGGCCCGGACGGCGGCCAGGCTCAGCCACCCCTGCGTGGTCGCGGTGCACGACACGGGGGAGGAGCGGTTCGAGGACGAACGGCTGATTCCCTACCTCGTGATGGAGTTCGTGCGCGGTGCCACGCTGAGCGCGCTGCTCGCGGAGTACGCGGCTTCCGGCCGGGCCATGACGCTCGACAGGGCCCTTGCACTGACCGCGGAGGTGCTCTCCGCGCTGACGGCCAGTCACGCCGCGGGAATCGTGCACCGTGACATCAAGCCCTCCAACGTCGTCGTGGCCGACGACGGTGCGGTCAAGGTGATGGACTTCGGTATCGCTCGCGCACTGGACGTGTCGGGGCCGGGGTCGGGAGGGACCGTACTGACAGCCACCGGTGGCCTGATCGGAACTCCCCACTACATGTCCCCCGAGCAGTTCGAAGGCCGTCGGGCGATCGACGGCAGATCCGATCTGTACGCGGTGGGCGTCATGCTGTTCCAGCTGATCAGCGGTCAGTTGCCCTTCGACGGCGACTCGCACATCTCCATCGGCTACCAGCACGCCACCACGGCGGCACCCACCCTGGCATCCGTGGGGGTCGGGGTGCCGGAGACGGTCGAGGCGCTGGTGGCCCGCGCGCTGGAGAAGAATCCGGGGGACCGGTTCCAGGACGCACACGCGATGCGCGCGCGGATCGAGTACGTACGGGAACAGATCAGCCACGCGGTGACGCAGGCGGACGCCGCCCGGTTCGTGCCGACGTCGGCGCCGACGGCCGTGGTCACGTCGACGGATCCCGTTCCTCCACCACCGGCCGAGCCGGCCCGGCCCAGGCCCGCGGACACGGGCCGAGGCGGTGACTTCCCACCGGGGTCGACCACCGCGCCCGTACCGCCTGCCGAGGGACGCAGCCACGGAGTCGGCGCGGTTCCCGGCCCGGCGCGGACGTCGGCGCAGAAGAACGAGGCGGCGCGGAAGAAGAAGGCGGCGCAGCGTCTGTGCGGGGCATACCTTCTGCTTGTTCCGGTCTTTCTGCTCCAGGCCGCTCCGGACTACCTGGCGTTCGTTGCGTTGATGGGCGCCGTATGGGGGATCCGGCTCACGGCCAGGGGCGGTTCGTCCCGTCCGGGGCAACAGCGCGGCGTCTCGTTCGCCGTTCTCCAGGTGGCGGCGATCGTGCCTCTCTCGGGACATTTCCTGTTGGTCATCGTGTCGCTCGCCCGATTGGTCTCGGCCGTGTCCGGCGAGAGCTGAGGGCTGTCCCGTAGTTCCTGCCATTTCCGGGAGCTCGGACGAAGACCGAGTGCCTGGTCAGCCCATTGCCCGGATCGAGTCGATCTTTATCGTGACCTGCGTGCATGCTTCAATGCATGTGCAGGAAAGAGTGGATTGTGTGAACCATTCGGGGGAGGGGCGCCATGGCCGAGTCGGATCGTCGGCTGGTGCAGACCGCGGTCATCGGGAGCGCCGCATCGGGCCTGGGCATCGTTCTGCCGCAAGAGGCCGACGAGCTCCGGCGCCTGCGTCGGCGGCATCCGACGTACAGCTATTGGTGCGGCACCCAGCTCGGTGGCTGCGGCAACAAGTTGTCCGACCGGCTCTACGTGGACAAGGTCTGCCACTTCGCCCACGCACCGAACACCTCCTGCCGGCGCAAGGCCAATGGCGCGAACAGTGCGGACCACCTCTTCATCAAGCAGGACCTCGCCCGCTGGGCCCGCAGGAGCGGTGTCGACGCGCGGGCCGTGCTGCGTGATCTGGGTACGGGGCCGGGTGACGCCGTCGACTTCCGGGTCCGTGAAACCCAGTCCAGGCTTGCCGCGTCGCGCTCCAACTCCGCCCACCCGGAGACCATGGCGGAGATGTACGGGACGTTCGGCCACGTACTCCGCTTCCGTTTCGGGACTGAGGGGGTGGAGCGGCGTATCCGGATCAGGGCGGAAGGGGCGCGGAGCAGCACCGACTGGGTGCCGCTCGACGCCTGCGCGATGACGCCCGAGGGCCTGCGGGTTGGGCGACGGATCGTACGCCTCCGCCTCTCCACGCCGGGCCCGTTGTGGGGACGGCTCCGGGTCCTGTGGGTGGACCGGCCGGTGCCGCGGCCCCCGCGGGACGGTACGCCCCTGCTCAAGCGTCCGTTGCTCCCGGGCGCGGCTCTTCGGCGGACGCTCCCGGTCGGCGGGCCGCCGCCGGTGCGGACCGCCGGTCCGGTCCGCGTACCAGCCCGCTCGTGCGGAAGGTCCAACGCCTGGTGGAGGAGCTGAACGTACTGGCGGCACCGGCGGAGGCCGACATGCGGATGAAGGCCGAGCGGCTGGACCGCGAGGCGGCGGCGTGGGCCGTGCGGTACGGGCGGCTGACGAGCCCGGACTTCTGGTCCGGCAAGGCCACGAAGGTCGCGGCCCAGGGGGATTCGCTCGCGGGCCGGCTGGAGAAGCTGGCGCAGCACCTGAAATGACGCGCCCGGGAGGCCTGGTCAGGCGGGATTCGAGCCGAACGGTGGCCGCTCGCCGGTGAGTTCCTCCGGTGTGCGGCGCATGGCGACCAGGAGTGTGACGGCCGTGCCCACCACCGCCCACGCGGACAGCACCAGCAGGGGGCCGGTGACCGCGTTGCCCTTGAAGTAGGCGATCGAGCGCGCGACCCAGGTACCCGCCCCGGGCGGCAGCGCGGGACCGATGGCCCGCCAGAAGTCCGGGATCATCGGCAGCGGGTAGGCGCCGCCGGCACTGGGGTTGCCCGCGATCACCACGATCAGGACGGCCAGGCCGATGCCGACGATGCCGGTGAGGGCCTGGAGGGCGAGGGTGATCATGCCGACCGCGAAGACGGTCAGTGCGCCCAGGCCCGACAGGCCCCAGAAGCTTCCGGGCAGGGCACCGAGAATCGGGCCGATGATGATCGCGCCGCCGATTCCGCCCAGGATCGAGTACAGCGCCATGACGCCGGTCCGGATCACCGCGCGCTGACGGTTGGCGGGCTTGGAGCCCGCGCTGATCGCCAGGATCGAGGCGCAGAGGTAGCCGCCGACGCACCAGCCCACGACCAGGTAGAACGACGAGATCCCGTTGAAGTCCTGGTTGGAGGCCGGGGCCAGGTCCACGGACCGTACGGTGCGCTGCTGGGTCCGGTCGACCTCCGTGATGATCTTCGTCAGGGTGGTGGCCAGCGAGGTGCCGCCGCCGGAGGCGACCAGCACGGTGTCGGTCGTGCCCTGGGGGCTGACGACCAGGGCGCCGTCGATCCTGCGATCGAGGATCTGCTCGCGGGCGGTGGCCGCGTCGGTGACCGCGCGGGGGTCCAGCGGGCCGCCGGGGAGATTCTTCAGCTCGGTGAGGAGCTGTGCGGAAATCTGCCGGGGCGCGACGACGCCGAAGGGTACGTCCGTCGGCTTCGGTCTGTGCAACGCCCCGACGTAGGACGCGATGAACAGCAGCTGCAGTCCGAGCACACCGATGACGAGCAGTGCGGCCCGTGGAGTGACGGCGTTCTTCACCTCGTCAGCGAAAGTCATGCCCCCACGTTCCGGGGCGTCGGCCGATCGTGCAGTCGGGGCTGGGCCGAATGGCTGACCGGAACCCTTGCCGATCACCGGTCGGGGCCGGGGGACCGTTCCGCGCTCCGGGTATCGTACGAATGTTCGAAACTTGGTCTATGGTGGAGAACGAGGGGGTGGTGAGTACGGATCGTTCAGGAGGTGCAGGTGCCCGGGTTCACGCATCTGCGTACCGTTTCCGGGTTCTCCCTGAGGTACGGGGCCTCGCATCCGGAGCGGCTGGCGGAGCGCGCCGCCCAGCGGGGGATGGGCGCTCTGGCACTGACCGATCGCGACACGCTCGCGGGCGCGGTCCGCTTCGCCAAGGCCTGCGAGAGTGCCGGGGTGCGGCCGCTCTTCGGGGTGGAGCTCGCGGTGGGTCCCGCGGCGGCGGAGCATACGAGAGACGGCGGGCGTACGCATCGGCTGCGGACCCCGGTCCGTGGTGGCGCCTTCGTCGATGAATCCGCGCCCCGGGCCACCTTCCTCGCCCGGGACGGAGCCCGGGGCTGGGCGGAATTGTGCCGTCTCGTCACCGCCGCCCACGCCCCCGCGCCCGACGGTGCCGGACAGCCCCTGGTCGGCCGGTCCGAGCTGCCCGCCGAAGGGCTCACCGTGCTGCTCGGCCCCGCCTCCGACGTCGGCAGGGCGCTGACCGCCGGCCGCCCGGACCGGGCCGCCGCGCTGCTCGCCGGCTGGCGGGAGGTCTACGGCGACGACCTGCGCCTCGAAGCCGTCCACCACGGGCGCGAAGGCACCGGACCCGGATCGCTGCGGCTCGCCGCCCGTACCGTCGGCTTCGCCGCCGAGCAGGGAGTACGGGCCGTGCTGACCAACGCCGTCCGGTACGCCGACGCCGGGCAGGGCCCGGTCGCCGATGTGCTCGACGCGGCCCGCGGGCTGGTCCCCGTCGACCCCCGCCGCGCCCCGCTCGACAGCGGGGAGCGCTGGCTGAAGGGCGCCCGCGCGATGGCGGAGACCGCCGGGCGGATCGCCTCGGCCGCCGGTCTCGGCCGGGACGCCGGGGAGCGGCTGCTCGCGGAGACCCGGCGCACCGCCGACGCCTGTGTCGTCGACCCCGAGGGCGACCTCGGCCTCGGCACCGTCCACTTCCCCGAACCGGAGCTCGTCGGCGCCGGGCGGCGCACCGCCCAGCGGGTGCTGGCCTCCCGCGCCGCCGCCGGCATGGTGCTGCGCGGCTACGACCGCAGGCGCGACTACTGGGAGCGGATGCACCAGGAGCTGGACATCATCGCCTACCACGGTTTCGCCTCCTACTTCCTGACGGTTGCGCAGGTCGTGGATGACATAAGGGCGATGGAGGTACGGGTCGCCGCCCGGGGCTCCGGTGCGGGCTCCCTGGTCAACCATCTCCTCGGGATCGCGCACGCCGACCCGGTCGAGCACGGGCTGCTGATGGAGCGCTTCCTCTCCAGGCGCCGCTTCGTGCTGCCCGACATCGACATCGACGTGGAATCCGCCCGCAGGCTCGACGTCTACCGCGCGATCATCGGACGCTTCGGCACCGAACGGGTCGCGACCGTCGCCATGCCCGAGACCTACCGGGTGCGCCACGCCATCCGGGACGTGGGCGCCGCGCTCTCCATGGACCCGGCCGAGACCGACCGGCTCGCCAAGGCCTTCCCGCACATCCGGGCCCGCGACGCCCGCGCGGCCATGGAGGAACTGCCCGAACTGCGTGAAGTGGCACGGGAGAAGGGCCGGTACGGGCGGCTCTGGGAGCTGGTGGAGGCGCTGGACGGACTGCCGCGCGGTATCGCCATGCACCCGTGCGGGGTGCTCCTCTCGGACGCCTCCCTGCTGCGCCGTGCACCCACCGTGCCCACCAGCGGCGACGGCTTCCCGATGGTGCAGTTCGACAAGGAGGACGTGGAGGACCTGGGGCTGCTCAAGCTCGATGTGCTGGGTGTGCGGATGCAGTCGGCGATGGCGCACGCGGTCACGGAGATCGGGCGGGCCTCGGGGCAGGACGTGGACCTGGACGCCGTGCCGCCGGACGACCCGGAGACGTACCGGATGATCAGGAGCGCCGAGACGCTGGGCTGCTTCCAGATCGAGTCGCCGGGCCAGCGCGACCTGGTCGGCAGGCTCCAGCCGGCCGGTTTCCACGATCTGGTGGTCGACATCTCGCTGTTCCGCCCCGGGCCGGTCGCCGCCGACATGGTGCGGCCGTTCATCGAGGCCCGGCACGGCCGGGCCCCCGTGCGCTACCCGCACCCCGATCTGGAAGGGCCGCTGCGCGAGACGTACGGAGTGGTCGTCTTCCACGAGCAGATCATCGAGATGGTCGACATCATGACCGGCTGCGGCCGGGACGAGGCCGACCGGGTCCGGCGCGGGCTCTCCGACCCCGACTCGCAGGGCCGGATCAAGGTGTGGTTCGCGCAGCGGGCGGCGGAGAGGGAGTACGGCGCCGAAGTGATCGCCCGGACCTGGGAGATCATCGAGGCGTTCGGCAGTTACGGCTTCTGCAAGGCGCACGCGGTCGCCTTCGCCGTGCCGACGTACCAGTCGGCGTGGCTCAAGGCGCACCACCCGGCGGCCTTCTACGCCGGGCTGCTCACCCATGACCCCGGGATGTACCCGAAGCGGCTGCTGCTCGCGGACGCGCGGCGGCGCGGGGTGCCGGTGCTGGCGCTGGACGTGAACCGGTCGGCAGCCGCCCATCGAATCGAACTGGTGTCTGATGATGGAGAAGGGAAGGGCATCTGGGGGGTGCGGCTCGCACTCTCGGACGTCCATGGCATCAGCGAGGCCGAGGTCGCCCGGATCGAGGCCGGGCAGCCCTACACCTCGCTGCTGGACTTCTGGCAGCGGGCCAGGCCGGGCAGGCCGGCCGCCGAACGGCTGGCCAGGGTGGGCGCGTTGGACGCGTTCGGCACCAACCGGCGCGATCTGCTGCTGCACCTGTCCGAACTGCACCGCGCCCAGCGGGGCGCGGGCTCCGGCGCCTCCGGCGCGCAGCTCCCCCTCGGCGGCGGGCACCGGACCGGCTCCATCGGCCTGCCCGACCTCAACGAAGCGGAACGGCTCAGCGCCGAGCTGGGCGTCCTGAGCATGGATGTCTCCCGCCATCTGATGGACGATCACCACGCCTTCCTGAAGGAGCTCGGCGCGGTCTCCGCCAAGCGGCTGCGCGAGGCACGGCACGGGGACACCGCGCTGGTCGCGGGCGCCAAGGCGGCCACCCAGACCCCGCCGGTCCGCTCCGGCCGCCGGGTCGTCTTCACCACCCTGGACGACGGTACGGGCCTGGTCGACCTGGCCTTCTTCGACGACAGCCACGCCGCCTGCGCGCACACCGTCTTCCACTCCTGGCTGCTGCTGGTGCGCGGAGTGGTGCAGCGACGCGGACCGCGGAGCCTGAGCGTGGTCGGCGAGGCCGCCTGGAACCTGGCGGAACTGGCCGAGCTGCGGCGTACCGGCGGACTCGACGCGGTCGCGGACCGGCTGGCGGCGGAACCCCCGTCCGAGGAACCTCCGTCCGGTGACGGTGACGGCGGCCGCCGCATCCAGCTGCCGACGGGGTACGAGATGAACCCCTGGTCCGACCTCCAGCCGCCCGGCGAAGGCATCGCCACCGGCAGGAAGCTGTGGCACCAGAGCCCAGGGAGCGCGGGATGAACACCGCACCCGATGCACCGGGAATCCTGTACCTGCGGTTCCGCAAGCTCGGCGGCGGCCTCCCGGACAGCGCCGGTTACGAGGGGCTGCTCGCCCTGCTCGGCGCGTTCACCCCGGTGGTCGAGGCGGTTCCGCCCGACGGGGCGCTCGCCGATGTGCGCGGCGCGCTGCGCTACTTCGGGCAGGACGTGAAGGGGCTGGCCTCGGTGATCCGGATCCGCGCGCTCGCCCTGCACGGCGTGGACTGCGCGATCGGGGCGGCGGAGAACCCGATGCTGGCCCGGACGGCGGCACGGCAGGCCGCGCCCGGGGCGACCTTCGTGGTGCCCGGGGGCGGGGGAGCGGAGTTCCTCGCGGGCCGGCCGGCCGCGGCCCTGGACGGTGTCGGGGCGGCGACGGCCCGCACCCTGTGCGGGTACGGGCTCGACTCCGTCGGCCGGATCGCGGCGGCCCCGCTCGGCACCCTCCAGCGGATCACCGGCGTACGGACCGGCCGCGAACTGTGGGAGCGGGCGCGCGGCATCGACCGCACGGCGGTCGTGCCGGGCGCCGCCCCCCGGTCGATCGCCGCCGAACGGTCCTTCCCGCGCGACGAGTTGGACCGGGAACGGCAGCGCCGCGCACTCATGTCGCTCACCGAGGAGCTGGGGGCCAGGATGCGCGGGGACGGGCAGGTCTGCCGCGGCCTCGCGGTCTCCGTGCGCTACGCCGACCGCACCGGATACTCGACGCTGACCCGCAGCCGTACGCTCCGGGAGCCCACCGCCCACTCCGCGGCGCTCACCGCCCTCGCGTACCGGATCCATGACTCGTTCGCCCTGCAACGGGCCCGGGTGCGGGGGATCGGGCTGCGCGCCGAGGGGCTGACGGACCGCGAGCGGGCCACGCACCAGCTGTCCTTCGACCCGGTGGACGAGCGGGCGCGCCGGATCGAGGCGGTGGCGGACCGGCTGCGGGCCAGGTACGGCCCACGGGCCGTGATGCCGGGGCGGCTCGCGGCCTGACCACACTTCCGGTCCCGCCCCCGGCCTCACCGTTTGATGGACCGTCACTTTTTACCGACGCGTAACTTCCCACGCCACCCTACTGGCGCGTAATTTGACACGGGAACACGGAAGAATCAGCAGTCGGAACTTGTGGTCCGGGCCGCAGGATGTACAGACATCGCAACTCCCTTGAGCCGCAAGGAGACCACACGATGCTGCCCTGGACACGTGCGCCGCGTACCCCACGTGCGCGGAGGACCCTCGCCGCACTGTTCCTCGCCGTCGCCGCAGTCGCCACCCCCACGGCCGCTGCCGCTGCAGCCACCCCCACCGCCGCCACGGCCACCTCCCGTGGCTGGAACGACTACTCCTGCAAGCCGTCCGCAGCCCATCCCCGCCCCGTCGTCCTGGTCCATGGAACCTTCGGGAACTCGATCGACAACTGGCTGGTCCTCGCCCCCTATCTCGTCGACCGGGGTTACTGCGTCTACTCGCTCGACTACGGGCAACTGCCCGGTGTGCCGGTCTTCAACGGCCTCGGCCCGGTCGACAGGTCGGCCGGACAGCTCGCCTCGTTCGTCGACAAGGTGCTCGCCGCCACCGGCGCCGGCAGGGCCGACCTCGTGGGTCACTCCCAGGGCGGCATGATGCCGAACCACTACCTGAAGTTCCTCGGCGGGGCCGCCAAGGTGAACGCCATGATCGGGCTCGCCCCCGACAACCACGGCACCACCCTGCTCGGTCTGACGAAGCTGCTGCCGTACTTCCCGGGAGCGGCGGACCTGCTGAACGCCAACACACCCGGTCTCGCCGACCAGGTGGCGGGCTCCCCGTTCATCACCAAGCTCAACTCGGTCCCCGACACCGTGCCCGGAGTGCACTACACCGTCATCGCGACCAGGTACGACGAGGTCGTGACCCCGTACCGCACGCAGTTCCTGGACGGGCCGGACGTGCACAACGTCCTGCTCCAGGACCTGTGCCCGGTCGACCTCTCCGAGCACGTGGCGATCGGCACCGTCGACCGGATCGCCTACCACGAGGTGGCGAACGCCCTGGATCCGGCGCATGCCACCCCCACCACCTGCGCCTCGGCCGTCGGGTAGGGGAAGCGGCGGTACGAGGGGTCCGGACATCCCGGCCGAGGGATCCCTCGTGCCCGACGGGTCCCTCGTACCGATGATCCCTCGTACGGGGCGGCACGGCTGTCGGTGGTGGCTGGCACGATCTACCCATGACGACGATCGACTGGGACTCCGCAGCCGACTCCTTCGACGAGGAACCCGACCACGGGCTGCTCGACCCGGTGGTCCGGCACGCCTGGGCGCAGCGGTTGGAGAGCTGGCTGCCCGGCGAGCGCTCCGAGGTGCTCGACCTGGGGTGCGGCACCGGGAGCCTGGCCCTGCTCGTTGCCGGGCAGGGGCACCGGGTCACCGCCGTCGACCGCTCCCCGCGCATGGTGGAGCAGGCACGGGCCAAGCTCGCCGGGACGGGCACCGCGGTGTTCACCGGCGACGCGGCCCGACCGCCGGTCGGCAATCAGCGGTTCGACGTGATCATGGCCAGACATGTGGTGTGGCTGCTGCCCGACCCGGCGGCGGCCCTGCGCCACTGGTTCACCCTGCTGCGGCCGGGCGGCCGGCTGATCCTGGTCGAAGGCGTCTGGGGCGGCGTCGGTCTCTCCGTCGAGCGGCTGACCGGACTGCTCTCGGAACTCACCGAACGCATCCACCACGAGCGGCTCTCCGACGATCCGAACCTGTGGGGCAAGCGGGTCGACGACGAGCGCTACGCCCTGGTGGCCCGCGCCCAACCGCCGCACCGACACACCGAGGTCGTCGATGTGCATCTGATCCTCCGCCGCGGACCCGAGGTCCTGCTCGCCCGCCGGGCCGGTACGGGGTACGCGGACGGGCTGTTCAACGGCCCGTCCGGACATGTCGAGGACGGCGAGGACGTCCGCGAGGCGATGATCCGGGAGGCCGCCGAGGAGATCGGCGTCGAACTCGGCCCGGACGAGCTGCGGGTCGCCCTGGTCATGCAGCACCGCGGTCCCGGCGGCAGGCCCAGGACCGGCTGGTTCTTCGAGGCGGAGTACGACCCCGGCCGCGAGCCGCACAACCGTGAGCCGGAGAAGTGCTCCGAGCTGGCCTGGTTCCCGCTGGACGCCCTCCCGGACGACATCGTCGCCTACTGCCGGGCGGGGCTGGACGGTTACCGGGCGGGGGAGCACTTCCTCATCCACTGGCACGAGGACGGCGACACCGTGGCGTACCAGCCGCACGGCGTCCGTCGCGCCGTCCCGCTGCCGGCCGGCGTGGTCGGCACCGGCGCGGTGCATCACATCGAGCTGTGGGTGCCCGATCTGGCGGTGGCCGAGCAGGGGTGGGGCTGGCTGCTCGGCGAGCTGGGCCATGTCCCGTACCAGCGCTGGGAACACGGGCGGAGCTGGCGGCGCGGCGACAGCTACGTGGTGGTCGAGCAGTCGCCCGATCTGACTCCGGGGCCGCACGACCGGCGCCGCCCCGGGCTCAACCACCTCGCGTTCCACGTCCGGGACCGGGCCACCCTCGACGGACTGGTGGCAAGGGCCCCGGAGCACGGCTGGCGGCCGCTCTTCGAGGACCGCTACCCGCACGCGGGCGGCGACGGGCGCATCGCCGCCTATCTGGAGGACGCCGCGGGGTTCGAGGTGGAGCTGGTCGCCGGAGTCGGGCAGGCCCGCCCGGCGCCGGAGGAACCGGCGCCGTACACCGATGTGTGGGAGTGGCGACGGGACCGGGCGTACTGACCACGGGCGGCGCGGCCCCGTTCCCTCCGGCCCGTCGGACGTGTTGGCCGGTCGGGCCGGTCGGACGCGTCGCCCGTCAGCTGTGCGCGTCGTGCGGCCGGAGACATCCAGACCGTCCGCCCCATCACCCGTGAGGTCCCCCGTGCCCCTGCTGAACGTCCGCGACCCCGCCCTGACGGCCGATTCCCACCGTAACCGGATACGTCCCGGAATTCTGTTCCGCTCCGTCCAGCCGTTCCCCGCCGCGAGCCCGGCCACCGTCCGGGAACTGCGGGCACGGGACATCCACCTCCGCGAGGTCAGACCAGCAGGGCCGCGAGGCCTTCCGTGCGGGCCAGGTGTTCCAGCTCGTCCAGTGCCCGGCGCGCCGCACCGGCCGCCGCCGGATCGCGTCCGGCGAGACCGCTCTCCTCGAACTCGTCCTCGTCCAGTCGCAGTACGGACGAGCCGTCCGCCGACACCCACAGATCGAGGTCCAGGTCCTCCACCAGGAGCTCCCCGTCACGCAGCACCGCGGGCCGGGTGATGTCGCAGTACCAGCCCTTGAGCCCGCCCGCGCCGGTACGGACCTCCTTCACGGCGAACCAGCGGTCGCGCCAGTAGTGCTCGGTGAAGACATCGCCCGGCTCGAACCGTACGAAGCCGAAGTCACGGACCCCGGGCGCCGCCCACGGCGCACGCACCGTCACCCGGACCCCGTCGTCGCGGACCACGTCCGCGGGGTAGCGGATCTTGGTCCGCCCGGCCTTCACCAGGGCGACCACCAGCGCGGTCTCAGCCGAGCCTGCGGACATGGCGCACCTCCGTGGCACACATCTCGTAGCCGAACCATCGATTGATCGCCAGCATCGGGCCGTTGTCCGCGTCGTTGCCGGTGTACGCGTCCGTGTACCCGGCGGCGCGCGCCCGGTGCAGCGAGTCGTTCTTGGCGAGCTTGGCCAGACCCCGGTTGCGGTACGCCCGGCGGGTGCCGGTCATCCCGGACATGTACCGGGTCAGGCCATCGGTCTCCGCGGCGCTGAACGCCGCCACTTCCCCGTCCACCACCGCGACCGAGGTGAGCTCGTGGTCGAGCGCGGGGGCGCGCCAGGTGTGATTGAGCCAGTCCTCGTAGTCGGTCAGTTCCATCGGGGTGTCGCTCGGCTCGTCGGCCGTGGACTCGGCGTCCGCCTCGAAGAGCGGGCGAGGGTCGTCCGCGAAGTCCGCGGCGGTACGCAGCTCGACGCCCGGCGGGAGCTCCTGACGGGGCGGCAGCGATCCGCCGGCCAGGTCGAGGTGGAGGAAGTGCGCCGGGCGGCTCGGCACATAGCCGCGCTTCTCGGCGAAGACCAGGTTCGACGGGGTGGCGAGCACCCAGGTGTAGATCGCCGTCGTGCCCTCCCGCGCCAGGTACTCCTCGGCCGTGCGCAGCAGCAGAGCACCCGCCCCGCGCCCGGTGCGCTCCGGATGCGTGTACGTGTTGCAGAAACCCTGTCCGGGTTCGGGGCTGTCGTGGACGAGGCCGACCTGCGCGGTCCCGATGAGCTCCCCGTCCTCCTCGGCGACCAGCAGCCGGGCGCGCTTGTCCGGGTGGGCCGAGGCCAGTTCGAAGGTGACGCACTCGGGCGTCGTCACCATGAAGGGCATGGCGGCACGCCGGACCCGTACCCAGTCCTCCGCGTCGGCGGGGAGGAAGTCGCGAACGATGACAGTCATGGGCCGGACGTTACGCGTGGGCCGCCACCGGCCGCCCCTGAATTTCCGGCGGTGGGGCGGACATGGGAGAGAATCGGGGCGTGACCCTGAAGATCGCCCTTGATCCGGATGCCGGTACCGCCCCGTACGAGCAACTGCGCACGCAGATCTCCGAACTGGCCCGCTCCGGCGCGCTGCCCGTCGGTTTCAGACTTCCGACGGTACGCGGCTTCGCCGAGGAGCTGGGCCTCGCCGCGAACACCGTCGCGAAGGCGTACCGCGCGCTGGAGGCCGACGGGGTGATCGAGACCCGTGGGCGCAACGGCACGTTCGTCGCCGCCGCCGGTGACGCGGCGGACCGTCATGCGGCGGCCGCGGCACAGGAGTACGCGGAGCAGGCGCGGCGGCTGGGCCTGTCCCGGGCCGAGGCGCTGTCCCTGGCACAGGACGCGGTACGGGCGGCGTACGGGGCCGGGTGAGCCGGGGACGGGGCGGTGGGGCGGGGGCGCGGGGCCCGGGGACACAGCCGCGGGGCTCAGAGATACAGGCCCGCGTCCGCCCCGGAGTCCTGCTTCGGCACCGACGCGGGACCGCTTCCGCGCCGCAGCGCGTACAGCTCGGCGAGCGTCGCGCCTTCGCGGCCGAGCCCTTCCTCCGTGCCCAGCCAGGCCACCGCCTCCTTGCGGGTCAGTGACCCCACCTCGATCCTGGCGAGGCAGCGGCCGGGCCTGACCACGGCCGGGTGGAGCCGCTCCAGGTCCTCGTTGGTGGTGACGCCCACCAGCACATTGCGGCCCTGCCCGAGCAGCCCGTCGGTGAGGTTCAGCAGCCGGGACAGTGCCTGGCCCGCGGTGTGCTTGGCCTCGCCGCGGATCAACTCGTCGCAGTCCTCCAGGAGCAGCAGCCTCCACCGGCCCTTGGACGTGCCCTCGTCCTCACCGATCGCGATGTCCATCAGGTAGCCGACGTCGTTGAAGAGCCGCTCGGGATCGAGCACGCAGTCGACCTGGCACCAGTCCCGCCACGAGCGCGCGAGCGTGCGCAGCGCGGACGTCTTGCCGGTGCCCGGCGGGCCGTGCAGCAGGAGCAGCCGGCCCGAGATGTCGTCGGGCGTGACCTTCATCAGCCGGTCCATGGCATCGGCCACCGGCGCCGTGTAGTTGCCGCGGACCTCGTCCCAGGTGCCGGCGGCGATCTGCCGGGTGGTGCGGTGCGGGCCGCGGCGCGGGGAGACGTACCAGAAGCCCATCGTCACGTTCTCGGGCTGGGGTTCGGGCTCGTCCAGGGCGCCGTCCGTCGCCTGGCCGAGGACCTGCTGGGCCAGCTCCGCGCTGGTCGCGGTGACCGTGACGTCGGCGCCGCGGTTCCACCGCGAGATGAGCAGCGTCCAGCCGTCGCCCTCGGCGAGCGTGGCGCTGCGGTCGTCGTCGCGGGCGGCGCGCAGCACCTTGGCGGCCGGGGGCAGCAGGGTCGCCCCGGCCTTGACACGGTCCAGGGTGGAGCTGTGCGAGTACGGCTGCTCGCCCGTCGCGAAACGGCCGAGGAACAGCGCGTCGACCACATCTGACGGGGAGTCGCTGTCGTCGACGGTGAGCCGGATCGGCAGAGCGGACTCGGGGTTGGCGGACATGGCGCCCATGATCCGGCAAGGGGGTGCCGGGCGCACCCGGGTTTCACTACCTTCCTCCCCTTTCCCGGCAGTGGTCACGGACATGACGCGGCCTCAAGGGGGTGCGGAAGGGAACTTGAATCATTGGAGCAACTTGGCATGCACACTTCCGGTAGGGGTGTCGGTACTGCTACCACGGACTCGGCAGACCGGGCGGAGATCCCGTCGGTCGGTCCCAGGGAGGTTCCATGAAGATGTCCAGACTCGCGGCGCTCTCGTCCTCGCTCCTGCTCGGTGCCGTTCTCGCTCTGACCGGAGCGGCCACCGCCGGCGCCGCAACGTCTGTTCAGGCCGTCGACTACGTCGCCCTCGGCGACTCGTACTCCTCGGGTGTCGGGTCCGGCAGTTATGACAGCGCCAGTGGTGACTGCAAGCGCAGCACCAAGGCGTATCCCGCCCTCTGGGCCGCCGCCAACTCGCCCGCCTCGTTCGCCTTCACCGCTTGTTCGGGTGCTCGTTCGGGTGATGTGAAGGCCAATCAGCTCGGCCCCCTCAACTCCTCGACCGATCTCGTCTCGATCTCCGTCGGCGGCAATGACGCGGGCTTCGCCGACGTCATGACCACCTGCGTCCTCCAGTCGGAGGCCACCTGCCTCGGCCGGATCGCCACGGCCCGCAGCTATGTCGACACCACCCTGCCCGGCAACCTCGACTCGGTGTACTCGGCGATCCAGGCCAAGGCGCCGTCCGCCCGTGTCGTCGTCCTCGGTTACCCGCGCTTCTACAAGATCGGCGGCACCTGTTCCGTCGGCCTGAGCGACAAGGTGCGCACCGCGATCAACGGGGCGGCCGACTACCTCAACGCGGCGACTGCCAAGCGCGCCGCCGACCACGGCTTCGCCTTCGCCGACGTCGCGGGGAAGTTCACCGGTCACGAGATCTGCTCCGGGAGCGCCTGGTTGCACAGCCTCAACTGGCTCAACATAGGCGAGTCCTACCACCCCACCGCCGCCGGACAGTCGGGCGGCTACCTGCCCGTCCTCAATTCGGCGGCCTGACGCCACCAGCGCATGTGCCGGGCCCGTTCGGCCGTCTGACGGGCAGGGGACCCCTGTTCGCCGGGGTCTCCGTCCGGCGGGGTGTGCGGACGGCCGGCGGCCCGTGGCGGGCCCGTGGGCGGAGCGAATCCGTCCGTTTCCGTTCTGTCCAACTCGCCCTGAAATCAGGCGGATTCATGAGTGAGGTGTCAACCTCCGTATGTGTGTGCGCAATCCTGTGACCGGGATACACGAGTGTCACCGCGGGGCGATAGGGTTAACCTGCCCGGGCCGGGTGCCCTCGTACGGGTGGGGAGTGACATGGAACAGATAGCGATGCGGAGCAGGCCGCGTGTGCCTGCCATCACATGCGGGAGCGGTGCGACGAGTTCGCGCCTGGACCGCCATCTCGCGGTGCTCGGCGGTCCCGCCGTGCCACAGCGGGAGGCCGCGGAGGCGACACTGCTGATGCGCGAGCTCACCTCGCGCGATGCCGCCCACCGTCGCCGGAGCAAGAGTGCGCGGGTCTCGCTCTTCGCGCCGCTGCGACGACTCCGGCGCTCGCTCTTCGGCAGCCGCCGCTGACCCGACAGCCCGTCACGACCGCCCACCGGTCCTCCGTCCGGGCTCCCCGGCCAGGGCTCGTCGCCCGGCCTCCCGCTCGGGGCCGCAGGCGATCACACCGTCCCGGCGCTGCGCTGCTGTCCGCCCTCCCGTCATCCCCAGGGCCCACGGCAGCGCTTCGGTGTGTTCACCGGGCACCGGAGGGCGACGGTCGCGGTCCCGGGAAGACTTCGGTGAATGCTTCAGCGGGCGCTTCGGTAAATACTTCGGCGCCGAAGTACTTCTAGACTGTACGTATGTCCGAAAAGCGAGCCGCGCGCCTGAGCCCCGACGAACGAAGGGCCCAGTTGGTCGCCATCGGCCTGGACATGCTCGCCGAGCGGTCGCTGGACGAACTCTCCACGGACGACGTGGCCCGGCGGGCCGGTATCTCGCGGGGGCTGCTCTTCCACTACTTCGACTCCAAGCGCGACTTCTACCGCGCCGTGGTGCAGCAGGAGTGCGACGACTTCGTCGCAGCCACGGAACCGGACCCCTCGCTGGGGCCCGTCCCCTGGCTGCGGTCGTTCATCGCCGGTTTCGTGCGGTACGTACTGGAGCGCCGCAAGGTCTATCTCGCCCTGGTCCGCGGTGCCGCGGGCAGTCACCCCGCGGTGGAGGACATCGTCGACGGAACCAGGGCCACCCTCGCCCGGCGGGTGGCGGAGGGGCAGCGGCGGCTCGGGATGCCGGACTCGCCGCGACTGGCCGTCGCCGCCCGTGCCTGGACGGCGTTCGCGGAGGAGGCCGTGACCAGCTGGCCGCGCGGGGAACCGGACGCGCCGGCGGAGCTCGGGGCCTTCCTGGAGTCGAGCTTCATCAGCCTGCTCGGCGCCCTGGACCGGCCCTGTGCGCTGCCCCGGTGAGGTCCCCGACGGTCACTCGCCGCCGCGCGCGTAACGCCGTACGGACAGCGGCACGAACACCGCGAGGAGCACCGCCGACCAGGCGAGCGTCCCGGCCACCGGGTGGGCGACCGGCCAGGCGGCGTCGGCGGCCGGGGACGCGTTGCCGAACAGGTCGCGGGCGGCCGAGGCCATGGCGCTGATCGGGTTCCACTCCGCGACCGTCCGCAGCCAGCCCGGCAGATTGTCGGTCGGGATGTAGGCGCTCGACAGCAGCGGCAGGATGAAGGTGGCGCTGCCCAGCTGACCGGCGATCTCCTCGTTGCGGATCAGCAGGCCCAGCCAGCAGCCCAGCCACGACGTGGCGAACCGGAGAAGCAGCAGCAGCCCGAAGGCGCCCAGGGCGGCGAGCGGCCCGTCCTCGATCCGCCAGCCGACCGCGAGTCCGACGAGGATCAGCGGGACCATGCCGATGGCCGTGGTCAGCAGATCGGCGGCGGTCTGGCCGAACGGCACGGCGGGCCGGCTCATCGGCAGTGTGCGGAACCGGTCCATCACCCCGCGGTGGCAGTCCTGCGAGGACTGGAACATCCCGACCATGATGCCGTTGGCCGCCGTCGCGGCCAGCAGACCCGGCACCAGGAACGCGCGGTACTCCTGGCCCGGCACGGCCAGCGCGCTGCCGAACACGTACCCGAAGAACAGCAGCATCGTGATCGGCATGGTCTGGGTCAGGATCACCACGCCCGGGGCCGCCTTGATCCGCTGCAGATGGCGGCCCAGCACGGCCAGGGCGTCGGCGACGGGGGTGCTCGCGGCGGTCGTGGCGGGCCGCTCGTGGACCAGTGTCGTGCTGCTCATGCTGCCGTCTCCTTCTGGGGCGGGGAGGTGCGGCCGTCGCCGCGGTCGGTCAGGCGGAGGAAGACCTCGTCGAGCGTCGGCGGGCGCAGGCTCGCGTCGATCACCGGTACGCCCGCCGCGTCGAGCTCGCGGACGATACGAGGGAGGGTGAGCGTGGTGTCGGTCGCGACGGCGCCCACGGTGCGGCGCTCATGGTCGAGCACCGGTTCGGCGCCGGTGAGCTGGTCGAGCACGCCGGCCGCCGGGAGCAGCGCCGACTCATGGGCGACGACCACCTCGGCGTAACTGCCGATGCGGGACTTCAGCTCGGCGGGGGTGCCGCGATGGGCGGCCCGGCCCCGGTCGATCAGCACGATGTCGTCGGCCAGCTGATCGGCCTCCTCCAGATACTGCGTGGTGAGCAGGACGGTCGTGCCCCGGCCGGCCAGCTCCCGTACCGCCGCCCAGATCTGGTTGCGGCTGTGCGGGTCGAGACCGGTGGTCGGCTCGTCCAGGAAGAGCACCCCCGGGCGGGTCAGCAGACTGGCGGCGAGATCGAGGCGGCGGCGCATGCCGCCCGAGTAGGTGCGGGCCGGGCGGTCGGCCGCCTCGGTCAGCTCGAAGCGCTCCAGGAGCTCGTCGGCGCGGGCGCGTGCCGCGTCGCCGCGGAATCGTTGCAGCTTGGCGAAGAGCCGCAGATTCTGCCGGCCGGACAGCTCGCCGTCGACCGAGGCGTCCTGCCCGGTGACGCCGATCGCCGCGCGGACCGAGGCCGCCTCGCGCACCACGTCGTGGCCGGCGACCCGGGCGCTGCCACCGTCCGGCGTCGTCAGCGTGGTGAGCACCCGGACGGCGGTGGTCTTGCCCGCGCCGTTCGGCCCCAGCACTCCGCAGACGGTGCCCTCGGTGACCGCGAGGTCGAGCCCGCGCAGCGCGTGGACATCACCGTAGCGCTTCTCCAGACCTTCACTAAGTACAGCGTACGTAGTTGTCATGCGACCCACCGTATCGCACTACGTACGGTGTACGTAACTACGATGGTGGGCGAGGTGATGATCGATGGTGGGGCGACCCGCTGTACCCGAAGTGATCTGGGCGCGCCCCGAGCGCGCGGGCCGGGGCCCCAGGCCCGCATTCAGCCGAGCGGACATCGCGGCGGCCGCCGTCCGCATCGCCGACGCGGACGGCTTCGACGCGGTGTCCATGCGCAAGGTCGCGGCGGAGCTCGGCTGCGGCACGATGTCGCTCTACAACTACGTGCCGCGCAAGGAGGACCTGCACGAGCTGATGCTCGACGCGGTCAGCGGGGGGTACGACTTCCCCGAGCCGTCCGGCGACTGGCGCGGCGACCTCGTCGCACTCGCCCGCCAGACCCGCGCGATGATGCACCGCCACACCTGGGTGCCCCGGCTGATGTCACCCGTGTACGGCTTCAGTCCGAATGCCCTGCGGTACCTGGAGTACGCGCTCAGCTGTCTGGACGGGGTCGACGCACGGTTCGGCGAGAAGATGGAACTCATCGCGATGGTCAACGGCGTGATCACCACCTATGTGGCCAACGAGATCGACACGGCGGAGCGCAGCCGGTCACTGCCCTGGTCCGAGGAGCAGGAGAACGCCGCGCGCACCGGCTATCTGATCAGCCAGATCGCGACCGGGAAGTATCCGCGGATGGCGGCGGGATTCGCCGAGGACCCGGGGCCGATCGATCTGGAAGGGGTCTTCGACCGGGCGCTCCACCGGGTGCTGGACTCCTTCGACCGGTAGCGGGCGGGCCCGGTCGCCCCGTCACAGCAGCGCGAACTGCCCGTCCGGGCCCTCCTCCTGATGACCGAGCACCGACGCGGGCCGCCGGGCCGTGGCCGCGACGGGCAGGACGCCCGCCGCGCGGAGATCGGCGGCCGTGAGCTGCGGACCGTCGGCAAGACCCTCCTGCCGGGGCCGGAGCCCGTCCAACAGGGCGAGCAGGGCGATCAGTTCCAGCAGCTCGGAGGTCCACTCCCGGGGCCAGGCCCGGGGCCGGACCGCCGCGGCACGAGGCAGTGCGCCCGTGCCCTTCCGCGGCGGTCGGTGCGCCTCCCCAGTGGTCAGTGCGCTTCCACGGTGACCGAGAAGGAGAACCGGTCGCCCCGGTAGCGGATCTGCGCCACGTCGACCACCTGGCCGCTCTCGTCGTACGTCACGCCCGTGTAGAACAGGATCGGGCTCAGCAGCGGGACCTGGAGGAGTTCGGCGGTGGCCGGGTCGGCCAGCCGCGCCTCGACCGTGTCGGTGATGCGCGCGATACGGACGCCGACCCGGTCGCGCAGCACCTTGGTCATCGGCCAGCGTTCGAGATCGGCGACGTCCAGGCGGGCCGCGATCTCGGGGCGCACCACGTTCTCCGCCCAGTTGGTGGGCTCGTCGCTGTCGCCGTCGTGGCGCAGTCGGCGGTAGCTGACCACCTCCGCGCAGTCGGGGAAGTACTCGGTGAGATCCCCGGGCACGGCGACCGGGCCGTGGCCGAGCACCGTGGTCCGCTCGCCCGACTGCTGGGCCACGATCGCATCGATCGAACCCAGCAGCCGGACCGGCGACACCCGGCGGGCGCGCGGCTCGATGAAGGTGCCGCGCCGCCGGTGCCGGCTGATCAGCCCTTCGGTCTCCAGCTCCTTGAGCGCCTGGCGCATCGTCAGGACGCTGACGCCGTAGTGCGCGGCGAGCTGTTCCTCGGTCGGCAGCCGTGCCGAGGCGTCCCTGGCGCGGCCCAGTATCGAGGCGCGCAACGACTGCGAGACCTGGTACCACAGCGGCAGCTTGCGGTTCAGGACCAGCGAATCGGGGGCGAAGGCCGGCCCCGGGGGGATCTTGGGCGTCTGAGGCACCTGGGGCCTTTCGTTCGGACCGGGCCGGGGCGGCGGTGTCGCCTACGGCCTGAAGTTGCGGCTCAGACCCTGCCACACGTCGTCGTAGCCGTGCTGCAGATGACCGGCGGTCGCCGCCTGCCCCGTCGCCGTCACCGGCCAGCGGGTCTCGAACATGAAAGCGAGGCCGTCGTCGATCTTCTGCGGCTTCAGCTCCGCCTCGCTCGCCCGGTCGAAGGTCTCCCGGTCCGGGCCGTGCGCCGACATCATGTTGTGGAGCGAGCCGCCGCCCGGCACGAAACCGCCCTTGCCGGCCGTCTTCGCGTCGTACGCGCCCTCGATCAGGCCCATGTACTCGCTCATCACATTGCGGTGGAAGTACGGCGGCCGGAAGGTGTCCTCGCCGACCAGCCAGCGCGGTGCGAAGACGACGAAGTCGACACCGGCCAGACCGGGGGTGTCGGACGGCGACGTCAGCACCGTGAAGATCGACGGGTCGGGGTGGTCGTAGCTGATCGAGCCGATGACATTGAAGCGGTGCAGGTCGTAGACGTACGGGGTGTGGTTGCCGTGCCAGGCGACCACATCGAGCGGCGAGTGGTCGTAGGTCGCCGACCAGAGGTTCCCGCAGAACTTGTTGACCACCTCCACCGGGCGGTCGTCGTCCTCGAACGCCGCGACGGGAGCGAGGAAGTCCCGGGCGTTCGCCAGGCCGTTGGCGCCGATCGGGCCGAGGTCGGGGAGGGCGAACGGCTGGCCGTAGTTCTCGCAGACATAGCCGCGGGCGGTGGCGTCGAGCAGCTCCACGCGGAAACGGACGCCGCGCGGGATCAGCGCGATGTGCCCCGGTTCGGCACGCAGCAGGCCCAGTTCGGTACGGAGCAGCAGGCCGCCGCGCTCCGGGACGATCAGCAGCTCGCCGTCCGAGTCGCTGAACACCCGGTCCGTCATCGACGAGTCGGCGTGGTAGAGATGCACGGCCATTCCGGTGCGCTGCGTCGCGTCGCCGTTGCCGCCGAGGGTCCACAGGCCTGCCAGGAAGTCCGTCCCGGGCCTGGGCGCGGGGAGCGGATCCCAGCGCAGCCGGTTGGGGTCGGGCACGGATTCGGTGAACGGGGCGGTGCGGATCGCCCCGTTGCCGATCCGGACGAACGGGGGATGAGCGGCCGACGGACGGATCCGGTAGAGCCAGGAACGGCGGTTGTGGGCGCGCGGTTCGGTGAAGGCCGAGCCGCTCAGTTGCTCCGCGTAGAGCCCGAGGGGCGCGCGCTGGGGGGAGTTGCGGCCGTGCGGCAGCGCCCCCGCAACCGCCTCCGAGCTGTGCTGATTGCCGAAACCGGCGGAATGCTCCAGCGCTTCCGCCGTTTTCCTCGCCTGCTCGTTGCCGCTCATGTGCGCTCCCGGTGCCGAAGGAATCCTATGGGTAACCGTAGGAATCGGATCGAGGTGAGTCAACGGCATTCGTGACGCACACGGGTTCCCGGGGGTTCCCGGAGCGTTCCAAATGCGTGATGCACGGGGGGTTCAAAAAGTTGAACAATGCTCTACTCTCCCGCACATGTCGTGGACACGAAGACTTCTGGTGGTTCTGGCGGCGCTCGTCGCCGCCCTGCTCGCGGCCCCGGCCGCCCAGGCGCACGAGGAACGTCCGGTCACCCTGCCCGACGGAAGCGGCAGCGTCCCCCTGTACCGCACCGGTGAACCCGATCTGCTGGTCTGCAAGAGCGACCGGCCGGACTTCGAGCGCCGTGTGTCCGGCTTCCCGGAGGGGCTGCGGACCCGGAACCTGAAGCTCTTCGACCGGTGCCAGAAGTCCGGCTACCGCCATCTGCAACAGGCCGTCGACGCGGTCGACGGGCCCGGCATGAACATCGCCATCCTGCCCGGCCTGTACGAGGAGGAGCCCTCGCTGCCCAAGCCGACGGGGGAGTGCGCCCGGCTGAAGGCGCCCAACTCCCAGCTCGGCTACCAGATCCTGTCGTACGCGCAGCAGGCTCGGTGCCCGCACAACCAGAACCTGGTGGCGATCCTCGGCAAGAAGAACCTCCAGATCGAGGGCACCGGCGCCGAGCGCACGGACGTGGTCGTCGACGCCAAGTACCAGAAGCTCAACGCGATCCGCGCGGACGGCTCCGACGGCATCTACTTCAGGAACTTCACCGCCCAGCGCACCACCTTCAACTCCCTGTACGTCCTGGCCCAGGACGGCTTCGTCATCGACTCCGTCCTCACCCGGTGGAACGACGAGTACGGCTTCCTGACCTTCGCCAGCGACCACGGGCTGTACAAGAACTGCGAGTCGTACGGAAACGGCGACTCCGGCATCTACCCCGGCAGCGCGTCGAACATCAACGACGCGTACGGCTACGACGTGCCGCGCTACTCCATCGAGATCACCGGCTGCCGCAGCCACCACAACATGGTCGGCTACTCCGGCACCGCGGGCGACTCCGTCCACGTCCACGACAACGAGTTCGACCACAACATGGGCGGCGCCTCGATGGACAGCGCCTTCCCCGGCCACCCCGGCCTGCCGCAGAACCACGCCCGCTTCGAACGCAACCTGATCCACGACAACAACGCCGACTACTATCCCTACGTCGCCGACGGCACCTGCGCCAAGCCGCCCGTGGACCGCGGCTACGAGGAGGGGGTCGTCTGCCCGCAGATCTCCATGCCGCCCGGTTCCGGCATCATCACCGCGGGCGGCAACTGGAACCTGTACGAGAACAACTGGATCTACGGGCAGCGGCGCGCCGCCTTCGTCCTGACCGCCGTCCCCGCCTTCATCCGCGGCGAGGGCGCGCTGTCCAAGCAGGCCGACACCTCGCACCACAACCGGTACGCGGGCAACCATCTCGGCAGGGACAAGGCGGGCAACTCCCGGCCCAACCGCACCGATGTGTGGTGGGACGGCCAGGGCGAGGGCAACTGCTGGCAGGCAAACGCAGGGCCGTCCTCCCCGCGCGCCCTGCCCAGCTGCGGTTCCGAGCGCGGCGCCGTGTCCGGGAGCACCGACCGGCTCGTCGGTGAACCGGTCAAGCTCGCCCAGCTGCTGGTCTGTGCCGACTACAACGTGCAGGCGCGCAGGCTGCCGGCCGGCTGCGACTGGTACGGGGCCCGGGGCATCGAGCGCATCGAGGTGCAGGTGGCGCTGGCGGTCGCGGTGGTGCTCGCGCTGGTCGGCGGGGTGCTGTGGTGGCGCAGACTGCGCGGCAGCCGGTTCGCGACGGTGGCCACGGGGCTCGGCGTGATCGGCCTCGGGCTCGACGTGGCCGGATCGACGACGGGGCTGGCCGCCTCCTATGTGCCCGCGCTGGCGCTGCTGCTGACCGGGGTGTGGTGGACCGGCATCGGTCTCGTGCTCCGGAGGGAACGGCCCTGGCTGGGCTGGACCACGGTGGTGCTGGGTGCGCTCACGCTGCTCGACGCCGTGGACAAGGCCGTCTTCATGATCCCGTGGATTCCGCTCAGCCCGGCCTGGGTGCGCGGACTGCTCGGCGTGGTCTGGGTGGTGTGGGCCGTGATCGCCGCCGCCCGCCACGGCGACCGCAACCCGCCGGAAGCGACCGCGGCCCCGGCCCCGGCCCCCGGTTCCGTCCCTGCCCCGGCCTCGGGCCCCGCCCCGGAAGGAGACGCATCGTGAAGCGTTCCACCACACCGTCGCTGCCCGCCCGGCCGGTCCGGCCGGGCCGGGCCCCCCGGCCGGTCCTCGCCGCCGTCACCGTGCTCACCGCGGGCGCCCTCGTGTTCGGTGCGAGCGCCTGCGGTGGGCGGGCCACCACCCATCACAAACCCGGCACCAGCCATGAACAGGCCGGCGGCAACGTCGGCCGGCTGCTCGCCGACGACGACGGCTCCGGCAACCGGCTGCGCCAGGTCGACGCCGAGGGCGCCCCCTCGGTGACGGTCGCCGTACGACCGGACTCCGAGGACGGGTGGAACGTCCACCTCTCCGTACGTAACTTCAGGTTCACCCCGGACAGCGTGGGCGGCGCCGCCCTCCTCGGGCGCGGCCACGCCCGGCTGTTCCTCGACGGCCACCCCCTCGCCCGCGTCTACGGCTCCTGGTACCACCTTCCCGCCTCCCTCGTCCGTGCCGCCGGCGGCGGTACCGGCCTCACCGCACGGCTCTACGCCGACGACCACACCGCCTGGGCCGTGAACGCCACCCCCGTCCAGGCCACCACCTCCCTCGCCATGCCCTCCGCGACGGCCACCTCCCCGGAGGAGCACCGAACCGCAACACCCCGGCCCGACACGACACTTGAGATCGTCGTCTCGCACGGCAGGGTCAGCCCCGATCCCGGCCGCACCGAGATCGAGAAGGGCCGGATCGTCGAGCTCCGGGTCCGCAGCGACCGCGCCGACACCCTCCATGTCCACGGCTACGACAAGGAGGCCCGGCTGCCCGCGGGCAAGACCGTCACCCTGACCTTCACCGCCGACCGCAGCGGGCTCTTCGAGGTCGAGACCCACGAGTCCGACCTGCTCCTGACCCAACTCGTCGTACGGTGAGCGTCCTCGCCCACGGCATCGGCGCCCAGCACGACCTTCCGCTGTCCCCCTTCTACGCCTTCGCCGGAGCCTTCGCCGCGCTCTTCGTCTCCTTCCTCGCGCTCGGCCTGCTCTGGTCCGCCTCCCGGTTCCGGGGCGACCGGGCGGGCCGCCCGCTCCCGTACGCCGTCCAGCGCCTCGCCGACGCCCGCCCCACCCGTATCGCGCTGCGCGCGCTCGGTCTCGCCGCAGCCCTGTACGTCACGCTCCAGCTCCTCCTCGGTCCGGACGACCCGGACCGCAATCCGGCCCCCGGCGCCGTCTACGTACTCCTCTGGGTCGGGCTCGTCCCCGCGTCGCTCCTCCTCGGTCCCGTCTGGCGACCGGTCAACCCGCTGCGCACCGTCCACCTCCTCGTCTGCCGCGCACTGGGCCGCGACCCCGCCGCGGGCCGGCCCCTTCCCGCACGGCTCGGTCTGTGGCCCGCCGCCGCCGGGCTCCTCGCCTTCACCTGGCTCGAACTCGTCGCCCCCGACCCCGCGTCGACCACCGCCCTCCTCCTCTTCCTCTCCCTCTACGCCGCCGTCCACCTCGCGGGCGCCGCCCGCCACGGGGCCGGGTGGTTCGACCGGGCGGACGCCTTCGAGGTCTACTCGGGGCTGCTCGGCCGGCTCTCCCCGCTCGGCCGCCGCCCCGCCGACCGCCGCCTCGTGCTCCGCTCCCCGTTCAACGGACTCGACGCCACCCCGCAGACGGCCGGACTCGTCGCCACCGTGTGCGTCATGCTCGGCTCCACCGCCTACGACGGCTTCTCCGACTCCCCGTCCTGGATCACCACCGTCCAGACCTCACCCCTGGGCCGCACCACCGCGGCCACGCTCGGACTCCTGGGCGCCGTCGCCCTCGTCGCCACCCTCTACGCCCTCTGCGCCGGCGCCGTCCGGCTGATCTCCGGTCAACTGCGCCACCCGCTCACCGCCTTCGCCCACTCGCTCGTCCCGATCGCGCTCGGCTATCTCGTCGCCCACTACTTCACACTCTTCGTCACCGAAGGTCCACGCACCGTCATGGTGGCATCCGGCACCGACAATCCGGTCCCGCCCGAGCCGCCCCTGGGCCCCGGCGGAGTCGCCACGCTCCAGGTCGCCGCGATCGTCCTCGGCCACGTACTCGGCGTCATCGCCGCCCACGACCGGTCCGTGCGCCTCTTCCCGCCCGGCCGCGCCGTCGCGGGACAACTCCCGCTGCTGGTCCTGATGATCACGTACACCATCGGCGGGCTGTCGCTGCTCATCGCGTGAGAGTCGCGCCGGAGGCCGGTGGTCACCCGCCCGCGACCGCACCGGAACCCACCGGCCACCCGCACCGGAGGAGGCCCACGGCATCATGGAGCCCGTGCCCCATGCGAACACGAACCTCCGCCGCGCCCCCGTGCAGCAGCGCAGCGCCGAGCGCCTCGCCCGGATACTCGACGCCTGCGCCGAACTCCTCGACGAGACCGGCTACGAGCAGCTGTCCACCCGGGCCGTGGCCATCCGTGCCGGGGTCCCCATCGGCTCCGTCTACCGGTTCTTCTCCAACAAGCGCGCGCTGGCCGACGCGCTGGCCCGGCGCAATCTGGACAGTTACGCCGAACGCATCACCTCCCGCCTGGCCGTCATCCCGACCGCGGACTGGCGCAGCGCCATCGATGCCGTGCTGGACGAATACCTGGCGATGAAGCGCTCCGTGGCCGGATTCGCCCTCGTCGACTTCGGCGCGCCGGCCCCCGAGGACGACCCCGCAGGCGACGCCAACCAGCGGGTCGCGGGCCGGCTCACCGAACTGCTCTCCGGCCACCTCGGCCGCGCCCCCGACGAGGATCTGCTGCGCACCGTCCTGGTCTGCGTCGAGACCGCCGACGCCCTCCTCCAACTCGCCTTCCGTACCGACCCGTCGGGCGACCGGGCCATCGTCGCCGAGACCCGCATCCTGCTCCGGGCCTACCTGGCGAGCGTCCTGGACTGACCTGGCGGCACCGTCCGGCCGCCCCGGGCAAGCTCGTCGCGCCGGCACCTCCCCACCGTGCGTACCGGTCGGTATGCTCGCCCTGCTTGCCGACGTACGCGCGCCACCGCTGCCGCCGCCCCGGGGAGGGGCCATGTCGCACGACCCCAGCAGCCCCCGTACCGCCCTGCGCATCCGCCCCCTCTGCGAGGCCGCCTGCGGGCTCGGCCTCACCATCGAGGGGACCAGGGTCACCGGAGCCCGGGGCGACCGGGAGGACGTCTTCAGCCGTGGCTTCATCTGCCCCAGGGGCGCGTCCATCGGCGGGCTCGACGCCGACCCCGACCGGCTGCGCACCCCGCTCGTCCGCAAGGACGGCGTCCTGACGGAGTCGACCTGGAACGAGGCGTTCGACACGATCGCCCGCGCCCTGCCCGCCCCGACCGAGGAGCACGGGCAGCAGGCGGTCGGCGTCGTCCTCGGCAACCCGAACGTGCACACCGTGGCCGGCGCTCTCTACCCCTCCGCGCTGCTCTCCGCCCTGCGCACCCGGGCCCTGTTCACCGCGAGCACCCTCGACCAGACGCCCAAGCACGTCTCCAGCGGACTGCTCTTCGGGGACCCGAACGCCATCCCGGTGCCCGATCTCGGCCGCACCGGCCATCTGCTGCCCCTCGGCGTCAACCCCCTCGAATCCAACCCGGAGTGGTGAGCCTCCCGCACGGGTGGAGCCACCACCGCCCCGGCGCCCGGCTCTCCGTCGCCGCGGCCCGCCCCGGCGTCAACGTCAATCAACTGCTCGACGGCGCCCGGCTCGACCCACTCTCCGGCACCGCCGTGCTCAACGGATTCCCGGTGACGGTGACACCCGCTGCGACGCCCGAGCCCGTCGCGCCGACGGGGGCGCGGGTCGGGACACCGACGGGGGCGCGGGCGAATGCGCCGATGAGGGCGCCGGTTGTGCCCAAGCCGTGATCCCCGCGTTGACCTGGGGTTTTGCTCGTATTGCTCGCATGTCAACATCTTGTTAACGCTGCGAACCGCGCCCTAACGTCATCCGCACCGCCGAGTCCGGTGGGAGTTCAAGGGTGAGCGATAGGTATCCATATGCTGACAATCCTCGGCTTCGCCATGATTGCGACCTTCCTGGTCCTGATCATGTTGAAGAAGATGTCGCCGATCGCGGCGCTGGTCCTGATCCCCGCGCTGTTCTGCGTCGCGGTCGGGCAGGGCGCGAAGCTCGGTGACTACGTCATCGAAGGCGTCGGCAATCTCGCCCCGACCGCCGCGATGCTGATGTTCGCCATCGTCTACTTCGGCGTGATGATCGACGTCGGCCTCTTCGACCCGATCGTGCGGGGCATCCTGCGCTTCTGCAAGGCCGACCCGATGCGGATCGTCGTCGGTACGGCCGTGCTCGCCGCCATCGTCTCCCTCGACGGCGACGGCTCCACCACCTTCATGATCACCGTCTCGGCGATGTATCCGCTCTACAAGCGCCTCAAGATGAGCCTGGTCGTGATGACCGGTGTCGCCGCCACGGCGAACGGCGTCATGAACACCCTTCCCTGGGGCGGCCCCACCGCCCGCGCCGCCACCGCGCTCAAGCTGGACGCGGGCGACATCTTCGTCCCGATGATCCCGGCGCTCGGCATCGGACTGGTCGCCGTCCTGCTCCTCGCCGTCGTCCTGGGCCGCCGCGAGCGCAAGCGGCTCGGCATGCTCACCCTCGACGAAGTGCTGACCACCGAGACGGCCACGGAGTCGGAGACCGTTCTCGTCGGGGCGGGCGGCGGCAGCGACCGTACCCGCAAGAACTCCGGCGGAGCCGGTACGGGCACGGGCGCGGACGGCGACGGAGCCGGAGACTCCGGGCCGGACGAGGACGAGGGCTTCAAGGGCCTGGACCCGAACCGGGCCACCCTGCGCCCCAAGCTCTACTGGTTCAACGCGGGCCTCACCGTCGCCCTGCTCACCGCGATGATCATGGAACTGATGCCGATCCCGGTGCTCTTCCTGCTCGGCGCGGCCCTCGCCCTCACGGTCAACTTCCCCCACATGCCCGACCAGCGGGCCCGGATCGCCGCCCACGCCGACAACGTCCTCAACGTCTCCGGCATGGTCTTCGCGGCCGCCGTCTTCACCGGCGTCCTCTCCGGCACGGGCATGGTCGAGCACATGGCCGACTGGCTCGTCGGCGCGATCCCCGACGGCATGGGCCCGCACATGGCGATCGTCACCGGCATCCTCAGCATCCCGCTGACGTACTTCATGTCCAACGACGGCTTCTACTTCGGTGTGGTCCCGGTGCTCGCCGAGGCGGGTGCCGCCCACGGTGTCTCCCCGCTGGAGATCGCCCGCGCCTCCCTGGTCGGCCAGCCCCTGCACATGTCGTCCCCGCTGGTCCCGGCCGTCTACGTGCTCGTCGGCATGGCGAAGGTCGAATTCGGCGACCACACCAGGTTCACCGTCAAGTGGGCCGCGCTCACCTCGCTGGTGGTGCTCTGCGCCGGACTCCTGTTCGGCATCATCTGACCGTGCGCACCCTCCAGGAGCCCGGCAGGGGCTGGCTGCTGCGCCTCGTCATCGCCTTCGCGCAGGGGGCGGTGTCGATGGCCCGGCCCGCCGTCTCCTACCGGGCTCTCTCGCTGGGTGCGGACGAGCGCGCCATCGGTCTGATCGCCGGGGTGGCGGGCATCGCGGCGCCGTTCGTCATGCTCGGCGCCCTCCTGATCGCGGCGGCGGGACTGGGCGTACGCGGCGGGCGGGCCCGGAAGGCCGGTGCCGCCCCGACCGAACCGGCACCCCGGCCGGGTCGGCGCCACGCCGACCGCGACCGCGCCTGACAGCCGCCGATGGCAGTTCACTGCCGCCAGGACCCCGGCCGTTGACCTCAAGCCCACTGGAGGTCGTACGTTCCTCCCATGAGCATGGAAACCACGGCGTGGACACAGCTCCACAACGTCATGAACGCGCAAGCGGACCGACGCCCCTTCGACCGGACCACCCTGCGGCGCATCGCCGCGTTCGCCCGCCCGCACCGGCGCCGGGTCGCCCTGTTCCTGATCCTGAGCGTGGCGACGGCACTGCTCGCGGTCGCCACCCCCGTCCTCGCCGGCCGCGTCGTGAACGCGATCGTGTCCGGCAAGGAGTCGGGCACCGTCACCCGGCTGTCCCTCCTCATCGCCGTGATCGCCGTCGCGGAGGCGGCACTGGGCCTGGTCAGCCGCTGGCTCTCGGCCAATCTCGGCGAGGGACTGATCCTCGATCTGCGCACCACCGTCTTCGACCATGTGCAGCGCATGCCGGTCGCGTTCTTCACCCGGACCCGCACCGGTGCGCTCGTCAGCCGCCTCAACAACGACGTCATCGGAGCCCAGCGCGCCTTCAGCAACACGCTGTCCGGCGTCGTCAGCAACGTCGTGACGCTGCTGCTCACCCTCGGCGTCATGCTCTCCATCTCCTGGCAGATCACCGTGCTCGCGCTGGTGCTGCTGCCGGTGTTCGTGCTGCCGGCCCGGCGGATGGGCACCAGGATGGCGAGGCTCCAGCGGGAGGCCGCGGCCCACAACGCCGCGATGGGGACCCGGATGACCGAGCGCTTCTCCGCACCCGGCGCCACCCTGATCAAGCTCTTCGGCCGCCCCGCCGACGAGTCCGCCGAATTCGCCGTCAGAGCCGGCCGGGTGCGCGACATCGGCGTCCGCACGGCCATGGCCCAGTCCGCGTTCATCACCGCCCTCACCCTCGTGTCCGCGCTGGCACTCGCCCTGGTCTACGGGCTCGGCGGGTTCTACGCACTGCGCGGGCAGCTCGACGCGGGCGCGGTCGTGGCCCTGGCCCTCCTGCTGACCCGGCTGTACGCACCGCTCACCGCACTCGCCGGGGCGCGCGTCGAGGTGATGAGCGCGCTCGTCAGCTTCGAGCGGGTCTTCGAGGTCCTCGACCTCAAGCCGCTCATCGACCAGAAGCCGGACGCACGGGCGGTCCCGGACGGTCCGGTGTCCGTCGAGTTCGACCAGGTGCGGTTCGGCTACCCGTCCGCCGACAAGGTCTCGCTCGCCTCGCTGGAGGACGTCGCGAGCCTCGACACCCGCGGCGGCGACGAAGTGCTGCGCGGGGTCTCCTTCCGCGCCGAGCCCGGACAGACGGTGGCACTCGTCGGCTCGTCCGGCGCGGGGAAGTCGACCATCGCCCAACTGCTGCCGCGGCTGTACGACACGGACGAGGGCGCGGTACGCATCGGCGGCGTCGACGTACGCGACCTGACCGCCGACACCCTGCGCGACACCCTCGGCATGGTCACCCAGGACGGCCACCTCTTCCACGAATCGGTGCGCGCCAACCTGCTGCTCGCCCGCCCCGGAGCCGCCGAGGAGGACCTCTGGGACGCGCTGCGCCGCGCGCGCCTGGACGGTCTCGTCGCCTCGCTGCCCGACGGGCTAGACACCGTCGTCGGCGAACGCGGCTACCGGCTCTCCGGCGGCGAACGCCAGCGGCTGACCATCGCCCGGCTGCTGCTGGCCCGTCAGCGCGTCGTCATCCTCGACGAGGCCACCGCCCACCTCGACAACACCTCCGAGGCGGCCGTCCAGGAAGCACTCACCGAGGCGCTCGCCGGACGCACGGCGGTCGTGATCGCCCATCGGCTCTCCACGGTCCGGGCGGCCGACCTCATCCTGGTCGTGGAGAACGGGCGGATCGTGGAGCGGGGCACGCACGACGAACTCCTCGCCGCGGCCGGCCGGTACGAGGAGCTGTACCGCACCCAGTTCGAGAACCCCGGTACGGAGCACGCGGAGCTCGGCCGGCAGCCCTCGGCGTGACGGGCGTCTCTGGCGCCCGAAAACTAACAGCGCTAGTTTGGGGTTGTGGACGCCCCCGTCCGCAACCGTGTCCGGGAGGAACAGCGATGAAGGCCCACGACGGCATGTACATCGACGGGGCCTGGCGGCCCGCCGCGGGAAGGGACACGATCGCGGTCGTGAACCCGGCGGACGAACAGGTCATCGCCGAGGTCCCGGCCGGCGGGGCGGAGGACGTCGACGCCGCGGTACGGGCCGCCCGCGCCGCGCTCCCCGCCTGGGCGGCCACCGCGCCCGCCGAGCGTGCCGCGCGCATCGCCGCCCTGCGTGACGTACTCGTCGCACGCAAGGACGAGATCGCCAGGACCGTCACCGCCGAGCTCGGCGCGCCGCTGCCCTTCTCGCAGGCGGTGCACGCGGGCGTCCCGGTCCTGGTGGCCGGCTCGTACGCCGAGCTGGCCGCCTCGTACGCCTTCGAGGAGAAGGTCGGCAACTCCACCGTCTACGCCGAGCCGGTCGGCGTCGTCGGCGCGATCACCCCGTGGAACTACCCGCTGCACCAGATCGTGGCCAAGGTCGCCGCCGCGCTCGCGGCGGGGTGCACGGTCGTCCTCAAGCCCGCCGAGGACACCCCGCTGACCGCCCAGCTCTTCGCCGAGGCCGTCCATGAAGCGGGCGTTCCCGCAGGCGTGTTCAACCTCGTCACCGGTCTCGGCCCGGTCGCCGGACAGGCCCTGGCCGAGCACGACGGCGTCGACCTGGTCTCGTTCACCGGTTCCACCGCCGTCGGCAAGCGGATCGGCGCCACGGCCGGCGCGGCCGTCAAGCGCGTCGCCCTCGAACTGGGCGGCAAGTCCGCCAACGTCATCCTGCCGAGCGCGGACCTGGCCAGGGCCGTCGGTGTCGGCGTGGCGAACGTCATGGGCAACTCCGGCCAGACGTGCAGCGCCTG
Source organism: Streptomyces sp. NBC_01363 (assembly GCF_026340595.1). Classification (GTDB taxonomy): domain Bacteria; phylum Actinomycetota; class Actinomycetes; order Streptomycetales; family Streptomycetaceae; genus Streptomyces. The sequence goes on from NZ_JAPEPF010000001.1 coordinate 4,104,121, forward strand.
GACCCGGATGCTGGTGCACACCTCGCAGTACGACGAGGCGGTCGCGCTCGCCGCGGAGGCGGCCGCCAAGTACGGCGACCGCATCGGCCCCCTCGTCAACGCCAAGCAGCACGCGCGGGTGCGCGGCTACATCGAGAAGGGTGTGGCGGAGGGCGCCCGCCTCGTCGCGGGCGGCCCCGAAGCCCCGCGCGAGCAGGGCTACTTCGTCAGCCCCACCGTGTTCGCCGATGTCACCCCGGAGATGACCATCGCCCAGGAGGAGATCTTCGGCCCCGTCGTCTCGCTCATCCGCTACGAGGACGAGGACGACGCCCTGCGCATCGCCAACGGCACCGTGTACGGCCTCGCGGGCGCGGTCTGGGCGGGCGACGACGCGGAGGCGGTGGCGTTCGCCCGGCGGATGGACACCGGGCAGGTCGACATCAACGGCGGCCGGTTCAACCCGCTCGCCCCGTTCGGCGGATACAAGCAGTCCGGCGTCGGCCGCGAACTCGGATCCCACGGACTCGCGGAGTACCTCCAGACCAAGTCCCTGCAGTTCTGACCGTTCCGCGTCCCTGCGGTTCCGGCCGTTCCGCCCCGCCCGTTTCCCCTGCTGCCGACCCTCAAGGAGTCTGTTCGTGGTCCGCGCCGCCGTACTGCCCGCCGTCGGAGCTCCCCTGGAGATCACCGACATCGAACTCCCGGAGCCCGGCCCCGGCCGGGTGAGGGTCGCCCTCGCCGCCGCCGGCGTCTGCCACTCCGACCTCTCGCTGTCCGACGGCACCATGCGGGTGCCCGTCCCCGCCGTCCTCGGCCATGAGGGCGCGGGCACCGTCGTCGCGGTCGGCGAGGGCGTCGGCCATGTGGCGCCGGGCGACGGCGTCGTGCTCAACTGGGCTCCCTCCTGCGGCAGTTGCCACGCCTGCGCGCTGGGCGAGGTCTGGCTGTGCGCGAACGCCCTGAACGGTGCGGGCGCCGTCCACGCCCGGCGCGCGGACGACGGCGGCGAACTGCACCCCGGTCTCAACGTCGCCGCGTTCGCCGAGGAGACGGTGGTCCCCGCAGGCTGCGTCCTGCCCGTTCCGGGCGGCATCCCGCTCACCGACGCCGCACTCCTGGGCTGTGCGGTCCTCACCGGATACGGCGCCGTGCACCACTCGGCGCGGCTGCGCGAGGGCGAGACGGTGGCCGTGTTCGGCGCCGGGGGAGTGGGCCTGGCCGCGCTCCAGGCCGCCCGCATCGCCGGCGCCTCGCGCATCGTCGCGGTCGACGTCTCCCCGCAGAAGGAGGAACTGGCCCGCCGGGCGGGCGCCACCGACTACGTGGTCGCCTCGGAGAACACCGCCCGTGAGATCCGGGCCCTCACGGGCAAGCAGGGGGTGGACGCCGCCATCGAGTGCGTGGGCCGCGCCGTCACCATCCGCACCGCCTGGGAGTCGACCCGCCGCGGCGGGCGGACCACGGTCGTCGGCATCGGCGGCAAGGACCAGCAGGTCACCTTCAACGCCCTGGAGCTCTTCCACTGGGGGCGCACCCTCTCCGGCTGCGTCTACGGCAACTCCGACCCGGCGCGGGACCTGCCCGTGCTGGCCGGACATGTCCGGGAGGGGCGGCTCGACCTGGGTGCCCTGGTGACCGAGCGCATCGCCCTCGACGGCATCCCGGCGGCGTTCGACAACATGATCGCCGGCAAGGGCGGGCGCGCCCTGGTGGTCTTCTAGGACCCGTCCGGAAGCGACCCCGGCCGCTCCTGGAGGCGGCCGGGGGTTTCGCCGTGAGCAGCGCGACGTTCCGCGTCGTCCACGGCCGTCCGGTCCGGCTCACGGGCCGGATTCCGCCGCGTCGCGCCGGTCCGCGGACGCGTCCGGGAGACCGCCACCCCGGCCAGGCAGAGCAGCCCCCCGCCGACGGTGAGCGGCGCGGGCACCTCGTCCAGCAGCAGCCAGGACATCAGTACCACCAGCGCCGGGACCGCGTACGTGGTGGCGCCCATCCGTCCCGCCGTGGTCCTGGCGAGCGCGTAGGCCCAGGTGGTGAAGGCCAGCGCGGTCGGGAAGAGGCCCAGATAGACCATGTTCAGGGTGGCGGACAGCGGTGCGTCGGCGGCGTCGGAGATCAGCGCACCCGAGAACGGCAGGCAGGCGACGGTGCCGACCAGGCAGCCGAAGGTGGTGATCTGCAGCGCGGAGCCGTGCCGCAGGGCGGGCTTCTGGCGCACCACACCGGTCGCGTACGCCACGGCGGCCAGCAGGCACAGCAGTACGCCGAGCACCGACGCGCCGCCGTCACCGGACATCGAGAGCCCCACCACCGCGGCGCCCGCGAACGACACGGCCATGCCCGCCAGCAGCCTGCGGGGCAGCACCTCGCCCAGCACCCGGGCCCCGAGCAGCGCCATCAGCAGGGGGCCGATGTTCACCACCATCGCGGCCGTGCCCGCGTCGACCTGCTGCTCACCCCAGTTCAGCACCACCATGTACAGGCCGAACCAGAGCAGCCCGGACCAGATGATCCCCGGCCAGGCGGCCCGCGAAGGCAGCCCCTCGCGCCGCACCACCAGAAGCGTGCCGAGCGCCAGGGAACCCGCGAGCAGCCGGCCGAGGGCGAGCGCACCGGGGGAGTAGGCGTCGCCGGCGCTGCGGATGGAGACGAAGGCGGAGGCCCACAGCAGCACGGTGGTACCGGCTGCGGCGGCGGCCCGCCAGTCGCGGTGCGGAGCGGGCGGACCGGCGGGGGAGGAGGTCGGGGTCGTCATGGCCACGACCGTAGGGCCGCGACCGTTCGGCCCCTACCGAATTGTTGCCGGCTCGATGCCGAGGTGTTCATACAGCGCACGCTCCCCGTCCGGGGTGGCCTTCACCGCACGTCCTGACCCGATCCGTACGCACCACCCGGTGTCCAGCGCGTGGCGGCACAGCGCGGCGCCCGCGACCCCGGCCAGGTGCGGCCTGCGCTCCGTCCAGTCCAGACAGCTCCGTACGAGAGGACGCCGCGAACCGGTCTCCAGGCCGATGCCCCGCTCGCCGAACCAGCGCAGGCCCGCATCGGTGAGCGCGAAGCCGGTGTCCTGCTCCAGCAGTCCCCGTACGGTCATGGCGTCGGTGATCGCGATGCCGATCCGCCCCGCGAGATGGTCGTAGCAGGTCCGGCCGCGGGCCATCGCGCTGCCCGCGTTCACCGCGCTCAGGGTGCGCGGCCGCTCCGGCACGGCGCCGGGGACGACCTGGGCCGCCAGGTCCTCGACGAGATGCGCGGTCCGTTCGTCGGCCAGCCGCAGATAGCGGTGGCGGCCCTGCCGCTCCTCGGCCAGCAGCCCGCCCGCGACGAGCTTGCCGAGGTGTTCGCTGGCGGTCGACGGTGCCACGGAGGCGTATCTGGCCAGCTCTCCGGCGGTCCAGGCGCGGCCGTCGAGCAGGGCCAGGCAGAAGGCCGCGCGGGTCTCGTCGGCGAGGAGGGCGGCCAGGGCGGCGAGCCGGGGCGCGGCCGGGTCGGGGTGTGCCATGCGTGCCATGTGAACCAGGATGCGTCAGGAACGCTTCGGTGCGGGCCGAACCGTTCCGGCCGGCGCCAGCAGCTCGTACTGGACCGAGAGGCCGTCGACCAGGGCCCGCAGCCCGGTCTCGAAGGCCCCCTCGTCGACCTTCTGGCGGCGCTCGGCCAGCAGATGGGCCTGGCCGAGGTGCGGGTAGTCGGCGGGGTCGTACGCCGTCTCGTCGTCGACGAAGCCGCGGGCGAAGGAGCCCAGTGCCGAACCGGTGATGAAGTACCGCATCAGGGCCCCGATGTACGTCGCCTGGGCGGGCGGCCAGCCGGCCCTGACCATCGCGCCGAACACCGCGTCGGCGACCCGGAGACCGGCCGGCCGGCGGCCCGGCCCCTGGGCGAGCACCGGAACGATGTGCGGGTGCTCGGTGAGCGCCGCACGATAGGAGACGGCCCAGTCGTGCAGGGCGGTGCGCCAGTCGCGGGGGTCCGACTCGTCGAACATCGACAGATCGACCTGTGCGGACACGGCGTCCGCGACCGCGTCCAGGATCTCGTCCTTGTTGCGGAAGTGGTTGTAGAGCGAGGGTCCGCTGACCCCGAGTCCGGCCGCGAGCCGACGGGTGGACACGGCGTCGAGCCCCTCGGAGTCCACGAGTGCGCTCGCCGCCTCGACGATGCGGTCTCTGCTCAGGAGGGGCTTGCGCGGTCGGGCCATGCGGCACATAGTAGGGCCTGCAAGCGAAAAACTAGCAGTGCTAATTAAAAGTGGAGAGTCGAAGGATGAACCTGGAGCTCAGCGAGGAGCAGGAAGCCGTCCGGCAGCTCGCCAAGGACTTCGTCGCCCGTGAGATCGCCCCGCACGTCGTGGAGTGGGACCGGGCCGAGAACGTCGACAAGTCGATCGTGAAGAAGCTGGGTTCCGTCGGCTTCCTCGGGCTGACCGTCCCCGAGGAGTACGGCGGCTCGGGCGGCGACCACCTCGCGTACTGCCTGGTCACCGAGGAGCTGGGTCGTGGCGACTCCTCGGTCCGCGGCATCGTCTCCGTCTCCCTCGGGCTCGTCACCAAGACCATCGCCGCCTGGGGCGACGAGGAGCAGAAGCGGCACTGGCTGCCGAGGCTCGCCGCGGGCGAGGCGATCGGCTGCTTCGGCCTCACGGAGCCCGGCACCGGCTCGGACGCCGGAAACCTGACGACGAGGGCCGTCCGGGACGGTGACTACTACGTCATCAACGGCAGCAAGATGTTCATCACCAACGGCACCTGGGCCGACGTGGTGCTGCTCTTCGCCCGCACCGACGACACCCCCGGCCACAGGGGCATATCCGCCTTCCTGGTCCCCACCGACACCCCCGGCCTCGGTCGCCGCACCATCCACGGCAAGCTCGGCCTGCGCGGCCAGGCCACCGCCGAGGTGATCCTGGAGGGCGTCCGGGTGCCCGCGTCGGCGCTCCTGGGCCCGGAGGGCAAGGGCTTCTCCATCGCCATGTCCGCCCTTGCCAAGGGGCGGATGTCGGTCGCGGCCGGCTGTGTCGGCATCGCGCAGGCCGCCCTCGACGCCGCCGTGGGCTACGCGGGCGAGCGCGAGCAGTTCGGCAAGTCCATCGCGAGCCACCAGCTCGTCCAGGAGCTCATCAGCGACATCTCCGTGGACGTCGACGCGGCCCGGCTGCTGACCTGGCGGGTGGCGGACCTCGTCGACCGCGGCGAGGACTTCGCCACCGCCGCCTCCAAGGCGAAGCTCTTCGCCTCCGAGGCCGCCGTCCGCGCCGCCAACAACGCGCTCCAGGTCTTCGGCGGCTACGGCTACATCGACGAGTACCCGGTCGGCAAACTGCTGCGCGACGCCCGGGTGATGACGCTGTACGAGGGCACCAGTCAGATCCAGAAACTGATCATCGGCCGCGCGCTGACGGGGGTCTCCGCCTTCTGACCCGTACCGTCGCTCGAACGGGCGTCTGAGTACCGGTTGAGTACGGGAACGGATGTGGCGCACGCCACGTCGGCCGATGCTGGGCGCCATGAGTGAGACAGCAACGGTCAAGCAGCAGGGCACCGCGGCCTTCTACGGCCAGGCCGTCGCCTCCTTCGGGGTGGCGATCGGTGCGGTGGCTCTCGGTATCTACTTCCTCGACGCCGACGCCTGGGTCCGCGGATTCCTCGCGATCGGCGTCCTCTATCTCGTCACCTCCTGCTTCACCCTGGCCAAGGTCATCCGCGACCGCCAGGAGGCGGGACGGATCGTCAGCCGGGTCGACCAGGCCCGGCTGGAGAAGATCCTCGCCGAGCACGACCCCTTCCAGAAGCTCTGACGGTCCCGCCGGACGAACCCTAAGCGCTTGCTCAGGTTCGGGGTATGGTGTTCGTCCTGCTGACGAGAGGGGCGAGTGACGATGAGCACGGCGGAGGAGACCGACGGCGACAGCGCGCCGTGGGCCGAGGTGACGCCCGAGGCGGCCAGGCGGCTGCTCGTCGCCGCCGTCGACGCCTTCGCCGAGCGCGGGTACCACGCCACCACCACCCGCGACATCGCGGGCCGGGCGGGGATGAGCCCCGCCGCGCTCTACATCCACTACAAGACGAAGGAAGAGCTGCTCCACCGGATCAGCAGGATCGGCCACGACCGTGCCCTGTTCGTCCTGGAGGCGGCCGCCGACGGCGGAGGTACGGCGGCCGAGCGGCTGGCCGAGGCCGTACGGTGCTTCGTCCGCTGGCACGCCGAGCGGCACACCACCGCCCGCGTGGTCCAGTACGAACTCGACGCCCTCGGCGAGGAGCACCGCGCCGAGATCGTCGAGCTGCGCCGCAGGAGCGACGCGGTGGTGCGCCGGATCATCAGCGAGGGCGTGCGGGCGGGGGAGTTCGACGTCCCCGACGTCCCGGGCACCACGCTCGCGGTGCTCTCGCTCTGCATCGACGTGGCGCGCTGGTTCAACGCGCAGGGCAGCCGGACGCCGGACGAGGTCGGCGAGCTCTACGCCGACCTCGTGCTGCGCATGGTCGCGGCGGAACGTCGGAAGTAGCGGTACGTCGGAAGCCGCGGCAGGCCGGAAGCGGCGGTACGTCAGAAGTAGTAGCGCGACACCGACTCGGCCACGCACACCGGCTTGTCGCCACCCTCGCGCTCGACCGTGACGACGGCGGTGACCTGCACCCCGCCCCCGGCCTCCTCGACGCTCCTCAGGACGGCCGAGGCGCGCAGCCGTGAGCCCACGGGCACGGTGGACGGGAAACGGACCTTGTTCGTCCCGTAGTTGATGCCCATCTTCATGCCCTCGACCCGCATGATCTGCGGTACGAGTGCCGGCAGCAGCGAGAGCGTGAGATAGCCGTGCGCGATCGTCGTGCCGAACGGCCCGGTGGCGGCCCGCTCCGGGTCCACATGGATCCACTGGTGGTCGCCGGTGGCCTCGGCGAAGAGGTCGATCCGCTTCTGGTCCACCTCCAGCCAGTCGCTGTGCCCCAGTTGCTCGCCCACCCCGTCGCGCAGCTCCTGCGCGGACGTGAAGATCCTCGGCTCTGTCATGTCCCTGGTCCCTGCCCTTCCAGCTCCAGTCCATCCTTCGTCACGCTTTCTAAGCGCTTGCTCAGCATGGTTGGCGGGTGCGTTCCTGTCAACGACGGACCGGCCGGAGGCGGGCCAGTAGGGTTGGAGGGGTGCCCCAGATCCCACAGACACTCCATGAACTCACGGTCGGACAGCTCTCCGCGCGCAGCGGCGCGGCGGTTTCGGCCCTGCACTTCTACGAGGCCAAGGGCCTGATCAGCAGCCGCCGCACCAGCGGCAACCAGCGCCGCTACGGCAGGGACGCGCTGCGCCGGGTCGCGTTCGTCCGTGCGGCGCAGCGGGTCGGCATCCCGCTCGCCACCATCCGGGACGCCCTCGCCGAACTTCCCGAGGAGCGCACCCCGAACCGCGAGGACTGGGCGCGGCTCTCCGCGGCCTGGCGCTCCGAACTGGACGACCGCATCGAGCAGTTGGGGCGGCTGCGGGACCATCTCACCGACTGCATCGGCTGCGGCTGTCTGTCCTTGGAGAACTGCGTGCTCTCCAACCCGAACGATGTCTCCGGTCAGAGGATCAGCGGCTCGCGTCTGATGCCGGAGCGTCCGCCGGCCGAGCGTCCGCCGGCCGAGCGCCCGTAGCCCCGGTCGGAAGCATGTTCGTGCCGAGCGGATGCTCCGGGAGGCGCGGTCTCTCGCCGACGCCGTCCACCCCGATGTCGTGATGTTGCACGACGTCGTCACGGAGGGTGGACGGCCCTGGCTCGTCATGGAGTTGGTGCGGGGTCGTTCCCTGGCGGACCTCCCGGGGGAGGGCACGCTCACCTCGCCGGAGGCGGCGCGGATGGGCCGCGCGGTGGTCGGCGCGCCGGCCGCGGTGCATACGGCCGGGCTACGGATTCCGGACATCCCGGGGACCCGGTCCTGACATGCGGGGCCCCGGGCCCGCCCGCCCGGGTACCGGGCGGGCGCGGGCGTGCCGGAGGGGTTCGACGCCCGTCACGCCACCGATGCCAGATCCCGCCGAGGCGTGCTCCGGGCCTTCGCCAGCGCCCGCGGGGTGAGCACCGGCTGCGGCACCACGATCCCGCACCCCGTGCAGACCGGCCCCGACCACGGCTCGCACTCCAGATCCTGCCGCCAGCGGATCGCGGCGCCCGCGCACACCGGGCAGACCATGCCGGGCTCCGACTCCAGCGCCGTGATCAGCCGCCGGAGGACCTCGGCGAGCGGCGCCGACGGGTGCACCGCCGGGTCCTCGCACCGCGCGACCCCGTAGCCGCCCCAGGTGCGCCGGTGCCAGTCGTCGAACGCGCCGGGCCGGCGCAGCCCATCGTGCTTCTCCCGCCTGCGGCGCTCGGCGAATTCCGCCTCGTAACCGAGCCAGACCGCCCGCGCCGCCTCCAGCTCGTCCAACGCGCGCATCAGCCGCGCCGGATCGGGGGACCGGTCCTCGGGCCCGATCCCGTGCCGGGTGCACAGATGGTCCCAGGTCGCCCGATGTCCGTAAGGGGCGAACCTCTCCAGGCACTTGCGCAGCGAATACCGCCGCAGCGCCAGGTCGCTCCGCGGATCGCGGACCTGTCTCGCAAGACTTCGGAATCCCGCCACCGCACCGTCACCTCCGTCGCTCGTACTTCGGCGTCAAGGGATGGACGTACGGCTGCCCCGTTCGGATCCCACGAAGACTGATGTTGTCCGGAATTCGGCGCGATCCTTCAGCGCGGCGCCGCGGCGGAAGGCGGCATGTGACGATTCGGAAGAGGTGACGGTTGCTCACCTTACCGGCGAGTCATACCGCCAGTAACCTCCGGCGCATCGGCCTCTCGGAGGAGCACGCATGCCCCCACGCACCGTCAAGTTCAGAGCCGCCACCGTCGCGGCGGTTCTCGCCCTCGGCACCACCCTGCTGGCGGCCTCGCCGCAGGCCGGCGCCGCGGCAGCGGAACCCGCCCCCGTCACCGACTACTGCCAGGGGCAGTGCGACGACATCCTGCCGCCCGGCGAGAACGGCAACGCCACCCTCGTCGACATCCTCGGCAACAAGGCGTTCGGTACGCACCCCGCGCACAGCGACGACCAACTCGACCGCTACAACGGCCTGGTGGCCGGACAGTCGGGTCTCACCGACCAGAAGCTGACCGACTTCTTCAACGATGCCTCCTTCGGCGTGTCCAAGGACCAGGTCGAGTCCGTCACCTCGCCGCGCGACGACGTCACCATCACCCGTGACAAGGCGTCCGGTGTCCCGCACATCAAGGGCACCACCCGGTACGGCACCGAGTTCGGCGCCGGATTCGCCGCCGGGCAGGACCGGCTCTGGCTGATGGACCTCTTCCGGCACATCGGACGCGGCGAACTGACCTCGTTCGCCGGCGGCGCCCTCGCCAACCAGGGCCTGGAGCAGCAGTTCTGGCCGCAGGCCCCGTACACCGAGGCAGATCTCGAAGCCCAGGTCGAGTACATCAGGACCCATGAGGGCGCCCGCGGCGAACAGGCCATGGCGGATGCCCAGGCGTACGTCGACGGCATCAACGCCTACCGCGAGAAGTCCAAGAACGGCCGCTACTTCCCGGGCGAGTACGTCCTCACCGGCAAGATCGACGCCATCACCAATGTCGGCGAGATCCAGCCGTTCAAGCTGACCGACCTGATCTCCGTCGCCTCGGTCGTCGGCGGCCAGTTCGGCGGCGGCGGTGGCGGCGAGGTGCAGGCGGCGCTCTCGCTGCTGGCCGCCCAGCAGAAGTACGGCGTCGCCGAAGGTACCAAGGTCTGGGAGTCGTTCCGCCAGCGCGAGGACCCCGAGGCCGTGCTGACGATCCATGACGGCACCTCGTTCCCGTACGCGCGCAAGCCCGCCAAGGCGCGCGGCACCGCGCTGCCCGACGCCGGGTCCGTCACCGCCGACCCCCTCATATACGACCGGACCGGCTCCGCGGGCACCGACAGGAAGGCCCCGGTCAAGGCCCCGGCCACGCTCAAGAAGGCCCAGGGCATCTACGACGACGGCGTGATCCCCGAGGGCTCGCTGCCCGGCTCCGGCTCCGGCGCCCAGAAGCGCGGCATGTCCAACGCCCTGCTGGTCTCCGGCAAGCACACCGCGAGCGGAAACCCCATCGCCGTGTTCGGACCGCAGACCGGCTACTTCGCCCCGCAGCTGATGATGCTCCAGGAACTCCAGGGGCCGGGCATCAGCGCCCGCGGCGTCTCCTTCGCCGGCGTCGGCATGTACATCCAGATGGGCCGCGGCCAGGACTACGCCTGGAGCGCCACCTCGGCAGGCCAGGACATCACCGACACCTACGCCGTCGACCTGTGCGAGCCCAACGGCTCCACACCGACCAAGGACTCCACGCACTACCTCTACCGCGGCACCTGCACCGCCATGGAGACGCTGGAGCGCACCAACTCCTGGAACCCGACCGTCGCCGACTCCACGGCGAAGGGCTCCTACCGGATGCAGGTGCGGCGCACGAACTACGGCATCGTCACCCACCGCGCCACCGTGGGCGGCAAGCCCGTCGCGTACACCTCGCTGCGCTCCACCTACCGCCACGAGGCCGATTCGATCATCGGCTTCCAGATGCTCAACGATCCGTCGTACGTCAAGGACGCCGCCTCCTTCCAGCAGGCGGCGAGCCATATCGACTACGCCTTCAACTGGTTCTACGCCGACTCCCGCACCGCCGCCTACTACAACAGCGGCATGAACCCGGTGCGTGCGGCGGGCGTCGACCCGGCGCTGCCGGTGCGGGCCGAGCGGGCCTACGAGTGGCAGGGGTACGAGCCGGCCGCCAACACCGCCGCGTACACCCCGTTCGCCGAGCACCCGCACTCCAGCGGGCAGGGCTACTACATCTCCTGGAACAACAAGCAGGCCAAGGGGTACGCCGCCGCGGGCTTCGGCCTCAGCGCCGTGCACCGGGGCGATCTGCTGGACGACCGGGTGTCGGAGCTGGTCGAGGAGGGCGGGGTCACCCGCGCGTCCCTCACCCGGGCCATGGCCCAGGCCGCGGTCACCGATCTGCGCGGCGAGCAGCTGCTGCCCGAACTGCTGAAGGTGATCCGCTCCCGGCCGGTGACCGATCCCGAACTGAACGGTGCCGTCCAGCAGTTGGAGTCCTGGCGGGCGGCGGGGTCGCAGCGCAGGGAGAGCAGCCCCGGTTCGCACGCGTACACCCATGCCGACGCGGTGCGGATCATGGACGCGTGGTGGCCGAAGCTGGTCGAGGCCGAGTTCAGGCCGGGGCTCGGCGGCGGCCTGTACGGAGCGCTGACCGCCAACCTCGCCACCGACGAATCCCCGGCGGCGAGCCACGGGCCGAGCGGGGCGCACAGCGGATCCGCGTTCCAGTACGGCTGGTGGGGCTTCGTGGACAAGGACCTGCGCCAGGTCCTGGGGCAGCAGGTCAAGGGGCCGCTGGCCAGGACGTACTGCGGCAACGGCGATCCGGACAGCTGCCGTGACGCACTGCTCGCGTCCCTGAAGCAGGCCGCGGCCCGGCCCGCGACGGAGGTCTATCCGGGGGACGACAGCTGCAAGGCGGGCGAGCAGTGGTGCTCCGACTCGATCGTCCACCGGCCGCTCGGCGGGATCGCCCAGAAGTCCATCCACTGGCAGAACCGCCCGACGTACCAGCAGGTGGTGGAGTTCCCCGCCCACCGGTAGCGGGTTGAACCACTGTGCCGGGCGGGTCCGAACTCCTCGGGCCCGCCCGGCGCCGTCTCACCGGTACTGGAGATACCGCTTCCGTACGGCCCGGAACGCGGCGAGATCCTCCGCCCACGCCCCCACCACCTCATCCGTGTCCGCCCCCGCGTCGATCATGGTGCGGACCCGGGTGTTGCCGGTGAGCTTGTCGATCCAGTTGTCCGAGCGCCAGGCGAAGCCGCTCCAGGTCCGCTTCGCCGTCACCAGCAGCGCGATGCCCGTGCGCACCGGATCGAAGATCTCGCGGTCCTGGACGTGCAGTTGCACACCGCCGACCGTCTTCCCCTGGAACTTGGAGAACGTCGGCGCGAAGTACGCCTCGCGGAACGCGACCCCGGGCAGGTCAAGCGCGTTCGCCGCCGCCGCCCACCGGTGGTCGATGCCCTCCGCGCCGAGCAGTTCGAACGGCCGGGTCGTGCCGCGCCCCTCGGAGAGGTTCGTGCCCTCGAACAGGCAGGTCCCGGAGTAGACCAGTGCCGTGTCGGGCGTCGGCATGTTGGGGCTCGGCGGTACCCACGGCAGCCCGGTCGCGTCGAAGAAGTCCGAGCGCTTCCACCCGGACATCTTCACGATGCGCAGGTCCACCGGCCGCTCGGCCAGGAACCGGGCGTTGAAGAGCAGCGCCAGCTCGGTGACCGTCATGCCGTGCGCCTGCGCGATCTCCCGGCGACCCACGAACGTGCCGAACGCCGGGTCGAGCACCGGGCCGAGCGCCGCCCGCCCGGTCACCGGGTTCGGCCGGTCCAGGACGACGAACCGCTTCCCCGCGAGGGCCGCCGCCTCCATGCAGTCGTACAGCGTCCAGATGTACGTGTAGAAGCGGGCGCCGGCGTCCTGGATGTCGAAGACGACCGTGTCCACGCCGGACGCCGTGAAGACATCGGCGAGCGGCTGCCCGCTCTTCAAGTACGTGTCGTAGACCGGGAGTCCGGTCGCCGGGTCGTCGTACCGCCCCTCCGAACCGCCCGCCTGCGCGGTGCCGCGGAAGCCGTGCTCGGGTCCGAAGACGGCGATCAGGTCCACCCGCTCGTCCGGGTGCATCACATCGACGATGTGGCGCACGTCGGAGGTGATCCCGGTCGGGTTGGTGACGACGCCGACCTTCTGGCCCTTCAGCAGCGCGTAGCCGTCCGCCGCCAGCCGGTCGAAGCCGGTGCGGACCCGGCCGTGCCCCTTGCCCGGAGCGGGTGCGGCGCTCGCGGCCCCGGCCCCGGCGGCCGTCGCCGCGAGGGCTCCCACCGCACCGCCGGCGGCCAGCAAACCACGTCTGGACAGGCTCATTCGGCTACCTCCATGATCGCGACGTCTGTCATGGTCACGCACGCTAGCGCGCGTTCAGGCCATACGGAATGAGCCGGACGGGACGGTTGTGACAGGAGTGCCGCCCGAGCGGCATCCGCCTCTTCCGCTCCGGCATACCGACTGGTTAGTCTGCCAGTCCAGTCGGCTGAGAGAGGCGGGACCCGATGAGTGCGGTGCAGGGCACGGGCGTGGTGGTCACAGGGGCCGGAGGCGGCATCGGAGCCGCGCTGGCCCGCCGGTTCGCCGCAGAGGGTGCGCGGGTCGTGGTCAACGACCTCGACGAGGCGAGGATCAAGACACTGGCCGAGCAGATCGGCGGCATTGCCGTCGCCGGTGACGCCTCGCAGATCGTGGACGCCGCCAGGGACGCGCTCGACGGCACCGTCGACGTCTACTGCGCCAACGCCGGCCTCGCCTCGCCCGGCGACGTCTTCGCCGACGAGGAGGTCTGGGCCGCGGCCTGGGACGTCAATGTGATGGCCCACGTCCGCGCGGCCAGGGCGCTGCTGCCCCACTGGCTGGAGCGCGGCAGCGGACGCTTCGTCTCGACCGCCTCCGCCGCCGGACTGCTGACGATGATCGGCGCCGCGCCGTACAGCGTCACCAAGCACGGCGTCGTCGCCTTCGCCGAATGGCTCTCGCTCACCTACCGCCACCGCGGCATCAAGGTCCACGCGATCTGCCCCCAGGGCGTGCGTACGGACATGCTCACCGCCGCCGGATCGGCCGGGGAGCTCGTCCTCGCCCCCAGCGCCATCGAGCCCGAGGCGGTCGCGGACGCGCTCTTCGACGCCATGGCCGAGGACCGCTTCCTCGTCCTGCCGCACCCCGAGGTCGCCGGGTACTACCGGGCCCGTGCCGAGGACGCCGACCACTGGCTCGGCAGCATGAACCACCTCCAGCGGAAATGGGAGGAGACCGGCGCATGACCGAGTCGATCTACGCGGCCAAGCCGTGGATCCCGCTGCTCAGCGAGGTCCAGCGGGCCCCCGTCAGCCCGGCCCCCAGCCTCGTCCACGCCTTCCGGGACTCCGTCGCCCGCAGCCCCGGGCATCCCGCGCTCGCCTACTTCGACGGACGCCTGAGCTACCGCGAGACGGACGCGCTCTCCGACTCGGTGGCCGGCCACCTCGCCGCCGAGGGTCTGGAGCGCGGCGACCGCGTCGCGATCATGCTGCAGAACACCCCGCAGTTCGTGCTCGCGCTGCTCGGCGCCTGGAAGGCCGGCGCCACGGTCGTCCCGCTCAATCCGATGTACAAGTCCGGCGAGGTCGGCCACGTACTGAAGGACGCCGAGGTCACCGCGCTGATCTGCGCGGACCGGGCCTGGGAGGCCTATCTGCGGGACACCGCGGCCGGCGCCCCGACGGTACGGATCGCCCTCACCACCAGTGAGCTCGACCTCCAGACGCAGAACGACGAACGAGTACTCGGCTTCGACCGGCTGCCCGTGCCCGAGGACGCCGACGACCTGGTCGCCGTCGCCCGGCGGGGCGCCAGGGCTCCCGAGGGGCGCGAACCCACCGCCGCCGACGTGGCGTTGATCAGCTACACCTCCGGGACCAGCGGCACCCCCAAGGGCGCCATGAACTCCCACGGCAACATCATGGTCAACGCCGAGCGCCAGCGGACCGGGCACCCCGTCCCCGAGGGCTCCTCCTACTTCGCGCTCGCCCCGCTCTTCCACATCACCGGTATGGTGTGTCAGCTGGCCGCCTGCCTCACCAACGCGGGCACCCTCGTCCTCGCGTACCGCTTCCACCCCGGTGTCGTCCTCGAAGCCTTCGCCGAACACCGCCCCGCCTACACCGTCGGCCCGTCCACCGCCTTCATGGCGCTGGCCGCCCACCCCGACGCCACCCCCGGGCACTTCGCCTCCTTCCAGGTGATTTCCTCGGGCGGCGCACCGCTGCCGCCCGCCCTGGTCGAGAAGTTCCGGGCGGGCTTCGGCCCGTACATCCGCAACGGCTACGGCCTCACCGAGTGCACCGCCCCCTGCGCCTCCGTACCGCCGGAGCGCGAGGCCCCGGTCGACCCGGTCTCCGGGACCCTGTCCGTCGGTGTCCCCGGCCCCGACACGGTGGTCAGGATCCTCGACGAGAACGGCGAGGAAGTGCCCTTCGGCGAGCAGGGCGAGATCGCGGTCCGGGGCCCGCAGGTGGTCTCCGGCTACTGGCGGCTGCCCGAGGCCACCGCCGCCGCCTTCCCGGAGGGCGAGCTGCGCACCGGCGACATCGGCTTCATGGACAGCGCGGGCTGGCTCTACGTCGTCGACCGCAAGAAGGACATGATCAACGCCTCCGGCTTCAAGGTCTGGCCGCGTGAGGTGGAGGACGTCCTCTACACCCACCCGGCGATCCGGGAGGCGGCCGTCGTCGGTGTCCCGGATGCCTACCGGGGCGAGACCGTACGCGCCTACGTGAGCCTGCGGCCCGGCGCCTCGGTCGGGCCCGAAGAACTGGGTGCGTACTGCAAGGAACGGCTTGCCGCGTACAAGTACCCGCGCGAGGTCGAGATCCTGACCGAACTCCCGAAGACGGCGAGTGGGAAGATCCTCAGGCGGGAACTGCGTTCCCCTCGATGACCGATTCACGCGGAAGGCAGGTGGCGGCAATGGCCAAGGCGACGGACGGGGACACGGCTCCCGTCCCTCAGCGGCTGCTGGCCGCCGCCACCCGGCTCTTCGCCGAGCAGGGCTACGACCGCACCTCGGTCCAGGAGATCGTCGAGGCGGCGGGCGTCACCAAGGGCGCGCTCTACCACTACTTCGGCTCCAAGGAGGACCTCCTCCAGGAGGTCTACGCCCGGGTGCTCCGCCTCCAGCAGGAGCGCCTCGACGCCTTCGCCGACGCCGACGCCCCCGTCGAGCAGCGGCTGCGCGACGCCGCGGCGGACGTGGTCGTCACGACCATCGAGAATCTCGACGACGCCTCGATCTTCTTCCGGTCCATGCACCATCTGAGCCCGGAGAAGAACAAGCAGGTCCGGGTGGAGCGGCGCCGCTACCACGAGCGCTTCCGGGCCCTGGTGGAGGAGGGCCAGCGGAGCGGGGTGTTCTCCACGGCCACTCCGGCGGACCTGATCGTCGACTACCACTTCGGTTCGGTCCACCACCTGTCCACCTGGTACCGGCCCGACGGCCCGCTCAGTCAGCAGGAGGTCGCCGACCACCTGGCCGACCTGCTGCTGCGCGCCCTGCGTCCCTAGGGCGTGTTTTGGAAGAAAGCGCTTCCGCCGCCGGGTTGCGGAGCTTGGGGCCGCCCGTGCGGACCGAGCCGGGCTGGCGGGGCCCGGACGCCCGCCCGGCGGCCGGTCCGGTCGAACAGATCGGCCGCCAGCTCCCGTTCGAGGTTGCGCACGGAGGTGCTCAGCGCGGACTGCACGATCGGCTCGGCACGGGCGGCGGCGGTGAAACCGCCGTGCGTGACCACCGCCATGAAGTGGCGCAGTTGCCGTAGCTCCATCCATCCACGCTGTCGATCGCAGTCGGCCAAACCATCTGTTGGACCGATCACGGGTGCGGGCCGAAGCTGGAGGTATGACTCACATCCAGCCGTCCGCGCACGTCCCCGCACTCTGGACCGCGGCGTACGGCCCCCACCACGCGCCGGCCGTACGCTTCGCCGCCCGGTGCCTGCTGCGGGTGAGGGCCTTCGTACGCGATCTGGCGCTGGCGGACCACGTGGGTTCCGGCGGCTACTGAGCCGGCCGCCGAGAGGGAGCGAAGGCCCGAAACCCGTTGGTGGGGCCGGAGAGCGCCCGGTTAGCATCCGACGATGCGGACGCCGGTCGACGAACAATTCCACGCCCTGGGCCGACTGATCGGGCACGAGGACCCCGGGCAGCGTCATCTGGGGCTGGTCCGGCTGACCGAGCGCGTCACCGAGTGCCCCCCGTCCGACGACGGGGAGATGGACGCACTCGCCGGGCTGCTGCCCGCATCGCTGACCGGACTGCCGGAGGCCGATCTCCTCCTGGCCGGTCTCTACGAGCGACTCGGCCACCGCCTGAGGGGCCGCCCCCGGCCGCCGTGGCGCACGGCCGGGCAACTGCCGGTACGGGTACGGATCGCCTGGCTGCGCGCCGATGTGCTCCACGATCCCGAGGTGCTCCGCGACGAGGCCCCGGGCGAACTCCTGTACCAGGCCGTGCGGGGGGCGGGCATCACCGGTACGCACCGGCCGGCGCGGCTCGTGGACGAACTGGCGGGCAGCGGCGATCCGGTGCTTCAGGCTGAGGCACTGCGGTTGGCCCGGGAGGGGCTGCACGCCGGACTGCTGGCCCCGGCGCTGGTCCGGGAGGACCTGATCGGTCTGCTGGGAGCAGGCAGCGCCCCGGTCGTCGCAGGTGCGCTGGGCGGACTCGCCGAACCGTGGGCGGCGACGGACCCGCTGCCGCCCGGCCTCCTCGCTCCGTTCCTCTCCGCCGATCCGGTACGGGCGAGGCCCGGGGAACCGGCGGGGGACACCGTGCGGGAACAGGCCGGGGAGCCGGCGGAGGACGCCGTGCGGGAATGGCCCGCGGTGGCCGACGCCGCCCTCGCGGCCGCCGCGCGCCACGGCCACCGGGACCTGCTGCGCCACGTCGTCGGCGACCCCGGCCTTCCGTCGGGCCTTCGCCGGCGCGGGATGGAACTGCTCGGCGAGCTGGCGGACCGCGACGAGATCGGCGAGCTGACGGCCGTCGCCGCCCGCGATCCCCTGCTGCTCGGCGGCCCGGCCGTGGCCTGCCTGCGCGGTCTCCACCGGCGCGGGCACTTCCCGGACGGTCCCCACGTCTCCGCCGTCATCGGCCTGGCCCTGTCCGATCACTCGATCCCTCCCCGCGACGTGGCGACGATCCTCTTCACCTCCCGGAAGGAAACGCTCCGGGTACTGACGGACGCACCGGCCGACGATCCGGGCTGGCCGCGACGGCTCGCCCTGCTGGTCGCCCTGGCCGGGCAGGGAGCCGGCGATCTCCCGATCGGGGACGCCGTCGCACACCTACTGCCCTCCGCCCCCGCACCCGGGCCGTTCCTCGACGCGATCCGCGAACTGCGCCACGGGGATGCCGAGGAGGCCGTGATCGCCCTGCTGCCCTCGGCGCCGGCCGCGGCCCTGGACGCGCTGGAGGCGATCGGCGGCGACCGGACGGTACTGGCCCTGCGCGAGGGGCTGGGCCTCACCACGGACGGGACAGCGCCCCATCTGCGCGCCGTACGCAACCGCGCCCTCGAACTGCTGTGGCAGCTGAACCGCGATCCGGCGCAGCGCCGCGCCCTTCTCGTACGGCTCGACCCCGTCGATCTGCCGCCGCGCATCGCGGCCGACCTCGGCGGACCGGACGAGCGGGAACTGGCCCTGCTGAGTTCCCACCTGGACCCGGACGCGCCGGTGGCGGCGCTGTGCCGACTGGCGGCCCACGGCAACGCCGGCACCCTCCCGGTCATCGCCGACCTGCTGCTGCGCATCGTGGCCGAGCAGGCCGCGTCGAGGAGCCCGGACGCGGCGCCCCGGACAGGGGAGCACGGACAGCCGGCCGGTGAGCCCGCGGTGCCGCAGGAGGTCCTGGACGCCGTGAGCGCCCTGGGCCGCAGGCTCCACGGACGGGGCGCGATCCGGCCCGTCTGCCTGCTCGGCACCACGGACGCCCGGGAGGCCGGGCACGCACTGGTCGCGACCGTGACGCTGGACCTGCTGGAGCGCCCCGGACTGTCCGACGACGAGCAGGTGGTCCTGCTCGAACTGCTGCTCAGGGCCCCTTGGACGGGCACCCGTGCGCGGGTGCACCGACTGCTGCGCCACCGCGACCGGCACGTACGCAAGCACGTCATCGCGCTGCTCGCCCGCGACGCCACGGGTGAGGACGCCCAGGCGCTCTCGGCCACGCTGATCGCGCTGACGAGGGCCCAGGACGTCCAGACCGTCCGGCAGGCGCTGCTCGCACTGGGCCATGGCCGGGCCCACTGGGCGAGCGCCGCGATCTCCGCATGTCTCGACCATCCGAACATGAACATCAGGAAGACGGCGGCCGAGGCGCTGGTCCGGGCGGGCACACCGGTGGCGCTCCCGAAGCTCCTCTTCCGGCTCGGGCACGACGGCAACCCCGGACTGCGCGCCTCACTCGTCGCGGCCCTGCGCGCCGTCCTCGGCGACGCCTATGCGGCCACCCTCGTCGCCGCCGCCGAACACAGCCGGGACGACGGCACCCGCCAACTGCTGCTGGAGGGCCTCCACGGCGTCCTCGCCGCACGCTCGGTCCTCGCACTGGACGTCCAGGAGTCACCGGTGGCGGTCACCCTGCTCACCCTGGTGGCGTCCCGCCGGGTCGGACTGGCCTCCGGCACCGTGAAGGATCTGGCGGTACCCATGGCCAGGCACGGGATCACCGCACCGGCCGCCGGAGACCCGTCATGGGTGGCCGGCGAGGCGGACCGCGACATCAGGGCGCTGCTGGCCGGGGGCTGGGATCCCGAGGTCGCGCTGCGCGTCGTCGAGCGGGACGAGCCGCTCGGCCCCGACCGGTCGGAACAGCTGCGGCCGATGCTGGCCGACTGGCTCCGGCTGGCGGCCTCCCGTCCGGAGCTCCGGGACAAGGCGCTCCGGAACAAGGTGGTGCGGTTCGCGCTGCGGCTCTGCGCCGAGCCCCGGGACGACGCCGAGCTCACGGCGTTCGCCCGGTCCGCCCCGGTCCTGCTGGACGCGCTCGCCGACGCCCGGGACGAGGACCGGCACGACCTGATCGCCGTACTCGAAGCGGTCGTGCCGATGCTGACGGCCACCGGAAGGCCGGCCGCCGTCGCCGCGGTACGGGCCCTGCGCCCCGCGCCGGCGACGCCGAGCCGGTCCACGCTGACACTGCTGCGCCGCCTCGGTGCGGTACCGGTCCGCGCCGACCTCGACCGGGCCCTCGCGGGCGCCCGGCTCGGCGCCGATCCCTGGCGGGCCGAAACCGCCGTGCTCCGGGAGGCCTTCGCCGTACCGGAGAGCGCCGACGGGCCCCTGCACGCCGGGACCCGGGCCTGGCGGGTCGCGCTGGACGACGCGGTCCGCACACCGGGCGCACTGGAGGAGTTCCGCCGACGGGACGACGGCGCGGTCCCCTCTCGGGACCGGCTGACCGCGCTGATCGAGGCCCACCGGGGCGCCGGCCCCGGGGTCCGGGCCGCGCTCATCGACTGGATGACGCTGCTCCAGCCCATCGACGCGCCGCCCTGGACCATCGCCGAGACCGCCCACGCGCCGGCGTCACCACCGCGACGGGTACGCGTCGACGACCTGGACCAGCCGCGTTCGGCGGCCCTGCGGGAGCGGTTGCTGGCCATGCTGGGGTCGGCCGAGGCGGACCGCAGGCAGACCGCGGCCCAGGTGCTGGCGCGGTGGCCCGAGCCGGAGGCCCGCCTGGCGGTGCTGCGCGCGTACCTCCACGGCCGGGTCGGGCTGCCCGCCGGCGTCGACCCGGCCCGCGCACTGGGCGCCGTCGACGAGACGGAACTCAGGGGCGACGGGATCCTGCGCGACAGGGTGGCGCGTGCGGCCGCCGGGCTCGACCCGTGGGAACTGGAACGGCTGGTCCCACTGCTGCTGGAGTGGTGGGAACACGCGCCGCCCGCCATGGGCCGGGCCGTCGGCGACGCGTTGCGCGCGTACCCTGCCGACGCGCTGGCCGGGGCACTGGGCGACCGCCTCGACGCCGGGGCCTGGGGCTTCCTGGATCTGCTCGTCGGCCGCCCGCTGCTGCGCACCCCGGCGCTGACGCGGACCTGCCGACGCCTGCGTACCGAAGGACGCGACGAACTCGCCGACCGGCTCCTGCTCGTGGAAGGACCGCTGCGCGGCCCCGACGCCGGGCGGCAGGACGCGGCGGCACTGGCGGTGCTCCGCGACCGTGGTGCGGCCGTACCCGCCGGAACCGGGCACCGCCCGACCCGGCAGGAACTACTGGACCTGGCCGGAACCGGCACGCCGGAGCAGATCTGCCGGGCGCTCACGGAACTGGCCGGGGCGCACACCGGCCCGGAGCTGGACCAGGACCGGCAACTCCTCGATCTGCTCGGCGAGTTGATTACGCACCCCCGGTCCAAGGTCCGGCTGCGCGCCCACCGGGCCTCACGGGTGATGCTCGGCCGGCCGACCCATCTGCGCCACACCGAACTCCTGCTGGACGACCCCCGGCCGGACGTGGTGCGCATGGCGATCCGGACGCTCTGCCGGGCGGGCTGGGAGCCGGCGATTCCCGCGGTGACGGGACTGCTCGGGCACCCGCACGCCGTCGTGCGCGAGGCGGCGGCCGAGGGGCTGGTCGAGCTGGGCGGGGCGGCGGTCCCGGCCCTCCGCAACGCCACCGCCCACGCCCGGCCCGACCGGCGCTCCCTGTACACGGAGGTACTGGACCGGATCAGGGCCGGTGAACACTGAGAGGGGACCCGCAATCCCTGGCCGGCCCCCGGGCCGCCGTCTACACGTACCGCTTGATCTCCCGCCGGGCCAGCGACCGCTGATGCACCTCGTCCGGGCCGTCCGCCAGCCGCAACGTCCGTGCCGCCGCCCACAGTTCGGCCAGCGGGAAGTCCTGGCTCACCCCGCCCGCGCCGTGCAGCTGCACCGCCCGGTCGAGGATGTCGACCACCGCGCGCGGGGTGGCGATCTTGATGGCCTGGATCTCCGTGTGCGCGCCCCGGTTGCCCACCGTGTCCATCAGCCAGGCCGTCTTCAGCACCAGCAGCCGCAGCTGCTCCACCGTGACCCGCGCGTCCGCGATCCAGTTCTGCACGACGCCCTGCTGGGCGAGCGGCTTGCCGAAGGCCGTACGGGACACCGCCCGCTTGCACATCAGCTCGATGGCCCGCTCGGCCATGCCGATCAGCCGCATGCAGTGGTGGATCCGGCCCGGTCCCAGCCGTGCCTGGGCGATGGCGAAGCCGCTGCCCTCCTCGCCGATCAGATTCTCGGCCGGCACCCGCACATCGGTGAAGACGACTTCCGCGTGACCGCCGTGGGAGTGGTCCTCGTACCCGTACACCTGCATGGCGCGGCGCACTTCGAGGCCGGGGGTGTCGCGGGGGACCAGGACCATCGACTGCTGGCGGCGGATGTCGGGGCCGTCCGGGTCGGTCTTGCCCATCACGATGAAGATCTTGCAGTCCGGGTTCATCGCCCCGGAGATGTACCACTTGCGGCCGTTGATGGCGTAGTCCCCGCCGTCGCGCACGATCCGGGTCTCGATGTTCGTCGCGTCCGACGAGGCGACCTCGGGCTCCGTCATCGCGAACGCCGAGCGGATGTCACCGGCCAGCAGCGGCTCCAGCCACTGCTTCTTCTGCTCGTCCGTGGCGAACTGGTGGAGCACCTCCATGTTCCCGGTGTCGGGAGCCGCGCAGTTGAGTGCGGTCGGCGCCAACTGCGGGGACCGGCCGGTGATTTCGGCGAGCGGGGCGTACTGGAGATTGGTCAGCCCGGCCCCGTACTCGGCGTCCGGGAGGAAGAGGTTCCACAGGCCCTGCCTGCGCGCCTCGGCCTTCAGGTCCTCGACGATCCGGGGGGTGTCCCACGGGGAGGCCAGCAGCGCGCGCTGCTCGTCCGCGATCTTCTCGGCCGGGTGGACGTGCTCGTCCATGAAGGCGAGCAGCTTGGCGCGCAGCTCTTCGGTGCGGGCGTCGAATGCGAAGTCCATGGGGGTGATCAGCCTTCCTGGAGGGTGGTGAGGCCGTGCTCGATGAAGACCGGGACGAGATCGCCGATGCGGTCGAAGCCCGCGCCGACGGTCCGGCCCAGGGTGTAGCGGTAGTGGATGCCCTCCAGGATCACGGCGAGCTTGAACCAGGCGAACGCCGTGTACCAGGAGATGGCGGAGGTGTCCCGGCCGGAGCGGGCGGCATAGCGCTCGATCAGCTCGGTGGGGGAGGGGTGGCCCGCCGCGCCGCTGGTGGTGGAGACCGGCGATTCGGCCAGACCGAGGTCGGAGCTGTACATCACCAGCAGGCCGAGATCGGTCAGCGGGTCGCCGAGCGTCGACATCTCCCAGTCGAGGACGGCCTTGATCCGGTCGTCCGAGCCGATCAGGACGTTGTCCAGCCGGTAGTCGCCGTGCACGACGGTGGGCGCGGGCGAGACGGGCAGCGCGCGCCCGAGCGCGGCGTGCAGTTCGTCGATGCCGGGCAGCTCGCGGTTGCGCGACGCGTCCAGCTGCTTGCCCCAGCGGCGCAGCTGCCGGTCGAGGAAGCCCTTAGGCCGCCCGAAGTCCCGGAGTCCGACGGACTCCGGGTCCACGGCGTGCAGTGCGACGAGGGTGTCGACGAGCCCGAGGACCGCCTCCCGGGTGCGCTCGGCGCCCAGCGGGGCGAGCTGCTCGGCGGTGCGGTACGGGGTGCCCTCGACGTACTCCATGACGTAGAAGGGCGACCCGATCACCGAGTCGTCCTCGCAGAGCAGCACCGGCTCGGGCACCGGAACGGCCGTCGGGTGCAGGGCGCTGATCACCCGGTGCTCGCGCCTCATGTCGTGCGCGGTGGCCAGCACATGGCCCAGGGGGGGCCTGCGGACGACCCAGCGGCCGGTGCCGTCCGTGACGGTGTACGTCAGGTTCGACCGGCCGCCCTCGATCAGCCGGGCTTCGAGCGGTCCGCTCACCAGCCCCGGCCGCTCGCGGTCGAGATGTCCGCGCAGCCGGTCGAGGTCGAGACCTGGCGGGGGGACTGAGCTCATCGTGCGCACCTCCGAGGGGTGAAAGACGGTCGGGGACCATCATGCCGACCAGTCGGTATGTCGTCCAGTGCGTGCCCGGGATCCATCGGGTGGAGTCGCGTCCGGATCCGGCGGGCGGACTCGCGTCCTCCTTGGCGCGGAGTCTGGTATTCAGTCGCATCCCTGAATAGGGTTCACGTATGAATACAGAGCTGCTGATCGACGAAGTCCGGCTGACCCCGATCCTGATAGCCGACCCGCCCCTGCTCAACACCCAGGGCGTCCACCAGCCCTACACCCCGCGGCTCATCGTGGAGGTCGTCACACGCGGTGGGGTCACGGGTATCGGCGAGACGTACGGGGACGGCAAGTACCTCGAACTCGCCCGGCCGCTCGCCACCGCACTCACCGGACGCCCGGTCAGCGATCTGAACGGACTGTTCGCCCTGGCCGATGAGGTGTGCGGTGATTCACGCGCGGCCGACGACCGGGTCGACGCGGGCGGGCTGCGCGGCGTCCAGACCGCCGACAAGCTCAGGCTCTCCGTCGTCTCGGGCTTCGAGGTCGCCTGCCTGGACGCGCTGGGCAAGTCCCTCGGCCTCCCCGTGCACGCCCTGCTCGGCGGGAAGGTCCGCGACAGCGTCGAGTACAGCGCCTATCTCTTCTACCGCTGGGCCGCTCACCCCGAGGGCGGCGAGCAGGACGACTGGGACGCCGCCCTCGACCCGGCCGGAGTCGTCGCCCAGGCCCGGCGCTTCGCCCGCGAGTACGGCTTCTCCTCCTTCAAGCTCAAGGGCGGCGTCTTCGAACCCGACCGGGAGATCGCCGCGATCCGCGCCCTCGCCGAGGAGTTCCCCGGGCAGCCGCTGCGCCTCGACCCCAACGGCGCCTGGTCCGTCGAGACCTCGCTCCACGTCGCCGAGCAGTTGAAGGACGTACTCGAATACCTGGAGGACCCGGCGAGCGGCACGGACCTGATGGCCTCGGTCGCCGCCGGCACCGACGTACCGCTCGCCACCAACATGTGCGTGACCACCCTCGCCGAGGTGCCGGAGGCCTTCGCCCGTGGCGCCGTGCAGGTCGTCCTCTCCGACCACCACTACTGGGGCGGGCTGCACCGTACCCGTGAACTGGCCGGGATCTGCCGCACCTTCGGCGTCGGACTCTCCATGCACTCCAACACCCACCTCGGCATCAGCCTCGCCGCGATGACCCATGTAGCGGCCACCGTTCCCAACCTCGACTACGCCTGCGACAGCCACTACCCCTGGCAGACCGAGGACGTCATCACCGCCCGCCATGTCTTCCGGGACGGCCGGCTCACCGTGTCCGACGCACCCGGGCTCGGTGTCGAACTCGACCGCGAACGCCTGGCCGCGCTGCACCGGCGCTGGCTCGACGACGACGGCACGATGCGCGAGCGCGACGACGCGGCCGCGATGCGCAAGGCCGAGCCGGGGTGGGAGACGCCGACGATCCCGCGCTGGTGACGGGCCCGTCGCCCGGGACACGACGGCCTGACTTGCGGGGGTCCGGACCCGCACCGAAGGTCGGTGCATGAAGGCGATCAGCTACAGCGGGTACGGCGGGGCCGACGTCCTGGAGTACGGCGAGCGGCCCGACCCCAAGGTCGGCCCGGACTCCGTCCTGGTGAAGGTGCGGGCCGCAGCCGTCAATCCGGTCGACTGGAAGGCCCGCGAGGGCTACCTGGACGCCGCACTGGAGGCCGTGTTCCCGGTGATCCCCGGCTGGGACGTGTCCGGCGTCGTCGTGCAGCCCGGTACGGCCGTCGACGAGTTCGCGGTCGGCGACGAGGTCATCGGCTATGTGCGGGAGGACTTCCTCAGCCGCGGCACGTTCGCCGAGTACGTCGCCGCGCCCGTGCGCACCCTCGCCCGCAAGCCGCTGAGCCTGAGCTTCGAGGAGGCGGCCGGACTGCCGCTGGCCGGTCTCACCGCCTACCAGGTCCTGCACCGCGCCCTGCGGATCCGCGACGGCGACACGGTCCTCGTCCACGCGGCGGCCGGCGGGGTGGGCTCCTTCGCCGTCCAGCTCGCCCGGCACGCCGGCGCCCGCGTCATCGGCACCGCGAGCGAGCACAACCACGATCATGTCCGGCAACTCGGCGGGGAACCGGTGGCCTACGGGGACGGCCTCGCCGACCGGCTGCGGGCCCTGGCCCCGGACGGCGTCGACGCCGCGTTCGACACCGTCGGCGGCGAGGCGCTCCGGGTCTCCGCCGAAGTGCTGAAGCCCGGAGGCCGCCTGGCCTCCATCGCGGACGGCGAGGTCCTCGCGTACGGCGGCCGCTACGCCTACGTACGACCGGACGCGAAGGACCTCACCCATCTGGCCGAACTGGCCGAACAGGGCATCGTCACGGTCCATGTGGAACGGGTCTTCCCGCTGGAACAGGCGGCGGACGCCTACCGGCTGAACGAGCAGGGGCGCACCCGCGGAAAGATCGTCGTCACCGTCCCCTGGGAGGTCCCGGACATTCCGCCGGACGTCTGACGGGCCTTCGTACCCGGACCTCTGACGGCCGCCCGCGCCCGGCGCCCGGAACACTCAGAACAGCATGGCCGCGGCGAACACCGCGAGCGCGACCGTGCACGCCGCCGCGGTCAGCGCGCCGCGGGCCGACAGCGGTCGCGGCCGCGCGGTCCCCATGCCGAGCACCCGCAGGTGCGCCACCCGCAGGAAACCCAGCCAGGCCAAGGCACTCAGCGACACCGCCACGATCGCGGCCGGGCCCGCCCCGCCGTGCAGCGCCTGCTTGACCGCCAGCAGCGCCACCACCGTGCACGACAGCGTCGTACGCCGCCAGGCCAGCCGGGTCCGCTCGGGCTGCAGCCCGGGGTCGCGCTCCGGGGTGGTCACCGCCCCTCCCAGCCGAAGAGGACCACCACCACCATCGCCACGGCGACGACCGCGACGGCCAGTCCGAGCAGCGTCGGGAACCGAGAGACCGGAAGGTCCTCCCCGCGCCGCATCGCCCGTTCGCACCGCACCCAGTGGTTGACCGCCCGCAGCGCGCACAGCACACCGGCCGCCAGCAGTGCGAGCGCCAGACCGGCGCGGATGCCCCAGGCCAGCTCCGGCAGGAACTGGTCGACCGCGAACCCGCCGCCGATCAGCGCCAGAGCCGTCCGGATCCAGGCGAGGAAGGTGCGCTCGTTGGCGAGCGAGAACCGGTAATCGGGGGTGTCGCCCTCTTCGCGGATGCGCTGCGGAGCGAACCACAGCCGCAGGCTCTGTACGAATTCGTTCACGCGTGAACCTTATCTGCCGCTCTGCGGGTGACCGCCGGGGTCGGGCTCAGGAGGCCGTTCCGGCCGCCCGGAAGGCGCGCAGCCGGTGGTATGCCGCCAGGCCGTCCGGCACCCACTCCCGGTCGCCGATCTGCCGCGCCAGCTCGTCATCGGTGAGGAAGGTGTGCCAGGCGACCTCCTCCACCTGCGGGTTCACCGGCAGCTCGCACCGTACCTGGTAGACGTACGACCACCAGGAGTGCCCGGCGTGCTCGTAGAGGAACTTGAAGAGCGGTTCGGGCCGGGGAAGCCCGGACACCCCCAGCTCCTCCTCGGCCTCCCGCAGCGCCGCCTCGTCGTACGACTCGCCGGCGCCGACCACCCCGCCGACGAACATGTCGTAGCGGGACGGGAAGACCGGCTTGCCCGGGGTTCTGCGGTGGACGAAGAGTCGGCCCTCCGCGTCCCGGGCCTCGACGAAGACGCAGCGATGGCGAAGGCCCCGCGCGGTCGCCTCACCGCGCGGGGCCTGCCCCACGACCACGTCGTTCTCGTCGACGATGTCCAGGATCTCGTCAGAGGGAGTCATGCCCCCATCCAACATCAGACCATCGCGGGACGATCACTGCCCCATGACGTACTTGACGGTCGGGCCCGTGGTCCAGCCGCCGTCCACGGCCAGCTCGGCACCGGTGATGTACGAAGCGGCATCCGAGAGCAGGAACGTGACCGCCTCTGCGATCTCCCGGGCCTCGCCGACCCGGCCCATCGGGGTGTTCGGGTAGTTGCCCTCGCCCTGCTGGATGCCGACGGACGCGGTCATCGGCGTGTAGACCATGCCGGGGTGCACCGAGTTCACCCGGATCCTCGCCGTGCCGAGCTCGACCGCGCCGACCTTCGTCAGGCCGCGCACGCCCCACTTCGAGGCGCCGTAGCTGGAGGTCAGGGCGAGGCCCATCAGACCGGCGGCCGAGGAGATGTTGACGATCGAACCGCCGCCGTTCTCCTTCATCACCGGGATCACCGTCTTCATGCCGATGAAGACGGCCGTCAGATTGATGTCGATGACCTTGCGGAAGTGCTCCACGGTCTCGGTCTCCAGCGGCTGGCCGGTCGACACCCCGGCGTTGTTGACCAGCCCGTCGATCCGTCCGAACTCGGCGAGGGCGAACTCCGCGACGCGCTGCCAGTCCTCCTCGGAGGTCACGTCGTGGTGCAGGAAGCGGGCCTTGGCCCCCAGCTCCGCGGCGGTGGCGGCGCCTTCCTCGTCGAGCACATCGGTGATCACCACATGGGCGCCGCCCGCCACCGCGAGGCGGGCGGCCTCGGCGCCCAGGCCCCGGGCGCCGCCGGTGATGACGACGGTCTTGTCGGTGAGGTTGCTCTTGTCGGTCATGTCGCTTCCTTCATGTGGTGCAGGTGGCAAGTGGTGCGGGTGGTACGTGGTGCGGGTGGTACGTGGTGCGGGTGGTACGTGGTGCGGGTGGTACGTGGTGCGGGTGGTCACGCGCTGCCCGGCACGGGGGCGTGCAGGAACGCGGTGGTGGTCTCGACGAGATCGGCGAGGAAGAGCTCGTCGCCGGTCAGTGGTTCGGTGCCGTCGAGACGCTGGCGGGCGCGGTCGGCCAGCGCCGCGCCGATCAGGGTGAGCGCCAGATCCAGGCGCTCCAGGCGCACCGGACCGGGCAGGCCGCCCAGGCAGTCCCCGATGCGGCCGATCAGACGTCCGTAGTCGGTGCCGTCCAGGACGGGGTGCAGCCGCCCGGTCCGCAGCCCGGTCTCATGGCTGAGCCGGGCCGAGATCCGCAGGCAGCGGCGACCGCGGTCGTCGGCGAGCAGGCTCGCCTCGGCCGTCACCAGCGCGGTGAGCAGCTCCCGTACGCCGCAGTCCGCGCCCAGCGCGTCGAGCAGGGGTGCCATCACCCGTTCGGTACGGGCCTGGCGGCCCGCCATCACCGCGTCGAGCAGCCCGGCCCGGGAACCGAAGTGGTACTGGACCGCGGAAGGGTTGCTCTGCCCGGCCAGCCGGACGATGTCCCGCAGCTGGGCGCCGTCCGGTCCCTGCGCGGCGAAGATCTCCTCGGCCGCGCGGATCAGCTTGTCCCTGGTCTCCTGCCCCGACGTTCGCGCCATGGCGCCATTCTAATGCTGGCCATTATTAAAAACCAGTGCGGACGGCCGCTCGGGACTGCCGGCCCCGATCAGTTCGGCTGGAGGCTCTTCTCGCGGCGTCCGCCCACCGGGCCCTCCGGCATCGCCGGATGCAGTCCGAGCAGCACGATCCCGACGACGATCGCGACGAGGCCGACCGCCTGCCAGGCCAGCGCGCCGGTGTCGGTGCGCAGCTGGTCGCCGAGGAAACCGACCCCGCAGGCGATCCCGGCCAGCGGCTGGGCGGCGGTCAGCGGGGGCAGCGAGACGCGGAGCGGGCCCGTCTCGAACGCGCTCTGCACCAGCAGCAGCCCCGTCACCCCCAGCGCCACCACCGCGTACGGCTGCCACGCCGTCACCAGCGCCGCCCACCCGTCGTCGGACAGCCGCTGGCCGCTGACCCGGGTGAGCGCGTCCTGTAGTCCGTACAGCAGTCCGGCCGCCACGGCGAGCAGCGCGGGGGCGACCCCGGACTCGGAGCGTTTGGCGAAGGCGGTCAGCAGCAGCGCGGTGCCCACCACCACGCCGATCACCAGCCAGTGCCGCAGCGGGCTGGTCACCGCCTCGCCGCCCTGCGGCTGGCCCGCCAGCAGAAAGGCGGCGACCCCGCCGGCCAGCAACCAGAGACCGG
The DNA here is from genome assembly GCF_026340595.1 of Streptomyces sp. NBC_01363. Lineage (GTDB taxonomy): Bacteria > Actinomycetota > Actinomycetes > Streptomycetales > Streptomycetaceae > Streptomyces. The sequence goes on from NZ_JAPEPF010000001.1 coordinate 4,133,802, forward strand.
CCCAGCCCTGATGGCCGAGCCGCTGACCGGTGCGATGGCGTGACAGAGCCATCGCGAAGAGCAGATTGGTCGCGAGGAGGGGTTCGACGACGGACACCTCGCCCTTGCCCAGGGCCAGGGCGCCCAGCACCATGCCGCAGACCATCAGCCCGATCCCGGCCAGCCAGCTCGGCACCCGCATCAGGTCCAGCAGCAGCCGGGGGGAGAGGTAGTCGCTCCTCGGGGCGTGCGAAGCGGCGGCCTGCTGCAGGACGAAGCCGAACCCCAGGCAGCAGGCGGCACTCACGGCGAGCACGAGGACCAGCATCGACACGCTTCTACCTCGAGTCAGGCCAGAAGTGGGTGATTTGTATCGACGATAGCGCTTGCGTCCCGGGGACGCGGCCGGAGCGCGGCCGACCGGGCGGTTGACGCCGCAGCGGCCGGTGCCGAAGATCTGACGCACGAGTAACTTCCGGCTCCGGAGACGGCTCGGAGACGGTTCGGAGCCGGACCGTGGCCGCGACCGGATCGCCCCGACAAGGATGGAACCCATGGCGTACGACGCTGATGTGATCGTTATCGGGGCAGGGCTCGCCGGTCTGGTGGCCACCGCCGAACTGGTCGACGCCGGCCGCTCGGTGATCCTGCTCGACCAGGAGCCCGAGCAGTCGATCGGCGGCCAGGCGCACTGGTCCTTCGGCGGCCTCTTCCTCGTCGACTCGCCCGAGCAGCGCCGGATGCGGATCAAGGACAGTCATGAGCTGGCCCTCCAGGACTGGCTCGGCACGGCGGGCTTCGACCGGAAGGAGGACCACTGGCCGCGGAAGTGGGCCGAGGCGTACGTCGACTTCGCGGCCGGTGAGAAGCGCCCCTGGCTGCACGCCCAGGGGCTGCGGATCTTCCCCGTCGTCGGCTGGGCCGAGCGCGGCGGTTACGACGCGAACGGCCACGGCAACTCCGTACCCCGCTTCCACATCACCTGGGGCACCGGCCCCGGCATCGTCGCCCCCTTCGAGCGCCGGGTGCGCGCGGGCGTCGCCAAGGGGCTCGTGGAGTTCAGGTTCCGTCACCGGGTCACGGGCCTCGGCCGCACCGCGGGCGATGTCGACACGGTGACCGGCGAGGTGCTGGAACCGAGCGCCGCCGCCCGGGGCACCGCGAGCAGCCGCCGGGCGACCGGCACGTTCGAGCTCAGGGCCCAGGCGGTGATCGTCACCTCCGGCGGCATCGGCGGCAACCACGACCTGGTGCGCAAGCAGTGGCCCCGGCGGCTCGGGACCCCGCCCGCGAAGATGCTCTCCGGAGTGCCCGCCCATGTCGACGGGCTCATGCTCGGCATCGCCGAGGAGGCGGGCGCCCACCACATCAACCGCGACCGGATGTGGCACTACACCGAGGGCATCGAGAACTGGAACCCGATCTGGGCCAAGCACGGCATCCGGATCCTGCCCGGACCGTCATCGCTCTGGCTGGACGCCCGCGGCAAGCGGCTGCCGGTCCCGCTCTTCCCGGGCTTCGACACCCTCGGCACCCTCGAACACATCATGAGGTCCGGCCACGACTACACCTGGTTCGTCCTCGACCGGAGGATCATCGGCAAGGAGTTCGCGCTCTCCGGATCCGAGCAGAACCCGGATCTGACCGGAAAGTCGATCCGTGACGTGATCGGCCGGGCCCGAGCCGACGTACCGGCCCCGGTGAAGGCGTTCATGGACCACGGGGTGGACTTCGTCGTCGAGAAGGACCTCGCCGCGCTCGTCCGGGGCATGAACGCGCTCACCGAGGAACCGCTGATCGACGAGGCCGAACTGCGCCGCGAGATCACCGCACGCGACCGTGAGATCGCCAACCCCTTCACCAAGGACCTCCAGATCACCGCGATCCACGGAGCCCGCGCCTATCTCGGCGACAAGCTGATCCGTACGGCGGCGCCGCACCGCATCCTCGACCCCAAGGCCGGCCCGCTGATCGCCGTACGGCTGAACATCCTGACCCGCAAGTCGCTCGGCGGACTGGAGACGGACCTGTCCTCCCGGGTGCTGACCGCGGACGGCACCCCCCTGGCCGGTGTGTACGCGGCGGGGGAGGCGGCCGGTTTCGGCGGCGGCGGGGTGCACGGCTACCGCTCGCTGGAAGGGACCTTCCTCGGCGGCTGCATATTCTCCGGCCGCGCGGCCGGCCGGGCGGCGGCGAAGGCGGTCGGCTAAGGGCTGTCCCGTAATCCCTGGTGGATCGGCGTGCGGCGTCGGATGCGGTGCATCGCAAGGCGGAGGGACGCCCGGATACTGGATGTATTCGGGCGTTCCGACAACGCGGCGAGGTGCCGTGGCTGTCGTCGCACGCCCGCCAGGGATTACGGGACAGTTCTTAGGCCGACAGGGCCTGGCTAGAGCGTGTCGTCCGGAGCGGGCGCCCCCACGGCGCGGTCCAGCAGCTCGACGACCCGGAACCGTTCGGCGACGACCATGGTGTCGTCGTCGACGGTGAACGCCGGGTCGCCGAGCGCTTCCCGCATCTCCTCGCCGTGCCAGAACTTCTCGTGCCCCGCGCGCCACTCGGCGACCGACGTGTCGCCCTCGCCCTCGTCGATCACATGCTGGAGGTCCACGTCGCCGAGGCGCAGCACCCGTACCTCCGTCACCTCCAGCACCGCGGTCTCGCGGCCGTCCGAGTCGATCAGCACGGACCGCTCACCCACCGGAGGCAGCTCCTCCTTCTCCGCCTCGTACTCCGCGAGCAGCCCGGTCGTCGACACCTTCGTGCCGGCGAGCACCGCCCGCACCAGCTGATCGCGCAGCGGTCCGGGGAAGGCGAGCAGAAAGGGCTTGAGGGGTTCACGGTTCGACATGGCGCCAAGTCTGGCATGTCCCCCGGGGTGCGGTGCCGGGGCGTGCGCCCGGCCGGGGCTGTCAACTGTGCGCAGGGCGAGCGGAGTTGGGGGCGGGTCCGGGCAGGTGGCCCGCGGCCCCTGGCGGCCGGCGGCGCCGACTGGTCGAATGGCCGGGTGAACAGTCGCCCTCCCGACGCCGAAGGCGCCCCCGTGGGCCGCCGTCTCGTCCTGGCCATGCTCGGTCTGGGCGCAGCCGGGGTCGTCGCGGCGCCCGTGCTGCAACGCACGCTGGAATCCGGCCTGGGCGCCGTCGCGGACAAGGACCCCACCGGACTGACCGGCCTGCTCCCCAACGGCGGCGGCTTCCGCTACTACTCCGTCGCCTCCTCCGTACCGAAGAGGAGCGCGGACGACTACCGGCTGACCGTCGACGGCCTCGTCGACCACCCGGACACGTACACCCTGGCCGACCTGAAGGGCCTGCCGCAGACCCGCCTGGTCCGTGATGTCCAGTGCGTCACCGGCTGGCGGGTGCCCGGGACACCGTTCGAAGGGGTGCGGCTCTCCGCGCTGCTGGACGCGGCGGGCGTACGGGCCGGGGCGAAGGCCGTCCGCTTCACCTGCTTCGACGGCGCCTACAGTGAGAGCCTCACGCTCGCGCAGGCGCGCCGCGCCGACGTGCTGGTCGCGCTGCGCCTGCGGGACCGGCCGCTGACCCACTCGCACGGCGGGCCGGTCCGGCTCTACGTGGCCCCGATGTACTTCTACAAGTCGGCGAAATGGCTCTCCGGGATCACCGTCACCGACTCCGTGCGCCCCGGCTACTGGGAGGAGCTCGGCTATGACGTCGATGCCTGGGTCGGCCGGTCCAACGGCCGTGACGACGCCCCCACCGCCTGAGCGCGTCCAGCGCTTCACCGGCGCGGAGCGCTGGGTGCACCGGACCACGGCGACGCTGATGCTGGTGTGCGTGGCGGGCGCGGCCTGCCTGTACGTACCCCAGCTCGCCGAGCTCGTCGGCCGTCGCCGTCTCGTGGTCACCGTGCACGAGTGGTCCGGGGTGCTGACCCCGGCACCCTTCCTGGCCGGTCTGCTGTCCCGGGCGTTCCGGGCCGATCTGTCCCGGCTCAACCGCTTCGGGCCGCACGACCGGCGGTGGCTGCGGGCCGTGTGCCGCCGCGACCGCCGGCCGGGGGCCCGCCCGGCCGGGAAGTTCAACGCCGGGCAGAAGTTGTACGCGTCATGGATCGCGGGCGCGACGCTGGTGATGACGGGCACCGGGGTACTTATGTGGTTCACCGGCCTCGCGCCGCTGCTGTGGCGCACGAGCGCCACCTTCGTCCACGACTGGCTGGCGCTCGCCATCGGGATCGTGCTGGCCGGGCACATGGCAATGGCGCTCGCCGACCCGGAGGCACGCCGTGGCATGCGCACCGGGTCGGTCGAGCGCCATTGGGCACGGTCACAGCATGCGCTGTGGGGGGAGGACCGTGCGGGCGGCAGGTCGCCGGGACAGGCCCTAGACGACTAGCGAAAGCAGCAGGATGAAGGCCAGCGAGACCACGGAGATGATGGTCTCCATCACCGACCAGGTCTTCACCGTCTGGCCGACGTCCATGCCGAAGTACTCCTTCACCAGCCAGAACCCGGCGTCATTGACATGGCTGAAGAAGAGCGAGCCCGCGCCGACGGCGAGGACCAGCAGAGCGGCGTGGGACGTCGACATGTCGGCGGCCAGCGGGGCGACCAGACCGGCCGCCGAGATGGTGGCCACGGTCGCCGAACCGGTCGCGAGCCGGATCGCGACGGCGATCAGCCAGCCCAGCAGCAGCGCCGGGATCGACCAGTCCTTGGAGAAGTCCAGGATCATCTGGCCCACGCCGGCGTCGATGAGGGTCTGCTTGAACCCGCCGCCCGCGCCCACGATGAGCAGCACACCGGCGATCGGGGCAAGGGACTTCTCGACGGTGGTGGAGAGCCGGCCCTTGGAGAAACCGGCCGCCCGGCCCAGCGTGAACATGCCGACTATGACGGCCGCGAGGAGCGCGATCAGCGGCGAGCCGATCACATCGGTGACCTTCTGGAGGCTCTGCTCCGGGTCGTCCACGACGATGTCGACCAGGGCCTTGATCAGCATCAGCACGACCGGCAGCAGGATGGTCGCCAGGGTGGCGCCGAAGCTGGGACGACGGTCGAGATCCTCCGAGGGGCGCTGCGGAATCATCTTCTCCGGAGCCTTGATGTCCACCCAGCGCGCCGCGTAGCGGGAGAAGACCGGCCCCGCGATGATCACGGTCGGGATCGCGACCAGCACACCCAGCGCCAGCGTGACACCGAGGTTGGCGCCGAGGGCGTCGATCGCCACCAGCGGGCCGGGGTGCGGCGGGATCAGACCGTGCATCACGGAGAGACCGGCCAGCGCCGGGATGCCGATCCGCATCAGGGAGAAGTTGCCGCGCTTCGCGACGAGCAGCACCACCGGGATCAGCAGCACGATGCCGACCTCGAAGAAGAGCGGCAGGCCGATGATCGAGGCGATCAGGACCATCGCCCACGGCATGGAGCGCCTGCTCGCCTTCGCGAGGATGGTGTCGACGATCTGGTCCGCGCCACCGGAGTCGGCCAGCAGCTTGCCGAGGATCGCGCCGAGCGCGATGAGCACACCGACACCCGCGACGGTCGAGCCGAGGCCGGCGGTGAAGCTCGCGATCGTCTTGGCCGGGGCGGCACCGGCGAACGAGCCGAGCGCCAGCGAGCCGATGGTCAGCGCGAGGAACGCGTGCATCTTGAACTTGGTGATGAGCAGAACGATGACGGCGATGCCCGCCAGAACGGCGATACCCAACTGCGCGTTGCCTGCCGAAGTGATCGGTTCGACGGCGTCCGCTGCCAACATCTCGACGCTGAGACTGGTCACGGTGGTGATCCTTAGTTATCGAGCCGGCGCAACGCGGCGACGGCTCGCTGGGTGATTTCTTCGGGGGTGCCGGACACATCGACCGAGACGCCGGCCTCGTCCTCCCGCAGCGGCTGGAGGGTGGCGAACTGCGAGTCGAGCAGCGCGGTGGGCATGAAGTGCCCCTTGCGCTCCGCCATGCGTGCCTCGATCAGAGCCCGGTCGCCGGTCAGGTGGAGGAAGACCGCGCCGGGTGCCTCGGCGCGCAGCCGGTCCCGGTAGGCCCGCTTGAGCGCCGAGCTGCTCACCACTCCGCCGAGCTCCGCCCGGCCGTGCGCCCACTGACCGATCGCGTCGAGCCAGGGCCACCGGTCGGAGTCGTCCAGCGGGGTGCCGGCCGACATCTTGGCGATGTTCGTCGCGGGATGGAAGTCATCGCCCTCTGCGTATGGAACGCCGAGTTCGGCGGCGAGCAGGGGGCCGATCGTGGTCTTGCCGGTCCCTGCTACGCCCATCACCACGATGACGTGGGGGGTGCTCATTGGTGGTGCCTCGCAGTCTTGTTCGACGTCTTCCTCGACATCGGTCCGTCGCGCTACTGAAACCTATACGTACGACTTATTCAAGATGCTGTGACGTAAACGTCGTACTTTTTGTTCCTGAAGGCTGCCCCGTAGGCTGTGCTCATGACCACACGGGGCCCTGGGCTGCATACACATGTGCTGGACACCCTGGGTCTGGAGATCGCCGCGGGGGAGCACCGGCCGGGGCAGGTCCTGCGCACCGATGAGCTGGCCCAGCGCTTCGACGTCTCGCGCACCGTCGTACGCGAAGTGATCCGCGTCCTGGAGTCCATGCACCTGGTCGAGTCCCGGCGCCGGGTCGGCGTGACCGTGCGGCCGACCGAGGCGTGGAACGTCTACGACCCGCAGGTCATCCGGTGGCGGCTGGCCGGCGCCGACCGCCCGCGCCAGCTGCGCTCCCTGACCGTGCTGCGTTCGGCGATCGAACCCGTCGCGGCCGGCCTCGCCGCCCGCAACGCCACCCCGGAGCAGTGCGCGGCCCTCACCGAGTGCGCGCTCGGCATGGTCGCCACCTCGCGAGGCCAGCAGCTGGAGGGCTATCTGGAGCACGACATCGCGTTCCACCGGATCGTGCTCAACGCCTCCGGCAACGAGATGTTCGCGCGGCTCGGTGACGTCGTCGCCGAGGTCCTGGCGGGCCGCACCCACCACCAGGTGATGTTCGAGGACCCGGACCCGGCCGCGGTCACCCTCCACGTCCGGCTCGCCGAGGCGGTGCGCGAGGGCGACGCCGTGGAGGCGGAGCGGCTGACGAAGGAGATCGCGGTGGGCGCCCTGCACGAGTTGGACGTCCTCGCCCCCTGAGACCCGTGCCGCGGCACCATCCTGCGGACGTACGTCGGCGGCAGGCGGGTCCACGAGGCCTGAGACCCGCGGCGGCCCCCGCGGAACGATCGACGCTGTTGGTTAATTCGTCAACGATCCCGCGGGGGCCGCCGGTCCGAGCAGTCGGAAGGTCAGCCGCTGTGCCCGTGGTGGCCGCCGTGCCCGGCGCCGTGGTCGAACTTCACCGCCTCGGGCGGCATCACGACGAACGGCCGCATCATGCCCATGTCCTCGTGCTCCAGCAGATGGCAGTGGTACATGAAGCGCCCGTACGCCCCGTCGAACTTCCCGAGCACCTTCACCAACTGCCCCGGGGGCACCCGGAAGACGTCCTTCCAGCCCTGTTCGTTCGGTGCCGTCGGGACCGTGGTGCCGTGGTCGAACGCCACGGGGGAGCGGGTTCCGCCGATCGCCGGATCGAAGCCGTCGAGCTTGTACGCCTCCCGGCCCATCACCTGGAAGTCCGCCAGATGGATGTGCATCGGATGCGTCGGTCCGCCCAGGTTGAGGAACGACCACTGCTCGTAGGCGCCCTCGCCCACCGTGAAGCCGAGACCGTCGTTGAAGGTCCGCGAGATCCTGCGGTACGTGCGCACCGTGCCGTCCTCGCCCCGGACCTGGACGACACCGTCCGACGGTACCTGGACCCCGGCGGGGTCCTCGACCTCCGCCATCTCCCAGATCTCCGGGTGACCGCCGCCGCCGACCGTGCCGGGCACCGTCAGCACCACGAGCCGGTGCCCGTGCTCCACCTGACCGTGCTCGTACCGCCGGAACGAACCGGACAGCACCTCGGGCAGCTCGAAACCGTCCCGCTGCCCCGTCTCCCGTACCCGGAACTCCATCACCTGCGGGAACGGCACGTTCGCCGCCGGGTCGGGCACCCCCGGCGCGAGCCCGCCGCGGTTGACCAGCCGGACCCGGCGGCCGGCCAGCGCCGAGAAGTCGATCAGCAGATCCATCCGCTCGGCCGGGGCGATCGTCAGCCGTGGCAGCACCTCGTCGAAGTCGACCGGCACCGGGCGCGGCAGCAGCCCGCCGTCACTGCCGATCTGCCGGATCACGCCCGGCACCGGGTTGTTCTCCTCGTCGACCAGCACCAGATCGTAGATCCGCGCATTGGACGCGTTGACGAGCCGGAAGCGGTACCAGGCGTCGTCCACGTCCAGATGCGGCCAGATACGGCCGTTGACCGTGGTGTACGGGCCGAGGAACGGCAGCGACACCGGCTTCCCGGTCTCCGGATCGGCCTCGGTGATCACCGTCGTCTTGTGCAGCAGCCGCCCGTTGAGCCGGCCGTCCGCGTCGGTGTCCAGGTTGCGGTCGGCGAGGATCAGCGGCAATTCCCGGTCGCCGGACGGCAGGCCGAGCGCGTCCTCCTCGTCGTCCCTGATCAGGTACGTGCCGACGAGTCCGGCGTACACGTTCCACCGGGTGATGTTCATGGCATGGTCGTGGTACCACCACTGGGTGGCCTGGTGGTCGTTCGGGTACTCCGACAGCTGCGCGTCGCCGAAGCCGACCGCGTTGTCCGCCCAGCCGTCGTTGCCGCCACCGGTCTGCGCGCCGTGCAGATGCGTCACCGTCCAGGCGGGCAGCGCGGCGACGTCCGCGTTCGGCTCGACGCCGTCGCGGCCGGGACGGTTGTGCGGTGCCGGTTCGCCCTGCTTGACCGGACCGACCTCCACCGCCGTGACCGGGTACTCGCTGCCCCTGGGGATGCGGTTGGTCCAGGCGATCCTGATCCGCTCCCCGCGCCGCACCTCGATGGTCGGACCCGGCACCGTGCCGTCGTACCCCCACATCAGGGTCGGCGGCAGCTGCGCGTGCAGTCGCACCCAGGTGGGGGACAGGGCGATCTCGGTCTCGCGGAGCACGTCCCCGCTCTGCGGGCGGAGCACCGGCGGGACGGGCAACGCGTCGGTGTACGGCACGAGTCCGCCGACCGGTGCCCCGAGCGCGGCAGTATCGGGAGCCGGACCCGGCTCGTCGGTCCGCTGACTGATCTTCTCCGTGGTCTCAGCGATCTCGGTCAAGGTTCTTCCCCCATGATCCGTATTTCCACTGCTGGTGGACCACGCGACCCCTGCCCCCGCAGGTATTGGTCCGGCGGCCCCTGTGTATCAAAGGACCGCCTGGAGACCGCCGACGTTCAGCGATGTGCATCATCTGACCGAAAGCGGTACATCCCACTGGGTGGAGGGCAGCCGTTTCCCGCCAACGCGGCGCGCCGCCGTGACACCCTCACGGGGCGTACGGTTGTTCGTGTTCGATCTTCGTACATAGACGGAAACAGGGAGACCACGGTATGTCGCAGCAGGTGCAAGGGGTCATCGCACCGGGGAAGAACGAGCCGGTACGGATCGAGACGATCGTGATCCCGGACCCGGGCCCCGGCGAGGCCGTGGTGAAGATCCAGGCGTGCGGCGTCTGCCACACCGATCTCCACTACAAGCAGGGCGGCATCAACGACGACTTCCCCTTCCTGCTCGGCCACGAGGCCTCGGGAGTGGTGGAGTCCGTCGGCGAGGGCGTCACGGACGTCGCGCCCGGCGACTTCGTCGTCCTCAACTGGCGTGCCGTGTGCGGGCAGTGCCGCGCGTGTCTGCGTGGCCGCCCCTGGTACTGCTTCGACACCCACAACGCGAAGCAGAAGATGACGCTCCTCGACGGCACGGAGCTGTCGCCGGCCCTCGGCATCGGCGCGTTCGCCGAGAAGACCCTGGTCGCCGCCGGTCAGTGCACCAAGGTCGACCCGGAGGTCTCCCCGGCCGTCGCCGGGCTGCTCGGCTGCGGCGTGATGGCGGGCATCGGCGCCGCCATCAACACCGGACAGGTCGGCCGCGGCGACTCGGTCGCCGTGATCGGCTGCGGCGGTGTCGGTGACGCGGCGATCGCCGGGGCCAGGCTGGCCGGCGCGGCGAAGATCATCGCCGTGGACATCGACGACCGCAAGCTGGAGACGGCGAAGACGATGGGCGCCACGCACACCGTCAACTCCCGCTCCTCCGACCCGGTCGAGGCGATCCGCTCCCTGACCGGCGGCAACGGCGCGGACGTGGTCATCGAGGCGGTCGGCCGCCCGGAGACGTACAAGCAGGCCTTCTACGCCCGCGACCTCGCCGGCACCGTCGTCCTGGTCGGCGTCCCCACCCCGGAGATGCAGCTGGAGCTGCCGCTCCTCGACGTCTTCGGCCGCGGCGGTTCGCTCAAGTCCTCCTGGTACGGCGACTGCCTGCCCTCGCGCGACTTCCCGATGCTGATCGACCTGCACCAGCAGGGGCGGATCGACCTCGGCGCGTTCGTCACCGAGACCATCGGACTCGGCGACGTCGAGCAGGCCTTCGCCCGGATGCACGACGGCGACGTGCTGCGCTCGGTGGTGGTCCTCTGATGGCCGCCCGCATCGACCACCTCGTCACCTCCGGCACCTTCGCCCTCGACGGCGGGGAGTGGGACGTCGACAACAACGTCTGGATCGTCGGCGACGACACCGAGGCGATCGTCATCGACGCCGCCCATGACGCCGCCGCCATCGAGGACGCGCTGAACGGCCGTACGCTGCGCGCCATCGTCTGCACGCACGCGCACAACGACCACATCGACGCGGCCCCGGCCCTCGCCGACGCCACCGGTGCGCCGATCCTGCTGCACCCCGACGACCTGCCGCTGTGGAAGCAGACCCACCCGGACCGCCTCCCGGACGGCGAACTGGCCGACGGCCAGGAGCTGGAGATCGCCGGAACGACGCTCAGGGTCCTGCACACCCCCGGCCACGCCCCGGGCGCCGTCTGCCTGTACGCCCCCGAACCGGCCACCGTCTTCACCGGGGACACGCTCTTCAGGGGCGGGCCCGGCGCCACCGGACGGTCCTTCTCCCACTTCCCGACCATCGTCGCGTCGATCAGGGACCGGCTGCTCGCACTCCCGCCGGAGACCACCGTCCGTACCGGACACGGCGATTCCACCACCATCGGCGCGGAGGCCCCGCACCTGGACGAGTGGATCGCCCGCGGTCACTGATGACCGCCGGCGTTCACCGGTCCGGCCACGCGGAGAGCCGCAGCCCGCTCTCGAAGCGGCGCGGATCGCCGGTGACCGGATCGGTGAACTCCAGTACCCGGGCGAGGAGTTGGAGCGGGCGGGAGAAGTCGTCCGGAGCTCCTTCCGCCTCGACCACCGGATAGACCGGGTCGTGGACGAGCGGCAGCCCCAAGCCGTTCATATGGACCCGCAGCTGATGGGTCCGCCCGGTGGCGGGCAGCAACCGGTAGCGGCCGAGCCCCTCCCGGTGCTCCAGCAGCTCGATCCGGCTCTCGCTGTTCGGCTCGCCCGGCCCCTCATGGGCGGCGATGACCCCGCGTTCCTTCACGATCCGGCTGCGCACGGTCCGCGGCAGGACCAGTGCGGGATCGTACGGCGCCACCGCCTCGTACTCCTTGCGCACCAGGCGGTCCCGGAACATCGTCTGGTACGCGCCCCGCTCCCCGGGCCGTACGACGAACAGGACGAGGCCCGCGGTGAGCCGGTCCAGCCGGTGCGCCGGCTGCAACTGAGGCAGATCCAGCTCGCGGCGCAGCCGGGCCACCGCGGTCTCGGTGATGTGCCGGCCGCGCGGCGTCGTCGCCAGGAAGTGCGGCTTGTCGGCGACGACGAGATGCTCGTCGCGGTGGACCACACCGACCGGGAACGGCACCGGGTCCTCCGGCGCGAAATCCCGGTGGAACCAGATGTACCGGCCCGCGGTGTACGGCTCGTCGGCGGACACCGGGCCCTGTACGGAGACGAACCGGCCCTCGGCGAACATGGCGTCCACCCGCCGCGCCCCGATCGCGTCCGCGAACCGCGCCAGCAGATGGTCACGTACCGTCGGCCACGCCCCGTCCGGATCCTCGGGGAGCCGCAGCCGGACCGGATCGATCCCGTCCCGCTGCGGCAGCGGCGCCGACGGGGGCTTCGCACGCCCCCTCATCGGGGAACGCCGACCACTGCGGCGGTGCTCATGGTGCCGGCTCCTCGCTCTGTCGCCCGGGGTGTCCGCAAAAGTATCGCCGGTTGCCGGCCCGGTGCTGTCAGGAGCCCGGCAGCGTCACCTTCTCCGGACCGCAGCCGATGCGCTCGGCCTCGGCGGCGACATAGCCGGGCAGCAGCTCACGGGCGAGACCGGCGACCGAGTGCTCCGTGTGGTCCAGCTGCTCCACCACGAAGACCACCGGACCGGTCTGGCAGCTCGCCCGGTAGACGGCCCGGGTCCCGTCGATGGAGCCGGAGCCCTTGGAGCCCTTGACGGACAGACCGGTCCTGAGCGTGCCCGAGGAGAAGATCTCGGACAGTGCCGCGTCGGTGACCGTCGTCAGCCGCACGGCGGGGTTGTAGGAGCCGCCGGCCTCGCAGACCCGGGCGGGCCCGCCGTCGCCACCGACGCGCGTGCGGGTCAGATCCTTTCGGTGCGCCTCGGGAAGCGTGAAGCCCTTGGCGCCGCAGAAGGCATCGGCGTCCGTCTCCTTCCGCTCCATCGGGGCGGGCAGGGTGCGCGGTGTCCGGTACGTACCGGAGCAGCCGAAGTCGCGGATGACCCCGTTGGTGGCCTCCACCACCGCACGGGTCAGCGCCGCGCGGTCCTCCCGCTCGTAGTCCGACGCGAGATCGAGTCCGGTCGGCCCCATGGCGATGTCCACCACGGTGGGGCCGGTGAACTCGTCCCGCCCGGTGCAGCTCTGCGGCAGCGCCAGCCAGGCGCGCGACGACGAGGACAGCCCCGGCAGCCCGTCGCCGAGCGGGACCATGCCGGCCGTGAGGAACTCCGCGGGCCAGTCGCGCCCGTCCGTGCCCCTCAGACCGTCCAGCCGGTGCACCCGCAGGGTCACCTGGCGGCGGGCCCTGTCGTCCTTGTAACTGGTGATGCGGCACTGCCCGTACGAGTCGCCCCGGCCGACCGGATCGGCCTGGAGGGTCTGCTCCTCGACCTCGGTCCTGCGGTCACCGAAGAGGTCCGACATGGCCGAGTCGCCGAGCGAGTCCCAGCAGGGGGCGGGGCCGACCAGCGGCAGCGTGCCCGTGCGCCAGGCCACCGCACCGGCGCCGAGCAGCGCACCGGCCAGCCCGGCGGCGGTGACGGCACGGGCGGTACGGCTGCGCAGCAGACGGCGCAGCACCGGAACGCGCGCGGGGGCGGGTTCCGGCTGCGCGGACGGGTCCTGCTCGGGCCCCTGTTCCTGCGCCCCGTCCTCGGGGCCGTGCTCCTGCGTCCGCTTCCCGGGCTCGTGCTTCTGCGTCCCGTCCCCGGGATCCGTCGTGTTCCCGCCGTCCGCTGCCGTCACTGCCGCTGCCCCGTTCTCTCCGGCGTCCTCGTCGCTCATGCGCCCTCACCGGTCCCGCAACCGATGCGCCTGCTCACGGACTCGGTGAAGTGCGTGAACACCTTCCGGTCGTCCGGCCGGCCCGCACCCTCCAGCCCTGAGCCGAGGTTCGCGTAGAACACCGTCCGCCGCCCGTCGCACTCGGTGCGCACGAGCCCGTTGCCGACGCCCTCGGGAAGGCCCTCGAACAGCGCGACCAGGCGCGGTTCGGCCGCCATCACGTACTGCGCCGCCGGCTCGTCGGGCAGCCCCCGCGCGCGCCACACCACCGAACACGTCTGGAGCCGTTCGTCGACCACGCCCACCTGCTGCCGGTAGCCGTAGCCCCGGCCGAGGTCGAGCGTCACACCGGGTATCCGGCACAGCGGACTCCGGGCACTCTCCGTGTCCCCGGGGACCGTCACGAAGGGCGAGGTCGTGCGCAGTGGCTTCTCCGGAGCGCAACCGGCCTTCCGCATACCGGTGTTCGCCGCGTCCAGCAGCATCCGGGTGACCGCGGACCGGGTGCCGATCGTGAACGGCATGGTGACCTTGCCCAGATGGCCGTCACCGGTGCTCCCGCTCCGGATGGTCACCGCGGACGGCCTGCCGTCCACATCGCAGGCCTCGGGCAGGACCAGCATGGCCCGGTCCCCGGCGACCAGTCCGTCGAGACCGTCGGGCAGCCGTGCCCCCGAGCCGTCGAAGTACCGCGCGATCCAGGCGCGGTGGTCCTCGGCCCCGGCGGGGACCGGACCGTACTCGACGGTGACCTGCTCCTTGAAGGAGAGCGGCTCGTCCGAGTCGTCGTCCGGGACCGTCGAGGTCACCGTGACCGTGCAACTGGCGTGGTGACGGCCGGCCGAGGGCGGCGCGGACTCGGTCGCGCTCCGCTCGGAGCCGGACTTGGCGAGCCCGTCGTCACCCAGGAAGGCCGCACCGCTGTTCTGCTCCCACGCCCCCCAGCAGTAGCTGTCCCGGAACGGCCAACTGTCCGTCGCCCACAGCCCGATGCCGGAGACGAGCACCGTCCCGGCGACCGCCCCGGCCAGTATCGCTCCGCGCCGTCCGCGCCTGCCGCCCATCACATGCCCCCCGCGAAGAACCAAGATCGCGCAAAGCCCCGATGGTACGTCGTCGCTCCCGGAGCGCGGATCGGGCTCCTGCGCCGTCAGCCCAGCGGCGTGAACACGAAGGAGAACTCCGCGGCCCGCGCGTCGAGCCGGTACTCCGGCAGCACGCCCGGCCCGCACGACCGGGAACCGATGCCCTGCACCGCGTGATCCAGATTGACCCAGACGGTCTCGCCGGCCCGCAGCCCCGGCCGGTGCTCCGCCGCGTCCAGCTGCTCGCTCGTCCACCGCCGCGCGGTGAACCAGAACGGCGCACCCCCCTCGGCCCGCACCCCCGCACCGCTGCCGTCCGTCAGCTCGGCCCACCGGACGTCGGCCCGCGCACCGTTCTCCTGGGGCCGCACGTACGGCGTCTGCATCGCGTCCACCGACATCCGCCACCGGCCGAGCACCGAGGCGGCCCGGGTGTCCGGGTACGCCTCACCGGGCCCGCCGCCGAACCACCGCGCCGAGCCGTACGCGGCGGGCAGCCCGAACCGGATGCCCAGCCGGGGCAGCGGCACCCGCCACTCGCCCTCCGGCACCACGGACACGGTCAGCCCCAGCCGCTCCCCGCCGGCCGTCCACCGGTACGCGGTACGCAGCCCCAGCCCGACCCCGGCCGGCGCCACCCGGGTCCGTACGAGCAGCGAGTCCTCGCCGGCCTCGACCGCATCGGTCCGGTGAAGCATCCGGTGCAGTCCGGACTCCCGCCACCGCACCCCGTACCGTTCGTCCGGCTGCCACGCCGCACCGTTGTCGTTGTCGGTGGGCGCCCGCCACACATCCAGCCGAAACTCCTCCACCGGCACTGCCCCCAGCCGCACCGGCGCCCCGGTCGCCGCGTCGAAGACCCCGGGCCCGAGGGTGATCAGCCCCTCGCCCCGCTCCGGCCGCTCACCCACCGCGGCGGCGGGGACGACGGCCGGGCCCGTCTCCGTCTGCCCCCACGCGACCACATGCCCGCGTTCGCCCCAGTCGGTGTCCCGGGCGAGTACCGCCCGTACGGTCCACACCCCGGCACCGTCCATCGGCAGCCGCACCCCGGCCGACGCACCGGGTGCGAGCTCCGGCACATCGAACACACCGGATCCGACGGGCTCGCCGTCCACCTCGTGCGACCACGCGAAGTCCAGGTGCGCCAGTCCCGAGAAGTCGTACCCGTTGGTGATCCGGACCGAGTCCGCTCCGGGCACGGCATCGATCCGCACCGGCTCGACGACCTTCTTGTACTCGATCAGCCCGGGGGAGGGGGTGCGATCGGGGAAGATCAGTCCGTCGCAGACGAAGTTGGAGTCGTGCGGCTCCTCGCCGAAGTCCCCGCCGTACGCGAAGCCGTGCTCGGGGTGGGCGATGCCGTGATCGATCCACTCCCAGACGAAGCCGCCCTGGCAGCGCTCGTACCGCTCGAACAGCCGCTGGTACTCGGAGAGTCCGCCCGGACCGTTGCCCATCGCATGCGCGTACTCGCACATCAGGAACGGCATCGCACGCCGCCGCGCGTCCGACTCCGGGTCGGCCGACGGCTCCTCCGCCCGGCGGCCGATCAGCTCGACCTCGGCGTGCGCCGGGTACATCCGCGAGTACAGGTCGACGTCCCGGCAGGAGGGATCGCCCTCGTAGTGCACCAGCCGCTCCGGATCCCGTCCCCGGATCCACTCGGCCATCGCGCTCAGCCCGCGCCCCGTCCCGCACTCGTTGCCGAGCGACCAGATGATCACCGACGCGTGGTTCTTGTCGCGCTCCACCATCCGCGCCGCCCGGTCGAGCAGTGCCGGGGTCCACCGCTCGTCGTCCACCGGGTTGCCGCGCCACTCCTGCCCGGCGAAGCCATGCGTCTCCAGGTCGCACTCGTCGATCACCCAGAGCCCCACTTCGTCGCAGAGATCGAGAAAGGCGGGATGCGGCGGATAGTGGCTGGTCCGCACGGCGTTGATGTTGTGCTGCTTCATCAGCACCAGATCGCGCCGCATGGTCGCCGCGTCCACGGTCCGCCCGGTCTCCGGATGGAACTCGTGCCGGTTCACCCCGCGGAAGAGCACCCGGCGCCCGTTGACCTCGATGAGCCCGTCCTCGACCACGACGCTCCGGAACCCCACCCGCAGCCCGATCCGTTCCCCGGACGTCACCAGCTCCCCGTCGTAGAGCCGGGGCGTCTCGGCCGTCCACGGCTCGACCGCGACGGTCACCGCCTCGCCCGTCGCGACATCGACACCCAGCTCGGGCACCAGGACCCGCCCCTCGGCCCCCGCGCACTCCACCCGCAGTGTCCCGGACCCGTCGCGATGGTCGTACCCGGCGTGCACGAAGAAGTCCCGGGGCGCACCCCGCGGCCGCTCCAGCAGGGTCACGTCCCGGAAGATTCCGGGCAGCCACCACTGGTCCTGGTCCTCCAGATAACTCCCCGAGGACCACTGGTGCACCCGCACGGCCAGCACATTGCCCTCGGCCCGCAGCAGCCCGCCGACGGCGAACTCGTGCGGCAGCCGTGACCCCTTGAAGGCGCCCAGCTCCCGGCCGTTGAGCCAGACCCGGGCGCAGGACTCCACCCCGTCGAACCGCAGCACCACGTCCCCGTCCCCGGCCCATCCGGCGGGCAGGTCGAAGGTCCGCAGATGGTCCCCGGTCGGATTCGCGGCCGGCACCCTCGGCGGATCGACGGGGAAGGGGTACACCACGTTCGTGTAGGCGGGAGCCCCGCCGAGGCCCTGGAGCACCCAGTGCCCGGGAACCTCGACCGTCGCCCACTCCGAGGCGTCGAACCCGGGGCGCGCGAACGACTCGTCCCGGGTGGCGGCGCCCGGTGAGAGCCGGAAGAGCCACTCCCCGTTCAGCGGCATCCGCCCGGCGTCCGACCCCGCGTACCAGGCTCGCGGCTCCAGCCCGCCAGATCCGGGACCCATGTCCTCGTACCAGGTCAGGGTGGGCGTGCGGGTGCGGTTCATGGGACTCCTCGCTCGGCAAAGCCTCCGTGCTGCTGGAGCCTCGGACGCTAAGGGCTGTCCCGTAATCCCTGGCGGGCGTGCGACGACAGCTACGGCACCTCGCCGCGTTGTCGAAACGCCCGAATACATCCAGTATTCGGGCGTCCCTCCGCCTTGCGATGCACCGCATCTGACGCCGCACGCTGATCCACCGGGGATTACGGGACAGCCCTTAGCGAGGGATGAACCGATTCAACAAGGGTGCCCGGCCGTACGGCCGGTCCGCGCCGCACGGGCCGCAACGCAAAATGCCGATCAGGATTTCTCCTGATCGGCACTTGCTCGGTGTCCGAGGGGGGACTTGAACCCCCACGCCCGATAAAGGGCACTAGCACCTCAAGCTAGCGCGTCTGCCATTCCGCCACCCGGACAAGGTGTCTGTCTCGCGGGCTCCGGCCCGTTCCGACGTGGAAAACAATAGCAAACATTCGGGGGTGCTCGATCACGCCCAGGACTGTGTGAAGGGCGCATGACGAGGGGTGGGTGCCCTTGGGCGTGCGGGCCCGGCGCGGGAGGATGAGGGGGAGCACCGCAGCGACAGTGGAAGGAAGCAGCGTGAGCGAGACCAACACGGCTTGGACCGGCTCCGGCGAGGACGAGGTCGTGGACCTCTGTCGTGAGCTGATCCGGATCGACACCAGCAACTACGGGGACCATTCGGGACCGGGGGAGCGGGGCGCGGCCGAGTACGTCGCGGAGAAGCTCGCCGAGGTCGGGCTGGAGCCGCAGATCTTCGAGTCCCACAAGGGTCGTGCCTCGACCGTGGCGCGGATCGAGGGCGAGGACCCGTCCAGGCCCGCGCTGCTGATCCACGGGCACACCGACGTGGTTCCGGCCAATGCCCACGACTGGACGCACCACCCGTTCTCGGGCGAGGTCGCGGACGGCTGCGTGTGGGGCCGCGGCGCGGTCGACATGAAGGACATGGACGCGATGACCCTCGCGGTCGTCCGCGACCGGATGCGCAGCGGCCGCAAGCCCCCGCGCGACATCGTGCTGGCCTTCGTCGCGGACGAGGAGGCGGGCGGTACGTACGGCGCGCGGTACCTCGTGGACAAGCACCCCGGCCTCTTCGAGGGGGTCACCGAGGCGATCGGCGAGGTCGGCGGCTTCTCCTTCACGGTGAACGAGAAGCTGCGGCTCTACCTCGTGGAGACGGCCCAGAAGGGCATGCACTGGATGCGGCTCACCGTGGACGGCACCGCCGGCCACGGCTCGATGACCAACGACGACAACGCGATCACCGAGCTCTGCGAGGCGGTCGGCCGGCTCGGGCGGCACAAGTGGCCGGTCCGGGTGACCAAGACCGTACGGTCCTTCCTCGACGAGCTGTCGGACGCGCTCGGCACCCCGCTCGACCCGGAGGACATGGATGCCACGCTCGCCAAGCTGGGCGGCATCGCCAAGATGGTCGGCGCCACGCTCCGCAACTCCGCCGCGCCCACCATGCTCGGCGCCGGTTACAAGGTGAACGTCATCCCCGGCCAGGCCATCGCCCATGTCGACGGCCGTTTCCTGCCCGGCTTCGAGGACGAGTTCCTGGCCGATCTGGACCGGATCCTCGGCCCGCGCGTGAAGCGCGAGGACGTGCACGGCGACAAGGCGCTGGAGACCAGCTTCGACGGCTCGCTCGTCGACGCCATGCAGATCGCCCTGAAGGCGGAGGACCCGATCGCCCGTGCCGTGCCCTACATGCTCTCCGGCGGCACCGACGCCAAGTCCTTCGACGACCTGGGCATCCGCTGCTTCGGATTCGCCCCGCTGAAGCTGCCGCCGGAGCTCGACTTCGCGGGCATGTTCCACGGTGTGGACGAGCGTGTACCGGTGGACGGTCTGAAGTTCGGCGTGCGGGTGCTCGACCGCTTCATTGACAACTCCTGACTCCTTGCCGGATTTCCGCCGACTTTCCGCACCAACAATCGCCAGCGTGTGCGTATTTGACCGGAACGAGTGAAAGGGGCGATACGCTCGTAGCTCGATTACTTCTTCCTCGTTACAAGTGATGCGGTCCGCGGCTGGGACCGCATTGCCAACTAGGAGGAATAATGATCAAGAAGGTCGTCGCTGCTGCGGCTGTCACTGGTGGTCTGGTGCTCGCGGGTGCGGGCATGGCCGTCGCGGACTCCGGTGCCCAGGGCGCCGGAGTCGGCAGCCCCGGCGTGATCTCGGGCAACACCATTCAGGCGCCCGTCCACGTGCCGGTGAACGCGTGCGGTGACACGGTCTCCGCGATCGGGCTGCTGAACCCCGCCTTCGGCAACCCCTGCTTCAACGCCTGACGTTGTGCGTCAACCCGTAAGGGTTTGAACCCGGTCGGCCCCGAAGTGCACGCCATGCACTCCGGGGCTGCTGGGTACTCCGCCCCCGCACGGTCAAGTCCGGGGGTTTTCCGGAAGGTAGAAGGCAGGAAACAACCTATGCGACAGGTCACGCGTAAAGGCCTGATCACCATGGCGGCAGCGGGCGGCGTGCTCGCGCTGAGTGGCGGCTACGCGCACGCGGACGCGGGAGCGTCCGGCGAGGCGACGAATTCCCCGGGGGTGCTGTCAGGGAATTCGGTACAGATCCCGGTCCACGTACCGGTCAACGTGTGCGGCAACTCCGTGGACGTCGTGGCGCTGCTCAACCCGGCGTTCGGCAACACTTGCGGAAACGGTTCGCAGGACGACTCCCAGGGCAAGCACGCCTCCGGCAGTCACGTCTCCGGCGACCTGACCCAGGCGAGCCGACCCGGCGCGGGCAAGCACCGGGCCCCGATCGGCGGCGGGTCGACGGCCCAGGGCGTCGCGAAGGGCTCGCCGGGAGTGCTGTCCGGCAACAACATCCAGGTGCCCATCGACATCCCCGTGAACGCCTGCGGGAACAGTGTCACCATCGGCGGTCTGCTCAACCCCACTTTCGGCAACGACTGCGGGAACAGCACGGACGTCGTCACGCCGCCGCCGGTCACCCCGGTCACCCCGGTCACCCCGGTCACCCCGGTCACCCCGGTCACCCCGGTCACCGAGCACAAGCCCCCGGCGCCGGAGAAGCCGGTCGTGCCCAACGTGCCCGAGGAGCAGAACGTCCCGCAGCTCGCCCACACCGGAGCGGGCGGGCTCGACCTACTGATCCCGGCGAGCGCGGGTCTGCTGCTGGCGGGTGCGGGCATGGTGTTCTACCGCCGTGCCCGGATGTCCGCCTAGCGGACCGGGGCGGCGACGCAAGCACGACGAAGGGGGGGCGGGTCCCGCGACTGCGGGGCCCGCCCCGTCTCACCAGGTGGCTCGGAGCTGGCGGATGATCCGTCGGCGCAGGCGCACCCTGCGGCTGCCGTCGCGGCGCAGCGTCAGCCGGTCCAACTCCCAGTGACCGTACTCGGCATGGTCGGTCAGCAGGCGGGCCGTCTCCTTCCGGGACACCCCGCGCGGTACGTACACATCGACAAATTCGTATTCCGGCATCGCATCTATTGTGCGGGCAGAGCCCGTGTACGGATAGCGTCTGCACTATGTCTGATGCTGCGCAGCCCACCGCTGCCGAGGTACGCGCCGCCGCCGAGGCGGTCAAAGCCGCGCTCGACCACCACCTCGAGGCGGTCGAACGCCGGACCGGGGACGACGACGTGGCCGTCTATGACGCGTTCAACGCACTGGCCGCTGCCGCCGAGTTCTACGACGAACTGCTCTACGACCGGTACGACGAAGTCACCCCTTTCGAGATCCCGGGTGCGGAGGATTCGCTGCCGCCGTACACCGGCCCCGAGGAGCCGAACGCACTCAGTCTGCTGATCCGGCGCGACTACGCGGTGGTGGAGCCGCCGAGGCTGCTCGCACAGGCCCAGCGGATCGCCGACCTCGATCAGGGCGAACGCGGCGGAAGCGCCGCGGTCGTCGGCTCCAGCGTCCACGCGGCGCTCGGAGTGCTCTTCGGGGAGTACGAACCCGACGAGATCGCTTCCCGGCACACGGAGTTCGGCCTGGAGGAGGGCGACTCCACGCTCTGGGTCACGGCCGCCGAGGAGCTCCCCGAGGCGGGGGAGTGGCTCGGCGCGCCCTTCGACGACGCCGATCCGCAGCTGGTGGTCTGCCGCTTCGACGTCAGCGCCGTCTTCGACGAGGACGAACCGGACGAGGAACCGGCCCGCCTCGACCCCGTCTGACCCGTGCCGCCCGCCGGCGGACGGCTCCTGATCCGCCGGCCGGACGGGCTCGACACCGAGCCCGTCCGGTGCGGGCGTCGCCGGCGGGACCCGGTCAGCGGACCGGGGTCTCCAGCAGGGTGCGCAGGCGCGTCGTGCGGTCCTGGGCCGGGGACTGGGCGACCGCGCGCGGGAGCGCCTGGTCCACCCCGTGCACCACGGACAGATGCCGCTCCCCGCGGCTGAAGGCGGTGTACACCCAGGAGCGGCTCAGCCCCTGGACTGCGTCGCCCGGCAGCACGACGACCACTGCGGGCCACCGCATCCCGGCCGCCTGGTGGGCGCTGAGGGCCCAGCCATGGCGCACGGAGGATTCCACCCGCTCCTGGGCCACGACGACCTCCGTGCCCGCGCAGTCCAGACGCAGGCCCTCGGCGTCGGCCGAGACGGCCACCGCGGGCACGACCCTGCCGGGCGCCGGGACGTGGACGACGCGGTCGCCCGGGTCGAAGCCGCCGAACCGCCCCGGCCCGGGGTTGAGCCGCTGCTTCAGCGCCGCGTTCAGCGCCCGGGTGCCCGCCGAGCCGCCGTGGCCGACGGTGATCACCTGGGTGTCGGACGACGGCACGCCGATGGCGCGCGGCACCGAGTCGGCCACCAGCTGCACGGTGCGGTGCACCGCCTCGCCCGCATCGCGTACGGGGACGATCACCACTTCCCTGCCGGGCGCCTCGACCTGGTTGAGCTCGCCGATGCCGATGCCGGAGACCAGCTCGCCGATCGGTCCCGGATCCGGTGTGCGGGAGACGACCTGCGGGCAGGCGCGGGCCGCGAGCACATCCGCGAACACCCTTCCCGCACCGGCCGAACCCAGCACACCCGGATCACCGCTGAGCACCAGGCGGGTGCCGTCGGCCAGGGACTCGACCAGGATCGCGGCGGTCTCGACGTCCAGCTGCGGGGCGTCCAGCACGACGAGCAGGTCGACGGCGATCGCCCCCTCCTCGTCCCGCCCCGGGCCCTGCTCGCCCGAGAGCAGACCGGCGAGGGTGACGGCCGTCTCCGGATCGCCGGTCGCCTCGGCCAGCCGTCGCCTGCCGTCGGCGCTGTGCGTGGTGCCCAGGGCGCGCAGCCCGAGGCCGCGGGCCGCGGTGATCAGGGCGGCGGGCTCGGCCCTGGCGGCCTCGCCCCCGGTGTGCGCCACGAGGCCGTGGGCCGCGACCGTGCGGATCAGCTCGGCTGCCGACGGGGAGCCCGCGGCCGAGGCCGCCTCCGCCCAGTCGGCGTCCTTCTCGCAGGCGTTGACCAGCCGGGCCAGGCCGTCGGCGAGGCTCTCCTCGGCGAGTGCGTAGCGGTCGAGGCCGAGCAGCACCTGCACCGGTTCCTGCCCGGCGTCCGGGCCGGCCTCCTCGTTGGGTTCCGCGGGTGCTTCGGACTCCTGGTCGTCCTGGTCCTCCGGGCCGTCCTGGAAGACCAGGACGACTCCCTCGGCGACGGCGTGTTGCACGGCCGCGTCGGGGTCGGCCACCGAACGCTCGGCGAGCGCCGCCCGTACCTCCGAGGCATCCAGCGCCGTGTGGCCGCGGAGCGCGGCCCGTTCCAGCAGCCAGCCCACCAGGGCGGCGGTCCGCCGCTCGTCGTCCGGGCCGCACTCGGCGCCGAGCAGGGCCCGCGCGAATCCGTCCGCCTGCTCCGGTCCTACTCCCGGCACGGCCAGCAGCTGCCAGGGGTCGGCGCGCAGGGCGTCGGCCGCCTGCGCCCCGAGGGTCTCGGCCGCCGGTCCCGCCAGCGCCGCCGGAGCCCCGCCCCCGGCCAGTACGGCGGCGGTCGCGGCCACGGCCTCGGGCGGGGCGCCCTGCGGCGCCCGTGCCGGTTCGGGGGCTCGCGGGCGGGCCGGGGCGGGCGCGGGTGCGGTCCGGCGGGGGGCGGCGGGTGCGGGCGAGTCGAAGAACGAGGTGGCGGGCTGCTCGCCGCTCTCCACCGCGCGCACGGCCGCCAGCAGGTCGGCCGCCTTGCCGCTCAGCTTCGCCCCGGCGGCGATGGGGCCTTCCTTCTCGGCCTTGCGCTTCTCGATCCGCTCCCGGAGCTCACGCTGGGCGGCGAGCTCGGCCTCGGCCTCGGAGAGCGGTGCGGGGGCGGCGTCCGCCCCGTCCCCGTCCCCGGCCCCGTCCCCGGTGTCGTCGGCGGTGTCCGTTCCGCTGTCCGTCGTGTCGTCCCGGTCGTCCGTCTCCGCTCCGTCCCCGGCGTCGTCGGCCGTCGGCGATCCCTCGTCCGCGGCGTGCCCCTCGTCCCCGGCGGACGGGGAGGGCACGGCGGCGGAGGGGGTCGCGACGACGCCGTCGTCGTCGGCGGCCGGGGAGCCGGGGGTTTCCCCCCGGGGAAGCGCAGTCACAGCGTGCTCCAGTCCTGGTCGGGATAGCGGTGCACGGGCGCCGACACGTCGTCGAGCGCCTGGCAGATCTCGTCAGGAAGACTAAGCGCCTCCACTGACAATGCCTCCGTGAGCTGCTGCGCGTTGCGCGCGCCGACGATCGGGGCCACCACTCCGGGTCGGTCCCGGACCCAGGCGAGAGCCACCTGGAGCGGCGTCGTGGCCAGGCCGTCCGCCGCCGTCGCCACCGCGTCCACCACGCGGCTCGCCGGCTCGTCGAGATACGGCTCGACGAACGGAGCCAGCAGCTCCGAGGCGCCACGCGAGTCCGCCGGAGTGCCCGACCGGTACTTCCCGGTGAGGACCCCACGGCCCAGCGGGGAGGAGGGCAGCAGCCCGACGCCGAGATCGAGGGCGGCGGGCAGCACCTCGCGTTCCACGCCCCGCTGCAACAGCGAGTACTCCATCTGCGTGCTCGCCAGCCGGGTGCGCACCCCGGGCGAGGCGAGCTGCCAGGTCGCCGCCTTGGCCAGCTGCCAGCCGCAGAAGTTCGACACCCCCGCGTAGCGGGCGCGTCCGCTGGACACCGCCATGTCCAGCGCCTGAAGGGTCTCGTCCAGCGGAGTCACCGGGTCGAAGGCGTGGATCTGCCACAGATCCACGTGGTCCGTGCCGAGCCGTTCCAGGGAGGCGTCCAGCGCGGCCAGCAGATGCCCGCGCGAGCCGTCGAACCGGCGGTACGGATCGGCCACGCTGCCGGCCTTCGTCGCGATGACCAGATCGCGCCGTGGCACCAGGCCGTCGACGAGCTGCCCGAGCAGATATTCGGCCTCCCCGCCGCCGTACACATCGGCCGTGTCGACCAGCGTGCCGCCCGCTTCCCAGAAGGCTTTCAGCTGTTCGGCAGCGTCGTGATCATCGGTGTCCCGGCCCCAGGTGAGGGTGCCGAGCCCGATCCGGGACACTCGAAGGCCGGTGCGGCCGAGATGCCTCTGCTCCATGGGGGCTGAGATTACTGGCCAGAACCCCACTCGGCGGAAGCCTGTGGACAACCCGGCGTCAAGTCGCCCCTGCCGGATCCCGTCGGCGCGCGCTAGAGTCCGGAGCTCAGGGACGTTACTGATCGGTAAGAGGAGCGGTTATGCGGCTCGGCATCAATCTCGGTTACTGGGGCGCGGGAATGGACGGCGACAATCTCGCCGTCGCCCAGGAGGCCGACCGGCTCGGATACGACGTCTGCTGGGTGGCCGAGGCGTACGGCTCCGACGCGCCGACCGTGCTCTCCTGGGTCGCCGCCCGGACCGAGTCCATCGACGTCGGCTCCGCGATCATGCAGATCCCGGCCCGCCAGCCCGCCATGACGGCGATGACCGCCGCCACCCTCGACTCGCTCTCCGGCGGCCGGTTCCGGCTCGGCCTCGGCGTGTCGGGGCCGCAGGTCTCCGAGGGCTGGTACGGCGTCAAGTTCGACAAGCCGCTGGCCCGTACCCGGGAGTACGTCGAGATCGTCCGCAAGGCGATGTCCCGCGAGCGGCTCTCGTACGAGGGGCAGCACTGGACGCTGCCGCTGCCGGGCGGTCCGGGCAAGCCCATCAAGCTGACCGTCCACCCGCAGCGCGAGCACATCCCGCTCTACATCGCCGCGATCGGCCCGAAGAACCTGGAGCAGACCGGCGAGATCGCCGACGGCGCGCTGCTGATCTTCCCCTCCGCCGAGCACCTGGAGGACACCGCGATGACGTACCTGCGGGCGGGCCGTGAGAAGGCCGGCCTGACGATGGAGGGCTTCGACGTCTGTCCGACGCTGCCGCTCGCCGTCGGCGACGACGTCAACGGCCTCGCGGACATGTTCCGTCCGTACACCGCCCTGTACGTGGGCGGCATGGGCAGCCGCAAGCAGAACTTCTACAACCAGCTCGCGCAGCGCATGGGCTACGAGAAGGAAGCCGCCGAGATCCAGGACAAGTACCTGTCCGGCGACAAGAGCGGTGCCGCCGCCGCGGTGCCGCACCAGCTGATCGACCAGACCACGCTGCTCGGCCCGGTCGAGCGGATCGCCGAGCGGATGCAGGCCTACGCCGCCGCGGGGGTCACGACGCTGACCCTGGCCCCGGCCGGGTTCACGCTCGAAGAGCGGCTCACGGCCCTGCGGGCCGGCACGGACGCGCTGGAGCGCTCCGGGCTCGCGTAACAGGTTTCGCTGCTCCCGGGAGCAGCACTACGGCCGTGGTGGGGGCTCGGGGCCTCCCCGCCACGGCCGTTACGCATATCAACGCGCGCACGGCAGGGCGGTTACGGCGGCACGCGCCCCATCCGGCGTAGCCGGGGCCCGTTCCTGTTGCCCGGGTGGGTGTGCCGCACTTGACTGTCGCTCGGCGGACGCGCACGGAGGTGGCAGTGATGCTCTCGGCAAGGAACCTGTTCCTGGAGATTCTCGACGACGACGAGTCGTTCCGGCTGTTCTGTTCCATCGCGGCCGGCGGGGAGTCCCAGGGCGGCTGGGAGAACGGCCGCATCGCGGCCCTGGTGCCCGAGAGCCAACGCGCGCTGGCGCCCAAGATCGCACGGCACGGCGCCGACGAGGACAAGCACGGCAGGATCTTCGACGCGCTGCTGCGCAAGCGCGGGCTCCGGCCGGCGGAGATCCCGCACGAGACCGACTACACGATGCTGCTGGAGAAGCACGGCATCGGCCTCGCCCATGAGCAGTTGCGGGGCGAGGAACGGCTCTCCGAGCGCGACATCATCACCTACCTCGCCCACAGCCGGGTCACCGAGCAGCGCGCCTCCGAGCAGATGGCCCTGCTGTGCAAGCACTTCGCCGACCACCCAGACCTCGGCCGCGCCGTGATAATGATCTCGAACGACGAGGACAACCACCTGGCGTACTGCCACGAGGAACTGCTCCGCTTCGCCCGCGCCGGACACGGCCGCACCATCCAGCGCACCCTGCGCGAGTGCGCGCTCGCCGAGATCCGGGTGTACCGCGACGTCAGCCTCGCCGTGATGGACCACATGGGCCGCATCCTGGGCTGGCCCCGGGCCAGATCGGCGGTGCTGGCCGCCGGGATCCACGGCGTCTACGCGTACGAACGGCTGGTGGGATGGCGGCGCATGGTGAGCCTGGCGCAGCCCGAGCGGCGCGACGCGCTGGGCGGTCCCGCGGTGCCGGAGCCCGGGTCCGCCTGAACCGGGCGGGGCGCCGGCCCGTCCGTCAGAGCCAGCCGCGGCGCTTGAACTGCCGGTACAGCGCGAAGACCACGACGGCCATCAGCGCGATCACCACCGGATAGGACCACACCCAGCGGAGCTCCGGCATGTGATCGAAGTTCATGCCGTAGACCCCCGCCACCATGGTCGGCACGGCGGCCATCGCCGCCCAGGCCGAGATCTTGCGCATGTCGTCGTTCTGCCGCACGCCCACCTGGGCCAGATGGGCCGAGAGGATGTCGGAGAGCAGCCGGTCCAGCCCCTCCACGTACTCGTTGGCGCGCGTCAGATGGTCGCTGACGTCGCGGAAGAACGGCTGCGAGTGTTCGTGGACGAACGGCACGTCCGCGCCCGCCAGCCGGGCCATGGGGGCGCTCAGCGGACCGGTGGCCCGGCGGAACTCCAGGATCTGCCGCTTGAAGGTGTAGATGCGGGCCGCGGTGCTCTTGGTGTCGCCGACGCCGGTCGGCGCGAACACCTCGGTCTCCAACTCCTCCAGGTCGACCTGGAGCTCGCCCGCCACCTCGATGTAGTGGTCGACGACGGCGTCGCTGATCGCGTACAGCACCGCCGTCGGCCCGTGCTTGAGTACCTCCGGCTCGGCCTCCAGCCGGCGACGTACCGCGGCGAGGGGCGCGCCCTCCCCGTGCCGGACCGTCACGACGAACGAATCGCCTATGAAGGCCATCAGTTCGTCGGTGGTGACCGTGTCGCTGGTCTGCTCGTACACCACCGGTTTGATGACGGCGAAGAGCGAGTCGTCGTACACCTCCAGCTTGGGCCGCTGGTGCGCGCTCAGGGCGTCCTCCACCGCCAGGGGATGCAGCCCGAACTCGCTGCTGACGAGCGCGAACTCCTTCTCCGTCGGCTCGTGCAGCCCGATCCAGAGGAACGCGTCCCCGGTGGCCCGTGCCTCGTCGAGGGCGTCGGAGAAGTCGGCGGGGCCGTCGGTGCGGCGCCCGTCCCGGTAGATGGCACAGTCCACGATCACGGCGCGCATTCTTCCCTGCCGCGCTCCCCGGCGCACCTCACCCTCGTCGGCGGCCTACGCTGGCCCGTATGCCCACCCTGATCCTCGTACGCCACGGACGCTCCACCGCCAACACGGCCGGGGTGCTCGCGGGCCGCACCCCCGGTGTCGCGCTCGACGAGCGCGGTGCCGAACAGGCCGCGGCACTGCCCGGACGGCTCGCCGGGCTGCCCCTGGCCGCAGCCGTCAGCAGCCCGCTGCAGCGCTGCCGGGAGACCCTGCGGCCGCTCCTCGCCGCCCGGCCGGAGTTGGAACTGCACACCGAGGAGCGGATCAGCGAGTGCGACTACGGTGACTGGTCGGGGCGCAAACTCGCGGAGCTCGCCGACGAACCGCTGATGGGCGTCGTGCAGCAGCACCCGTCCGCCGCGGCGTTCCCCGGCGGCGAGTCGATGCGCGGCATGCAGGCGCGCGCCGTCGACGCGGTACGGGACTGGAACGCCCGTATCGAGGCCGGGCACGGCGACGACGCCGTCTACGTGATGTGCTCGCACGGCGACATCATCAAGGCCCTCGTCGCCGACGCGCTCGGCATGCATCTCGACCTCTTCCAGCGGATCCACGCCGACCCCTGCTCGGTCACCGCGATCCGCTACACCAGGCTGCGGCCCTTCCTGCTGCGGCTCGGCGACACCGGGGACCTCGCGTCGCTGGCACCGCGCGAGCACCCCGGCGGGGCCGACCCGGGCGCGCGCCCGGGTCGGGACGCGGACGCGGCTGTCGGGGGCGGCGCTGGGGCGCCGTGATCGCTTCGCGCAGTAGGGTGGACGCTCCGTAGGCGCCTTGCCCCGGGGGAACCTCCCGCGGCCCCGGCCGCCCCTCATCCACCGTCGATCTCAAGGGAGACAGGACGTGTCCCGTCAGGTGTTCCTCTACGACCCCCCGGACCGTTTCGTGGCCGGTACGGTCGGATTGCCTGGACGCCGTACGTTCTTCCTGCAGGCATCCTCAGGCGGACGTGTCACCAGCGTGGCCCTGGAGAAGACCCAGGTGGCCGCGCTCGCCGAGCGGATCGACGAACTGCTCGACGAAGTGGTGCGGCGGACCGGCGGAAACTCCCCGGTGCCCGCCGTCGCACCGATGGACGTCACCGACACCGCGCCCCTGGACGTCCCCGTCGAGGAGGAGTTCCGGGTCGGCACGATGGCGCTCGCCTGGGACGGCGAGGAACAGCGCATGATCGTCGAGGCGCAGGCGCTGGTCGAGCTGGACGTGGACTCCGACGAGGACCTCGCCGAGGCCGAGGAGCGGTTGCTCCAGGACGAGGAGAACGGTCCGCCGATGCTCCGGGTCCGGCTCAGCGGCGCGCAGGCACGGGCCTTCGCCAAGCGAGCCCTGGACGTGGTGAACGCCGGACGTCCGCCGTGCCCGCTGTGCAGCCTGCCGCTCGATCCGGAAGGACACGTATGCCCGCGCCAGAACGGATACCGTCGCGGAGCCTGACCGGCACCGACCCGGTCGCCCTGCTCGCCGAGGGGGAGCTCACCGTCCTCGGGCAGATCCGCGGGGCGTCCAACGCGGTGTTGTACTGCACGGTCGCGCGCGACGGCGAGGAGGCGACCTGCGTCTACAAGCCGGTGGCCGGCGAACAGCCCCTGTGGGACTTCCCGGACGGCACGCTCGCCGGGCGCGAGGTGGCCGCGTACGAGATATCCGAGGTGACCGGATGGGGCCTCGTGCCGCCCACCGTGCTGCGGGACGGTCCGTACGGCGAGGGCATGTGCCAGCTGTGGATCGACGCGGCGCCCGAGGACGGCGAGGCCGGTGCGGCGGGCGAGCCCCCGCTGCTCGCGCTCGTCGAGGACCAGGAGCCCGGGGAGGGCTGGAAGGCCGTCGCCCGTGCCGAGGTCGGCGAGGGGCGGACGGCCCTGCTGGTCCACGCGGACGACGCGCGGCTGCGGCGGCTGGCCGTCCTCGACGCCGTGATCAACAACGGGGACCGCAAGGGCGGCCATCTGCTGCCCGCGCCCGGCGGCCGGCTGTACGGCATCGACCACGGTGTGACCTTCAACGCGGACGACAAGCTGCGCACGCTGCTCTGGGGGTGGGCGGGGGAGCCGCTGACGGCGGAGGCCGTCGAGGTCGTCGAGCGGCTGGGGGCGGAACTCGCGCCGGGCACCCCGCTCGTCACCCGGCTGGGCGAGCTGATCACCGAGGTCGAGATCGAGGCGTTGCGGGGCCGTGTGGCGGGGCTGAGGGAGACGGGACGGCACCCGGAGCCGAGCGGGGAGTGGCCGTCGATCCCCTGGCCGCCGGTCTGAGCCGAGCAGGGTTACGCGGTGCCCGTGGCCTGCCGTGCCGGCCCCGGGGGCGCGGTCCGGGGTGCCGGCCCTGCGCCCCGAAGCAGATGGGGCCACGCGGCGCAAGACCGCCTCTTCGGCCAAGATCCGGCATCCGGTTCGTATCCGGAACATGCATCCGGTTACGCTCGTGGCATGCATGCCTGGCCCGCTTCTGAGGTCCCCGCCCTGCCTGGCAAGGGCCGCGACCTTCGGATCCACGACACCGCGACCGGCGGACGGATCACCCTTGACCCCGGTCCCGTCGCCCGCATCTATGTCTGCGGCATCACGCCGTACGACGCGACCCACATGGGTCATGCGGCGACCTACAACGCGTTCGACCTCGTTCAGCGCGTGTGGCTCGACACCAAGCGGCAGGTTCACTACGTCCAGAACGTGACCGACGTGGACGACCCGCTCCTGGAGCGGGCCGTGCGCGACGGTCAGGACTGGACCGAGCTCGCCGAGCGCGAGACGGCCCTGTTCCGCGAGGACATGACTGCCCTGCGCATGCTTCCGCCGAAGCACTACATCGGCGCCGTGGAGGCCATACCCGGCATCGTTCCGCTGGTGGAACGGCTCCGCGACGCCGGTGCCGCCTACGAGCTCGACGGCGACGTGTACTTCTCCGTCGAGACCGACCCGCACTTCGGCGGCGTCTCCAACCTCGACGCCGAGGCGATGCGGCTGCTCTCCGCCGAGCGCGGCGGCGACCCGGAGCGCCCCGGCAAGAAGAACCCCCTCGACCCGATGCTCTGGATGGCCGCCCGTGAGGGCGAGCCGAGTTGGGACGGCGCCTCCCTCGGCCCCGGCCGGCCCGGCTGGCACATCGAGTGCGTCGCCATCGCCCTGGACCACCTCGGCATGGGCTTCGACGTCCAGGGAGGCGGGTCCGACCTCGCCTTCCCGCACCACGAGATGGGCGCCTCGCACGCCCAGGTGCTGACCGGCGAATACCCCTTCGCCCAGGCCTATGTGCACGCCGGAATGGTCGCCCTGGACGGCGAGAAGATGTCCAAGTCCCGGGGCAATCTGGTCTTCGTCTCGAAGCTGCGCCATGACGGCGTGGACCCGGCGGCGATCCGCCTGGCGCTGCTGTCGCACCACTACCGGTCCGACTGGGAGTGGACGGACCAGGTGCTCGCCGACGCGGTGGAGCGGCTCGCGCGGTGGCGGTCCGCCGTCTCCCGGCCCGACGGACTGCCCGCCGAGGCCCTGGTCGAGGAGGTCCGCGAGGCCCTCGCCGACGATCTGGACGCGCCGGCCGCGCTGGCCGCCGTGGACCGCTGGGCCGAGCGCCAGAACGCCGACGGCGGTACGGACGAGGGCGCGCCCGGCCTCGTCTCGCGCACCGTCGACGCGCTGCTGGGTGTCGCCCTGTAACACCGCGCAGGGTGACAACCCGCCGATTTCCACCGGACGTTCGGAACGAACCGGCCTTGGACTTCTCGACGAAGTTCAGGGCCGGTTCCGTTTTGTCCATGGTCAAGTGCTCGGTGTTGCGCTAAAAGCGCTCTATGCAAACATCAACGCGCATCAGAGCGGCGGCAGTTGCAGCCTTGTTCGGGCTGCTCGCCGTCCTCGCGGGCCCCGGCGCGGCCGAGGCCGGCGCCGCCGAACCGGACACCACGGTCGGTGACCTCACCGGATTCTCCGCCGACGGATCCGTCTACCACCTGAAGGCCGGCACCGCCGAGGCGCGGGTCAGCTTCGTCTCCGCCGAGACCTTCCGTATCGAACTCGCCCCGGACGGCACGTTCTCGGACCCGGCCGGCGACGACATCGTCCTGCCGCAGGGCACCCCGCCGCACACCCGGTGGAAGGAGCGGAGCGACCGCTACGAGCTCTCCACCGCCAGTTTCACCCTGCGCGCCTACAAGTCGCCCCTGCGTTTCGCCCTGTACCGGGCCGACGGAAGCCAGGTCTGGTCCGAGGCCAAGGGACTGAGCTGGAACGGCGAGAAGACCACCCAGACCCTGGCCCGTGGCGCGGACGAGCAGTTCTACGGCGCCGGCATGCAGAACGGCCGGGGCAACACCTCGCACCGCGACAAGACCGTCGAGGTGGGCGTCGACTACAACTGGGACGACGGCGGCCACCCCAACTCGGTGCCGTTCTACCTCTCCTCGGCCGGCTACGGCGTCTTCCGCAACACCTACGCGCCGAACACCTATGCCTTCACCGACCCGGTGACCACCAGCGCCGAGGAGAAGCGCTTCGACGCCTACTACTTCGCGGGCGACAGCGCCAAGAAGGTCATCGGGCAGTACACGAAGCTCACCGGCAAGCCCTTCCTGCCGCCCGTGTACGGAATGGAGATCGGCGACGCCGACTGCTACCTCCACAACGCCAACCGCGGTGAACGCCACACCCTGGACGCGCTCAAGGTCGCCGACGGCTACCTGGAGCACGACATGCCGAACGGCTGGATGCTCGTCAACGACGGCTACGGCTGCGGTCACGAGGACCTCGCCGAGACCGCCAAGGGCCTCCAGGACCGGGACATGCAGCTCGGTCT
Organism: Streptomyces sp. NBC_01363; assembly: GCF_026340595.1. Lineage (GTDB taxonomy): Bacteria > Actinomycetota > Actinomycetes > Streptomycetales > Streptomycetaceae > Streptomyces. The sequence continues at coordinate 4,166,884 of NZ_JAPEPF010000001.1, forward strand.
GTGGACCCAGGACGGCATCGACAGGATCGCCGACCAGGTCAAGGCCGGTCAGCGGGTCGCCAAGCTGGACGTCGCCTGGATCGGGGCCGGCTACAAGTTCGCCCTGGACGGCTGCAAGGACGCGTACAAGGGCATCGAGGACAACAGCGACGCCCGCGGCTTCACCTACGCCCCCGAAAGCTGGTCGGGCGCGCAGCGCTGCGGCGTGCAGTGGTCCGGCGACCAGTACGGCACGTGGGACTACATCCGCTGGCAGATCCCGACCTACGCGGGCGCCACGATGTCCGGCCTCGCCTACACCACGGGCGACGTCGACGGCATCTTCGGCGGCAGCGCCAAGACCTACACCCGTGACCTCCAGTGGAAGATGTTCCTGGGGACCACGATGACGATGGACGGCTGGGCGGCCAGCGACAAGCAGCCCTACCGGTACGGAGAGCCGTACACCACCATCAACCGCGACTACCTCAAGCTCAAGGAGTCGCTGCTGCCCTACCAGTACTCCTACGCGCACGAGGCGACCAAGACCGGCGTCGGCATGGTCCGTCCGCTCGTCCTCGAATACCCGGACGACCCGAAGGCGGCGACGGACGCCGCGAAGTACGAGTTCATGTCCGGCGAGGACTTCCTCGTCGCACCGGTCTACCAGGACAGCACCGAGCGCGACGGCATCTATCTGCCGAAGGGCACCTGGACCGACTACTGGAGCGGGCGGACGTACGAGGGTCCGGTCACCCTCGACGACTACAGCGCCCCGCTCGACACCCTGCCGCTGTTCGTCAAGGGCGGTGCCAGTGTGCCGATGTGGCCCGGCATCCGCTCGTACAAGGACCGCACTGTCGGCTCCCCGCTCGCCTGGGACGTCTACCCGCAGGGCAGGTCGTCCTTCACATTGTACGAGGACGACGGCGTCACCCGGCAGCACCGCGACGGCAAGTACGCCACCCAGCGGGCCGACGTGGACGCACCGGTCCGGGGCGCGGGCGACGTGACCGTGCGGATCGGCGCGAGCGAGGGGAAGTTCACGGGCAAGCAGAGCGAGCGCCCGTACGAGTTCACCGTGCACACCGGCTCCGCCCCGAGCGCGGTCGAGCTCGGCGGGAAGCTGCCCCGGCTGGCCTCCGCCGCCGCGTTCAAGGCCGCGAAGCAGGGCTGGTGGTACGACCGGGACGACCGCGGCGGTGTCGTGAAGATCAAGACCGCGCCGCTGTCCACCGGCAAGAAGTTCTCCGTGAGGCTGAAGGACACCAGCGCGGTCGGCGGCCGGCACGCCGCGGCGGGCGCCGTGGTCTCCGCGCCGTCCGGGCAGGAGGTCGGCGCCGGGGCCGCGGGCACCGTCGCCGTCGATGTCACCGCGGGCAGGGCCGATGTGACCGGCGCCGAGGTCGGTCTGGACGTCCCCGAGGGCTGGCAGGTCGCACGGACCGTGAAGGTGGACCGGATCCCGGCGGGCACCACCCGTCGGGTCGAGGTGTCCGTCACCCCCGCGAAGGACGCCGCGGCGGGCGAGGCACGGATCACCGCACTCGTCCGCTACCGGTCGGCCGGTGAGTCCCGGACCGCCACGCAGCGGTTCGCGGCCGGAGTCATGCCACCGCCGCCCACCGGCGAGGCCTGGGCGAGCGATCTGGTGTGGCTGAAGTCCACCAACGGCTACGGACCGGCCGAACGGGACCGCAGCAACGGCGAGTCGGGCGCGAGCGACGGGCACCCGCTGACCCTCGCCGGGAAGACGTACGAGAAGGGGATCGGCACCCATGCCGACTCCGACATCGAGGTCTATCTCGGCGGGCGCTGCACCGCGTTCACCGCCGACGCGGGGATCGACGACGAGATCAACGGCTACGGCGAGGTGGCCTTCTCCGTCGAGGCGGACGGCAAGGTGCTGTGGACCTCCCCGAAGGTGACCGGGGCTTCGGCGACCCTGCCGGTCGACGTGAAGCTCGACGGTGCGCGGCATGTGCACCTGAAGGTCACGGACACCAACGGTTCCAGGACCGGTGACCACGGGGACTGGGCCGCGGCCCGGTTCAGCTGCTCCTGAATGTCCCGGACAGCACGGGAGCGCCGGGCGGTGACGTACCCGCCCGGCGCTCCACCGGTCCCGTCAGTCCTCCGGGGATTCCTCCGACGAATCCTGCGGGCCGTCGCCGTCACCGCTGTCGCCGCCCTCCCGGTCGGCCGGTGGCTGCCGACCGGGTCCGCCCGCGGGCGGCGCGCCGGGCCCGGTGTCGCCGCCGGTCTCGGGACGGGCCGGCTTGGGCGGACGGGTCCGGCCGCTGGAGGTGTCGCGCAGATACGAGGCGTCGCCGCTCTCCGTCGCGTGCCCGCCCGGCGCCTGGCCCGGACCGATGTCCCTGCGGCGCAGATAGCGCTCGAACTCCCGGGCGATGGCCTCGCCGCTCGCCTCGGGAAGCTCGGCGGTGTCCCGGGCCTCCTCCAGCGTCTGCACGTACTCGGCCACCTCGCTGTCCTCGGCGGCCAGTTGGTCGACGCCGAGCTGCCAGGCGCGCGCGTCCTCGGGTAGTTCGCCCAGCGGGATGCGCAGACCGATCAGGTCCTCCAGGCGGTTCAGCAGCGCGAGCGTGGCCTTCGGGTTGGGCGGCTGCGACACATAGTGCGGCACCGCCGCCCACAGGCTCACCGCGGGCACGCCCGCGTGCGTGCAGGCCTCCTGGAGGATGCCGACGATGCCCGTCGGCCCCTCGTACCTGGTCTCCTCCAGGTCCATGGTCCGCGCCAGGTCCGGATCGGAGGTGACTCCGCTGACCGGAACCGGGCGGGTGTGCGGGGTGTCGCCGAGCAGGGCGCCCAGGACCACCACCATCTCCACACCCAGCTCATGGGCGAAGCCAAGGATCTCGTTGCAGAACGAGCGCCAGCGCATGGATGGTTCGATACCGCGGACCAGGACGAGATCGCGGGGCTTGTCCCCGCCGACGCGGACCACGGAGAGTCTGGTGGTCGGCCAGGTGATCTTGCGCACCCCGCCGTCCAGCCACACCGTCGGCCGGTTGACCTGGAAGTCGTAGTAGTCCTCGGCGTCCAGCGCCGCGAACACCTCGCCCTTCCACTCCCGGTCCAGGTGCGCGACCGCCGTGGAGGCGGCGTCCCCTGCGTCGTTCCATCCCTCGAACGCGGCCACCATGACCGGGTCGATCAGCTCGGGAACCCCCTCGAGCTCGATCACCCAGGCCTCCTTCCGAAGTTCCCTTGTGTACCCATCAACCTTACGGCTTCCAGCCACTCCTGCCGCAGCCTCCGTACACAGCCGGGTGAACCTGGTCCACGAGGGTGCACCACCGGTCGAATCAAGGCGTCGGACTCCGGATACATCCGAGCTGTGTCCGGTCAATTTCGATCAATCCCTGGACGCTGGCGCCCTGGTGGCGCTATACATCGGATGACCAGAACAGAGGTCCGATGTTATTCCCCTGGGGGCGCACATGAGTCAGACCGTCACGGATTTCGAGGTCCACGACATCCGTTTTCCGACCTCGGAACAACTGGACGGCTCGGACGCCATGAACCCCGATCCCGACTACTCGGCTGCCTACGTCGTACTGCGTACCGATGTCCCCGACCGCACGGACGGCCCGGACAGCGGCAGCGGCGGCATCGAGGGACATGGCTTCTGTTTCACCATCGGGCGCGGCAACGAGGTGATGGCCGCCGCCATCGAAGCGCTGCGCCCCTACCTGGTGGGGCGTCCGGCGCCCCGCACCGCGGCCGACCTCGCCGCACTGCACCGTGAGCTCACCCATGACTCGCAACTGCGCTGGCTCGGCCCGGAGAAGGGCGTGATGCACATGGCGGCCGGCGCGGTCGTCAACGCCGCCTGGGACCTGGCGGCCAAGCTGGCGGGCAGACCCGTCTGGGAGTTCCTCGCCGGGATGACGCCCGAGGAACTCGTCTCCCTCGTCGACTTCCGCTACCTCAGCGACGCCCTCACCCCCGAGGAGGCCCTGGCGATCCTGCGGGCCGCCGAACCGGGCCGGGCCGAGCGCGCCGAACGGCTGCGCGCCGAGGGGTACCCGGCGTACACCACCTCGCCCGGCTGGCTGGGCTACAGCGACGACAAGCTGGTCAGGCTGGCGAAGGAGGCCGTCGCCGACGGCTTCACCCAGATCAAGCTGAAGGTCGGCGGCAACCTCCGCGACGACGTCCGCAGGCTCGCCCTGGCCCGCGACGCGGTCGGGCCCGACATCCGGATCGCCGTCGACGCCAACCAGCGCTGGGACGTCTCGGACGCGGTCGAGTGGATGACCGCGCTCGCGCCGTACGACCCGCACTGGATCGAGGAACCGACCAGTCCCGACGACATCCTCGGCCACGCCGCCGTCCGGGCCGGCCAGCCGGTCAAGGTCGCCACCGGCGAACACGTCGCCAACCGCGTCGTGTTCAAGCAGCTGCTCCAGGCCGGAGCCGTCGACTTCGTCCAGATCGACGCGGCACGCGTCGCGGGCGTCAACGAGAACCTGGCGATCCTGCTGCTCGCCGCGAAGTACGGCGTGCCGGTCTGCCCGCACGCGGGCGGGGTAGGACTCTGCGAGCTGGTGCAGCACCTCTCCATGTTCGACTACGTGGCGGTCTCCGGCAGTTGGGACAACCGCGTGATCGAGTACGTCGACCATCTCCACGAGCACTTCGCCGACCCCACCGTGATCGAGTCCGGCCGCTACACCGCGCCGAGCTCCCCGGGCTTCTCCGCCCGGATGCTCCCCGAGTCGATCGCCGCACACCGCTACCCGCAGGGCGCCGTATGGCAGGCCCGCCGCGCCGAGGAGGCCCACCGATGACCACAACGAGCGACTTCGAGGGAATGGGCGCCCTGGTCACGGGCGGCGCCTCCGGCATCGGGGCAGCCGTCGCGACCATGCTGCTGGCCCGCGGCGCGCGGGTGGCCGTACTGGACCGGGAGACCGCCGGCGCTCCCGCGGGCGCCCTCGCCGTCAAGGCGGACGTCACCGACGACGACGCCGTGCGCGAGGCGGTCGACCGCGCCGCCGCCGAACTGGGCACGCTGCACACCGTCGTGTCCAACGCGGGCATCGGCTCCATCGGCACGGTCGAGGACAACGCCGACGACGAGTGGACCCGGGTCCTGGACATCAACGTCCTCGGCATGGTCCGCACCGCCCGGCACGCCCTGCCCCATCTGCGGCGCGCCGCGGCCGCCCGCCCCGGCGCCGTGTCGATCACCCAGACCTGCTCCATCGCGGCGACCGCCGGGCTGCCGCAGCGCGCCCTGTACAGCGCGAGCAAGGGAGCGGTCCTCTCGCTGACCCTGGCGATGGCCGCCGACCACGTCCGTGAGGGGATCCGGGTCAACTGCGTCAACCCCGGCACCGCGGACACCCCGTGGATCGGCCGGCTCCTCGGCCGGGCCGACGACCCGGCCGCCGAGCGGGCCGCGCTCAACGCCCGCCAGCCGCTGGGACGCCTGGTGTCGGCCGACGAGGTGGCCGCCGCGATCGTCTACCTCGCGAGCCCCGCCGCCGCCTCGGTCACCGGTACGGCCCTGGCCGTCGACGGCGGCATGCAGGGGCTGCGCCTGCGCCCCGCCGAGAGCTGACCCGGGCCCGAGCCGCGTCACCGGGCCGCACCCCCGCGCACCATGCACCTCCGCTTTGCCGACAGAGCTCCGAGCCGGTACTCACAAAGGACGGGACACCAATGAGAGTGCGTACGACGAGTGCGGCGGCCTGCGCCGTACTGCTGGCCGTCACTGCCCTCGCGGGCTGCAACCGCGAGTCCACCGCCGACGGCACGGGCGGCGGGAAGGTCGGGATCGACCTGCCGCGCAGCGACAGCGACTTCTGGAACTCGTACCAGAACTACGTGGAGAAGGGCGTCAAGGCGGGCGAGGTCAAGGCGCTGCCGCTGACCAACTCGCAGAACGACATCGGCAAGCTGGTCGCCAACGTCCAGACCTTCACCGACCAGGGCGCCAAGGCCGTCGTGATGGCACCGCAGGACACCGGCGCGATCACCGAGTCGCTCAACACGCTGAACGAGAAGAAGATCCCGGTCGTCAGCGTCGACACCCGCCCCGACAAGGGCAACATCTACATGGTGGTGCGCGCCGACAACAAGGCGTACGGGGCCAACGCCTGCAAGTACCTCGGCGAGCAGCTCAAGGGCAAGGGCAAGGTCGTCGAGTTCCAGGGCGACCTCTCCTCGATCAACGGCCGTGACCGGTCCGAGGCGTTCAAGGCCTGCATGGACAAGGACTTCCCCGGCATCAAGGTCTTCGAGCTGGCCACCGACTGGAAGGGCGACGTCGCCTCCGCCAAGCTCCAGGCCACCCTGGCCGCCAACCCCGACATCAACGGCATCTACATGCAGGCCGGCGGTGTCTTCCTGCAGCCCACCCTCGCCCTCCTGGAGCAGAAGAAGCTGCTGAAGCCGGCCGGTACGCCGGGGCACATCACGATCATCTCCAACGACGGCATCCCGGAGGAGTTCGACGCGATCAAGGCCGGGAAGATCGACGCGACGATCTCCCAGCCGGCCGACCTGTACGCGAAGTACGCGCTGTACTACGCCAAGGCGGCCCTGGACGGCAAGACCTTCAAGGAAGGTCCCACCGACCACGACTCGAACATCATCAAGATCCCGAACGGCTTCGAGGACCAGCTGCCCGCGCCGCTGGTGACCAAGGACAACGTCGACGACCCGAAGCTGTGGGCCAACCAGCTGGAGAAGAAGAGCTAGCCATGGACCAGGCACCACCTGCCGTACAGGCGGAAGGCGTTGTCAAACGCTTCGGGCCCACCGTGGCGCTCGACGGGGTCCGGCTCACCGTGCAGCCGGGTGAGTCCCACGCCCTGGTCGGGCGCAACGGCGCGGGCAAGTCGACGCTGGTCAGCGTCCTGACCGGGCTCCACAAGGCGGACGCGGGCACGGTCACCTTCGGTGGGGAGCCCGCGCCCGCCTTCGGCGACACCACGGCCTGGCAGTCCAAGGTCGCCTGCGTCTACCAGAAGTCCATGGTCGTCCCGGACCTCACCGTCGCGGAGAACCTCTTCCTCAACCGCTTCGACGACAACGCCCCCTGGATCGGCTGGGGCAGGCTCCGCAGGCGTGCGCAGCAGCTGCTGGCCGACTACGGCGTCCAGGTCGACCCCAGCACCCGGGCGCGCGATCTCGCCGTCGAGCAGCGGCAGTTCGTCGAGATCGCCAGGGCGCTGTCCTTCGGCGCCCGGCTGATCATCCTGGACGAACCGACCGCCCAGCTCGACGCCCGGGGCATCGGGCGGCTCTTCGACAAGCTGCGGGAACTGCAGAGCCAGGGAGTGGCGTTCCTCTTCATCTCCCACCATCTGCAGGAGGTGTACGAGCTGTGCACGGCGGTCACCGTCTACCGCGACGCCCGCCATGTGCTGACCGCCCCGGTCGCCGACATCGCCAAGGCGGAGCTGGTGGCGGCGATGACCGGCGAGCAGTCCGCCGGTGCCACCGCCTGGCACGCGGGCGGCGGCGGTGCCGCGGCACGGGACGAGTCGGCCGCCCCCGTGCTGCGTACCGAAGGACTCACCGTCCAGGGCCAGTTCGAACCACTGGACCTGGAGGTCAGCCCCGGCGAGGTGCTCGGCCTCGCCGGCTCCGCGGCCAGCGGCAACACGGCCCTGGGCGAGACCCTGGCCGGCATGCGGAAGGCGGGCGGCGGCACGGTCCGCGTGCACGGCAGGGCCGTGCGCTCCGGCAGTGTGCCGCACGCGCTGGACGCCGGGATCGGCTACATCCCCGAGGACCGGCATGACCAGGGCCTCGTCCTGGAACGCAGCGTCGCCGAGAACGCCACGCTCACGGTCACCGACCAGCTCGGCCCGTGGGGGACCGTACTGCCCTCCCGTACCAGGGAGTTCGCGCGCTCGATGATCGCCTCGCTGGACATCAAGACGCAGGGGCCCGAGCAGCCCGTCTCCGGGCTCTCCGGCGGCAACCAGCAGAAGGTGGTGGTCGCCCGCGCACTGGCCCGCGAGCCGAGCGTGCTGGTGGCGGTCCGGCCCACCGCGGGCGTGGACGTCAAGTCCAAGGACTCGCTGCTCGGAGTCGTGCGACGGGTCGCCGACGAGGGGAATGCCGCAGTGATCATCTCGGACGAGCTGGACGATCTGCGGGTCTGCGACCGGGTGCTCGCCCTGTTCCACGGCCGCGTGGTCGCGACATTCGCAAGCGGGTGGAACGACGGGGAGCTCGTCGCCGCCATGGAAGGTGTGGGGGAGAGGGAATGACCGGCACGGTACAGCCCCTGGCGGCCGACGGCATCGATGGCGGGCCGAAGGGATCCTCGACCGGCGAACGGCCGCTGGACCGGCTGAAGCTGATCAGATGGAGCGACTTCTCCCTGGTACCGGTGATCCTGGTGCTGATGGTGATCGGGTTCATCGTCTCGCCGGTGTTCCTGACCTCCGAGAACCTGATCAGCGTCGTCCAGCAGTCCTCCGAGCTCAGCCTGCTGGTGCTGGGCCAGGCGCTGATCCTGATCTGCGGACGGATGGACCTGTCCCTGGAGTCGACGATCGGCATCGCGCCGGTCGTCGCGATGTGGCTGGTCCTGCCCGCCGAGGGCGGCCGCTTCGCGGGCCTGGGCCTGCTGCCCACCTGGTCGGCGATCCCGCTCTGTCTGCTGGTGGGCCTGGCGATCGGCGCGGTCAACGGCTTCCTGATGCTGAAACTGAGGGTCAACGGCTTCATCGCCACGCTCGGCATGCTCACCATGCTGCGCGGCCTCCACATCGGGATCACCGAGGGCAAGTCCATCACCGACGTCCCGGAGTCCTTCCGCTACCTCGGCAAGAGCGAGTGGCTCGGCGCACCGGCCGCCGTCTGGATCTGCCTGGCCCTGTTCGCCGTCGGCGGCGCCGCGCTGGCCTGGCTGCGCCACGGACGCTCGCTGTACGCCATCGGCGGCAACCCGGAAGCGGCGCGCGCCGCGGGCATCCGGGTGGACCGGGTCACCTGGATCGTGCTGGCCATCGGCGGACTGCTGGCGGCCTTCGCGGGCATCCTCTACACCGGCCACTACGGATCGGTCGCGGCCACCCAGGGCAACGGCTGGATCTTCCAGGTGTTCGCCGCCGCGGTCATCGGAGGCATCAGCCTCAAGGGCGGCCGGGGCACCCTGTTCGGCGCGCTGACCGGTGTGCTGACGCTCCAGCTGGTGGTCAATGTGATGACCCTCGGCGGTGTCCCGGCGCTGTGGAACCAGTTCCTCAACGGCGCGATCATCATCGTCGCCCTGGTCATCTCCCGCTTCGCGAGCGGCGAGAAGCAGGACTGAGGCCCGCTTCCCGAACGCCGGACGGGGCGGAACCAGCCCGTCCGGCGTTCGAGGACCGGGGTCCGGGGCGGAGCCCCGGGCCCGCCCCGGACCGTGCTACAGCGTCGACCGCAACCACTGCTCCACGCTCGCCACGTGCACCGTCGCCCAGGCCCGCGCGGCCTCCGCGTCCCGGTCCCGCAGTGCCGACACGATGGCCCGGTGCTCATGGAGCGTGCGGCTGACCGCGTCCTCCTGCGTCAGCCCGCGCCAGACCCGCGCCCGGGTCGTCGGCCCCGACAGCCCGTCGAGCAGCGAACAGAGCACCGAGTTCCCGGACGACTGCACGATGCCGCGGTGGAACTCCAGATCGCAGGCGACCAGTTCCTCCACCGAGGGCTGCGCCCCCAGCGCGTCCAACTGCGAGCTGAGCACGTCCAGTTGGGCCTCACTGATCCGGGTGGCGGCCATCGCCGTCGCGGCGGGCTCCAGGATCCTGCGGACCGCGAGGAACTCCAGCACCGTGTCGTCGCGGTGGAAGTCCACCACGAAGCTGAGCGCCTCCAGGAGCAGCTGTGGATCGAGGCTGGTCACATACGTGCCGTCGCCCTGGCGGACATCGAGGATGCGGATCAGCGAAAGGGCCCGTACCGCCTCGCGGAGCGAGTTGCGGGAGAGCCCGAGCTCCGCCGCGAGTTCGCTCTCCTTGGGGAGCCGGTCGCCGGGGCGCAGAGCACCCGAGACGATCATTCCCTTGATCTTCTCGATCGCCTCGTCGGTGACAGCCATGACGGTCCTCCTGGATCCGGACTGGAATCAGACATCCGATGTATCCCTTCATTATGCGGGTCGGAGGAGTCGGATGAACCAGGTCTGCCGCAGGTCGCCCCGGGTGCGGGCTGCCGGACGCCCGTCGGGGTCAGTCCCAGAGCGCGGACGGTGCCTCGCGCCGTACCACCGGAGCGATCTCCTCCGCGAACCGCTGGAGGGTCTCGGCCTGCTCGTCCCGGCCCAGCCCGAAACCGTCCACACCGACCGACTGGAGGTCGTGCCCGTACACCTCGTGCCAGCCGAGGATCTTGTCGATGATCTGCTGCGGGCTGCCGATCAGCTGGGGCCCGTCCGCGATGGCCTCCTCGATCGTCCGGAACGGTGTGTTGTAGCCGGCCCTGCCCTCCAGATGCGGCCGGAAGGACTGAGCCACCTTCGCCTCGTACAGCTCCTTGTAGCGCTCCACGGCCTGCTGCGAACTGTCGGCGATCAGCAGCCCGCCCGACCCCGCGGCCACATGCGCGCGGGCCGGATCGTGGCCGTACGCCTCGAAGCGCTCCCGGTAGTGGTCGATCAGCCGGGCGTACGCCGCACGGGGCTGGACGGCGTTGGCGGTGAACAGCGGATCGCCGTGGCGCGCCGCCAGTTCGGGGGAGTCGAGACTGGTCGCCGAGCCGTGCCAGACGCGCGGCGGCCCCGCGTACGGGCGCGGCAGGGTCGTGGCGTTCTTCAGCGCGGGCCGGAACTCGCCCTCCCAGTCGATGCCCTCCTCGCGCCAGAGCCGCCGCAGCAGCTCGTACTTCTCCCGCTGGAGGTCCCACTGCCGCTCCTCGTCGAGCCCGAAGAGGTCGAAGTGACCGGCCTCCGCGCCCTTGCCGACGACGAGCTCGATCCGGCCCCGGGAGATCTGGTCGAGCGTCGCGAAGTCCTCGGCCACCCGCACGGGATCGAGAATCGCGACGACCGTGACGCCGGTCAGCAGCCGGATGGTGGAGGTACGGGCCGCCAGCGCGCCGAGCACCACGCTCGGGCTGGACGAGAGGAAGGGACCGGCATGCCGTTCGCCGATCGCGTACGCGTCGAAACCCAGCCGTTCCGCGACGACGCCGGTCCCGATCACTTCCTCGAACCGCTCGGCGGGGGAGGGGAATCGGTGGTCGAGCGGGTGCGGGGCGTGGCCGATGAGGGAGAGCACGGAGAACTTCATGGCTCAACTGTCCCCGCGCCGTATTGCACCCGTGTGGCGGCCGTATGGCGCGTTCGCCGGTCCCCGCGGTGTCCCCGGCATGCGCCGAGGGGCGGCTCCCGCGCGGGAGCCGCCCCTCGCCGTGCCTCGGGACGGGTCAGCCCCGGTTGCCGAGCATGGACTCGACGCCGGCCCGGATCTCGTCCGTCGCCAGGCCCCGGATCGTCAGCGTCGTCCGGCGGCGCAGCACATCGTCCGCCGTCTCGGCCCACTCGTGGTCACGGGCGTAGGCGACCTGCGCCCAGATCTCCGGCGCGTCCGGGTGGATGCGCTCGGCCAGCGCCGGGTTCTCGTTCGCCATCCGCGCGATGTCGAAGGAGAGCGAGCCGTAGTGCGTGGCGAGGTGCCGGGCGGTGTCGGCCGCCATCCGCGGGCCGGGCGTGCCGCCGTCGACCATCAGCCGGTGCGCCACCGCGTTCGGGTTGGCGATGCCGGGCAGCGGGAGCTTCTTCGGCAGGTGCGCGATCGGCTCCATGTCCTCGGCGAGCGGGTGCCCGGGGAGTGCGGCCAGCTTGTTCATCACCGTACGGCCGATGTGGCGGAACGTCGTCCACTTGCCGCCCGCGACCGACAGCATCCCGCCGCGGCCCTCCGTCACGACCGTCTCGCGCTTGGCCTTGGACGTGTCGCCGGGGCCGCCGGGCAGCACCCGCAGACCGGCGAAGGAGTAGGTGATCAGATCGCGCGACAGCTGCTGGTCCCGGATGGAGAACGCCGCCTCGTCGAGGATCTGCGCGGTGTCCTTCTCGTTGACCGCGACGTCCGCGGGATCGCCCTCGTACTCCTCGTCCGTCGTGCCGAGGAGCAGCATGTCCTCCCACGGCAGGGCGAAGGTGATGCGGTACTTGTCGATCGGGGTGGCCAGCGCGGCCTTCCACGGGCGGGTGCGCTTCAGCACGAGGTGTGCGCCCTTGGACAGGCGTATGGAGGGCGCCGCGTCCGGGTTCTCCATCCTGCGCAGGTGGTCGACCCACGGTCCGGTGGCGTTCAGCACGAGCCTGGCGTCGACGCCGAACTCCGTGCCGTCCGTGCGGTCCTCCAGGTCGGCGCCCGTCACCCGTCCCTTGGTGAACCGCAGCCCGGTCACCGCCGCGTGGTTGAGGACGACCGCACCCGCCTCGACGGCCGCGCGGACGGTCATCAGCGCCATCCGGGCATCGTTCATCTGGTCGTCGCCGTAGACCGCGACGGCCTTCAGGTTGTCCGTACGCAGCTCGGGCACGTCGCGCTGCGCCTTCGCCGGGCTGATGACATGCCCGACCCCGTCACCGAACGCGGAGAGCGCCGAGTACGCGAACACGCCCGCGCCGAGCTTGGCCGCGCCGTGCGGCCCGCCCTTGTAGACCGGCAGGTAGAAGGTGAGCGGATTGGCGAGGTGCGGGGCGACCTGACGGGACACCGCGCGCCGCTCGAAGTGGTTCTCCGCCACCAGCTTCACCGCGCCGGTCTGCAGGTAGCGCAGACCGCCGTGGAGCAGCTTGGACGAGGCGGAGGAGGTGGCGCCGGCGAAGTCGCCGGCGTCCACCAGGGCCACCCGCAGCCCGGACTGCGCGGCGTGCCAGGCGGTGGAGATGCCTAGGATGCCGCCACCGATCACCAGGAGGTCGTACGCCGCCTTGGACAGCTGCTCCCTGGTCTCGGCACGGCTCGGGAGGGAGCCGGAGGCCGGGTGGGTCCCGAGGGCCGGGACGCTCTGCAGGGTGGTCATGTCGATTACTCCTCGTCTTCGATCCAGCCCATGGTCCGTTCCACGGCCTTGAGCCAGCTCTTGTACTCGCGGTCGCGGGTGTCCGCGTCCATGCGGGGGGTCCACTCGGCGGCCCGGCGCCAGTTGGCGCGCAGCGCGTCGGTGTCCGGCCAGAAGCCGACGGCGAGACCGGCGGCGTAGGCGGCGCCGAGGCAGGTCGTCTCGGCGACCATCGGCCGCACCACGGGTGCGTCCAGGAAGTCGGCGAGCGTCTGCATCAGCAGGTTGTTGGAGGTCATGCCGCCGTCGACCTTGAGGGCGGTCAGCTCGACCCCCGAGTCCTTGGTCATGGCGTCGGTGATCTCGCGGGTCTGCCAGGCGGTGGCCTCCAGGACGGCACGGGCGATGTGCGCCTTGGTGACATACCTGGTCAGGCCTGCGATGACGCCGCGGGCGTCGGAGCGCCAGTACGGGGCGAACAGGCCCGAGAACGCGGGCACGAAGTACGCGCCGCCGTTGTCCTCGACCGACGAGGCCAGGGTCTCGATCTCGGCCGCGGACTTGATCAGGCCCATCTGGTCGCGCATCCACTGCACCAGCGAACCGGTGACGGCGATGGAGCCCTCCAGGGCGTAGACCGGCTTCTGGTCGCCGATCCGGTACCCGACGGTCGTCAGCAGTCCGTTGTACGAGTTGACGGGCGTCTCACCGGTGTTCATCAGCATGAAGGTGCCGGTGCCGTACGTGGACTTGGCCTCGCCCTCGGAGAAGCAGGTCTGGCCGAAGAGGGCCGCCTGCTGGTCACCGAGCGCGGACGCCACGGGGACCCCGTCGAGCACGCCGCCCTTGGCGTTCCCGTACACCTCGGCGGAGGAACGGATCTCGGGGAGCACCGCGGCCGGGATCTCCATCGACTGGAGGATCCGCTCGTCCCACTGCATCTCGTGCAGGTTCATCAGGAGCGTGCGCGAGGCGTTGGTGACGTCGGTGACGTGGACGCCGCCGTCGGTGCCGCCGGTCAGGTTCCAGATGACCCAGGAGTCCATGGTGCCGAAGAGGATGTCGCCGCGCTCGGCGCGCTCGCGCAGCCCCTCGACGTTGTCGAGCAGCCAGCGGACCTTGGGGCCGGCGAAGTACGAGGCGAGCGGCAGGCCGGTCTCGCGGCGGAAGCGGTCCTGGCCGACGTTGCGGCCGAGCTCCTTGCAGAGCGCGTCCGTCCGGGTGTCCTGCCAGACGAGGGCGTTGTGGACCGGCTCACCGGTGTTCTTGTCCCAGAGCAGCGTGGTCTCGCGCTGGTTGGTGATGCCGATCGCCTTCACGTCGGCGGCGGTGATGCCCGCCTTGACGATGGCGCCGGCCACGACCTCCTGGACGTTCTCCCAGATCTCGGTCGCGTTGTGCTCGACCCAGCCCGGCTTCGGGAAGATCTGTTCGTGCTCCTTCTGGTCGACGGAGACGATCCGGCCGTCCTTGTCGAAGACGATGCAGCGGCTGGAGGTGGTGCCCTGGTCGATGGCCGCGATGAACGGGCCGGTGGTGTGTGCGTCGGTCACGGTGTGCTCCCGGAAGTCTGTGTGGTCGTGAGGGTTGCGGCTCTGGGCGCCACGGCTCAGGCGAAGGCGACGTTGTAGAGCCCGCCCGCGATCGCGCCGCCGATGAGCGGTCCGGCGACCGGGATCCACGCGTAGCCCCAGTCGGAACCGCCCTTGTTCGGCAACGGCAGCAGCGCGTGCACGATACGCGGGCCGAGGTCGCGAACCGGGTTGATCGCGTAGCCCGTCGGGCCGCCGAGCGAGAGACCGATACCGACGACCACCAGAGCGGTGATCAGCGCGCCGAGCGTGCCCAGACCGTTGCCGTCGTTGTTGAGGCCCTGGGTGAGGATCGCCAGGACGAGCACGACGGTGGCGATGATCTCCGTGACCATGTTCTGCACGGCGTGCCGGATCTCGGGACCGGTGGAGAAGATGCCCAGGACCGGGCCCGCCTTCGGGGCGGAAGCCTTGTCGACCATGCCCTCTTCACCCGAGTGGGCGGCCAGGATCTCCGGATCCGTGAGATGCGCCCGGAACTGCCCGTAGTACGTCAGCCAGACCAGCACCGCGCCGATCATCGCGCCGAACAGCTGGGAGCCGAGGTACAGCGGCACGTCGCTCCACTTGGTGCCGCCCTCGATCGCGAGGCCGATCGTGACCGCCGGATTGAGATGCGCGCCCGAAACGCCACCGGCCAGATACGCGCCGGTCAGCACGGCGAAGCCCCACCCGAAGGTGATGGCCAGCCAGCCGGCGTTCTGCGCCTTGGAGCGCTTGAGAGTGACAGCGGCACAGACACCGCCGCCGAGCAGGATGAGTACGGCGGTACCTATGGTCTCGCCGATGAAGATGTCGGAGCTGGACACCCGCGACTCCTTTGTCCTTCGTCCA
The DNA here is from genome assembly GCF_026340595.1 of Streptomyces sp. NBC_01363. Taxonomy (GTDB): domain Bacteria; phylum Actinomycetota; class Actinomycetes; order Streptomycetales; family Streptomycetaceae; genus Streptomyces. The sequence continues at coordinate 4,182,282 of NZ_JAPEPF010000001.1, forward strand.
GGGAAGCCGAACCCCGGGTCCCTCCGGTGGTCCGCGCCCTCATGTGAGGGCGTTTTCCGGCCCTTGGCGCTGTCACACCCTAACGCTCTTTTCCGTTAGGTGTTCGACAATGCCGACCGATGAACGGCAATGTTTCCCCCAGGTGAATCAGGCGTCAAGGGTTGTGTGGCCTATAACTCGATCGTTACCGGCTCCGGCCCGCCGCGGCGGTCAGAACCTTCCGGCGCCCAGGTCCCTGGAGACCGCGCGGGCGCAGTCGCGCACCGCGGCGATCAGCTCCGGGCGCAGCTCCCCGTCCGCGCAGACCCGCTCCACTGCACCGGTCACGGCCACCGCGCCGACCGGCATCCGCCGCCGGTCGTGGATCGGGGCGGCCACTGCGGCCACGCCCTCCCAGGTCTCCTCCACGTCGGCCGCCCAGCCGCGGGCCCGGATCAGGTCGAGCATCGCCTCGAAGTCCTCCGGATCGGTGACCGTGCGCGGCGTGAAGGCCTGCCGCTCGGCCTCCAGGGCCTCGGTGTGCGCCACCGGGTCGTACGCCGAGAGCACCTTGCCCAGGGCCGTGGAGTGCAGCGGCTGCATGGCCCCGACCTCCAGGACCTGCCGGCTGTCGTCGGGGCGGAACACGTGGTGGACGATGAGGACGCCCTGCTGGTGCAGCACGCCCAGATGCGTGCTCTCGCCGCTGGAGCGGGCCAGGTCGTCCGTCCAGACCAGCGCGCGGGCCCGCAGCTCGTGGACGTCCAGATAGCTGTTGCCCAGGCGCAGCAGCTCGGCGCCCAGCTGATAGCGGCCGGACGCGGCGTCCTGCTCGACGAAGCCCTCGTGCTGGAGCGTGCGCAGGATGCCGTGCGCGGTGCCCTTGGCCAGGCCCAGTGAAGAGGCGATGTCGGACAGCCCCAGCCGCCGCTCGCCGCCTGCCAGCAGACGCAGCATCGCCGCCGCCCGCTCCAGCGACTGGATGTTCTTGGCCATCGCGCCGTACTCCTCCACCTCGGTTCGACAATGCTGAACACTATCGGTCGATGCCGACCCTCGCTCGATCGCGCGGCAAAACCGCGGCACCGCTCCGAACCGGACATCCCCCCGCACAGCATGCAGTCCGTTCCGTGGGACGGAGTGACGGCCCCGGGCGCCGCCCGGCTACGCTGGCCTGGTGCGCCTTCCACCGAAGACGCAAAGCCGACAGCCGTCGCATCCCAGGGAGTACATCCATGGCCTCGTCGCCGACCCCTTCCGCCGACAGCCGGAACCGAGCCGAAGCCCTCCGCGAGGCGCTCGCCACCCGTGTAGTGGTGGCCGACGGCGCCATGGGCACCATGCTCCAGGCACAGGACCCGACCCTCGAGGACTTCCAGAACCTCGAGGGCTGCAACGAGATCCTGAACGTCACCCGCCCCGACATCGTGCGTTCGGTGCACGAGGAGTACTTCGCCGTCGGCGTGGACTGCGTCGAGACGAACACCTTCGGCGCCAATCTGGCGGCCCTGGGCGAGTACGACATTCCCGAGCGGGTCTTCGAGCTCTCCGAGTCCGGCGCGCGCATCGCCCGCGAGGTCGCCGACGAGTTCACCGCCTCCACCGGGCAGCAGCGCTGGGTGCTCGGCTCGATGGGCCCGGGTACCAAGCTGCCGACGCTGGGCCACGCCCCGTACACCAGGCTCCGCGACGCCTACCAGCAGAACGCCGAAGGCATGATCGCCGGTGGCGCCGACGCCCTCCTGGTCGAGACCACCCAGGACCTGCTCCAGACCAAGGCCTCCGTCATCGGCGCGCGCCGCGCCCTGGAGGCCACCGGGGCCAACCTCCCGGTGATCTGCTCCGTCACCGTCGAGACGACCGGCACCATGCTGCTCGGCTCCGAGATCGGCGCGGCGCTCACCGCCCTGGAACCGCTCGGCATCGACCTCATCGGCCTGAACTGCGCCACCGGCCCGGCCGAGATGAGCGAGCACCTGCGCTACCTCGCCCGTCACTCCCGCATCCCGCTCTCCTGCATGCCCAACGCCGGCCTCCCGGTGCTCGGCAAGGACGGCGCGCACTACCCGCTGTCCCCGGCCGAGCTCGCCGACGCGCAGGAGACCTTCGTCCAGGAGTACGGCCTCTCGCTGGTCGGCGGCTGCTGCGGTACGACTCCGGAGCACCTGCGCCAGGTCGTCGAGCGGGTCCGCGGTGTGGCCGTCACCTCCCGCACCCCGCGCCCCGAGCCGGGTGCCGCCTCCCTCTACCAGACCGTCCCGTTCCGCCAGGACACCTCGTACCTCGCGATCGGCGAGCGCACGAACGCCAACGGGTCGAAGAAGTTCCGCGAGGCCATGCTCGAAGCCCGCTGGGACGACTGCGTGGAGATGGCCCGTGACCAGATCCGCGAGGGCGCGCACATGCTCGACCTCTGCGTCGACTACGTGGGCCGTGACGGTGTGGCGGACATGGAGGAGCTGGCCGGCCGGTTCGCCACCGCGTCCACGCTCCCGATCGTGCTGGACTCGACGGAGCTGCCCGTGCTGCGGGCCGGCCTGGAGAAGCTGGGCGGGCGTGCCGTCCTGAACTCGGTCAACTACGAGGACGGCGACGGTCCCGAGTCCCGGTTCGCCAAGGTCACCGCGCTGGCCGTGGAGCACGGTGCCGCGCTGATCGCGCTGACCATCGACGAGGAGGGCCAGGCCCGCACCGTCGAGCACAAGGTCGCCGTCGCCGAGCGGCTGATCGCGGACCTGACCGGAAACTGGGGCATCCAGGAGTCGGACATCCTGATCGACGCCCTCACCTTCACCATCTGCACCGGTCAGGAGGAGTCCCGCGGCGACGGCATCGCCACCATCGAGGCGATCCGTGAGCTGAAGAAGCGCCACCCCGACGTGCAGACCACGCTGGGCCTGTCCAACATCTCCTTCGGCCTCAATCCGGCCGCCCGCGTCGTGCTGAACTCCGTCTTCCTCGACGAGTGCGTCAAGGCCGGACTCGACTCCGCGATCGTGCACGCCTCCAAGATCCTGCCGATCGCCCGCCTGGAGGAGGAGCAGGTCAAGGTCGCCCTCGACCTGATCCACGACCGGCGCGCCGAGGGGTACGACCCGCTGCAGCGGCTCATGGAGCTGTTCGAGGGCGTCAGCACGAAGTCGATGAAGGCGGGCAAGGCCGAGGAGCTCCTGGCCCTGCCGCTCGACGAGCGGCTCCAGCGCCGCATCATCGACGGTGAGAAGAACGGCCTGGAGAACGACCTCGACGAGGCGCTGCGGACCCGCCCGGCCCTCGACATCGTCAACGACACCCTCCTGGAGGGCATGAAGGTCGTCGGCGAGCTCTTCGGCTCCGGCCAGATGCAGCTGCCCTTCGTCCTCCAGTCCGCCGAGGTCATGAAGACCGCGGTGGCACACCTCGAACCGCACATGGAGAAGTCCGACGCCGAGGGCAAGGGCACCATCGTCCTGGCCACGGTCCGCGGCGACGTCCACGACATCGGCAAGAACCTCGTCGACATCATCCTGTCCAACAACGGCTACAACGTCGTCAACCTCGGCATCAAGCAGCCCGTCTCCGCGATCCTGGAAGCCGCGGAGGAACACCGGGCCGACGTCATCGGCATGTCCGGCCTCCTGGTGAAGTCCACCGTGATCATGAAGGAGAACCTGGAGGAGCTGAACCAGCGCAAGCTGGCCGCCGACTTCCCCGTCATCCTCGGCGGCGCGGCCCTCACCCGGGCCTACGTCGAGCAGGACCTCCACGAGATCTACGAGGGCGAGGTCCGCTACGCCCGCGACGCGTTCGAGGGGCTGCGTCTGATGGACGCGCTGATCGCGGTCAAGCGTGGTGTCCCGGGTGCGGTCCTGCCCGAGCTCAAGCAGCGCCGGGTGCCCAAGCGCGACACTGCGGTCCTGGAGGTCGACGAGCCGCAGGAGGGCGTCCGCTCGGACGTCGCCGTCGACAACCCGGTCCCCGAGCCCCCCTTCTGGGGCACCCGGGTCGTCAAGGGCATCCAGCTCAAGGAGTACGCGTCCTGGCTCGACGAGGGCGCCCTCTTCAAGGGCCAGTGGGGGCTGAAGCAGGCGCGCGCCGGTGACGGACCGACGTACGAGGAGCTGGTGGAGACCGAGGGCCGCCCGCACCTGCGCGGCTGGCTCGACAAGCTCCACACCGAGAACCTCCTGGAAGCCGCCGTCGTCCACGGCTACTTCCCCTGCGTGTCCAAGGGCGACGACCTGATCCTGCTCCACGAGGACGGCTCCGAGCGGACCCGCTTCACCTTCCCGCGCCAGCGCCGAGGCCGGCGGCTCTGCCTCGCGGACTTCTTCCGCCCCGAGGAGTCCGGCGAGCGGGACGTGATCGGTCTCCAGGTCGTCACCGTCGGCTCGAAGATCGGCGGCGAGACCGCGAAGCTCTTCGAGGCCAACTCCTACCGCGACTACCTGGAGCTGCACGGCCTGTCCGTACAGCTGGCCGAGGCCCTGGCCGAGTACTGGCACGCCCGGGTCCGCTCGGAGCTGGGCTTCGGCGGCGAGGACCCGTCCGACGTCGAGGACATGTTCGCGCTGAAGTACCGGGGGGCGCGCTTCTCCCTCGGCTACGGTGCCTGCCCCGATCTGGAGGACCGGGCGAAGATCGCCGAGCTGCTCCGGCCGGAGCGGATCGGGGTGCATCTCTCGGAGGAATTCCAGCTGCATCCGGAGCAGTCCACCGACGCGATCGTCATCCACCACCCGGAGGCGAAGTACTTCAACGCGCGGTAAGACGATGTTCAACGCGCGGTAGCAGGACAAGTCGTACACTTGTCGGCCCAGTGCAGGCCGGTCGCCCTTCCCACGGGAAATGGCGGCCGGCCTTCTCGTCCCTTACGGAAGGTGTGCCGGATGACCAGCACGGTCCCCGCGTCCTTGACCCGCACGGCCGAAGGCGCCGCGCTCCAGGCCGTCCTCCTCGACATGGACGGCACTCTCGTCGACACCGAGGGGTTCTGGTGGGACGCGGAGGTGGAGGTCTTCGCCGAGCTCGGTCACCGGCTCGACGAGGCCTGGCGGGACGTGGTGGTCGGCGGGCCGATGACCCGCAGCGCCGGCTACCTCATGGACGTCACCGGCGCGGACATCACCCTCGACGAACTCACCGTGCTGCTCAACGACCGCTTCGAGAAGCGCATCGGCCGCGGGGTGCCGCTGATGCCGGGCGCTGCCCGGCTGCTGGCCGAACTGGTCAGGCACGACATCCCGACGGCCCTGGTCTCCGCCTCGCACCGGCGGATCATCGACCGGGTGCTGGAATCGGTGGGCCGTCACCACTTCGCGCTCACCGTCGCGGGCGACGAGGTCTCCCGTACGAAGCCGCACCCGGAGCCCTATCTCACCGCCGCTTCCGGCTTCGGCGCGGAGCCCGAGCGCTGTGCGGTCATCGAGGACACCGCGACCGGTGTCGCGGCCGCGGAGGCGGCGGGCTGCCGGGTGGTCGCCGTACCGTCCGTCGCTCCCATCGCCCCCGCGTCCGGCCGGGTGGTCGTGCGTTCGCTCGAAGAAGTCGATCTCGCCTTCCTCCGGGGACTGGTCACGGGAACGCGTTGATCCGCGTACCGAGAGTGTTTCTGTGAATGAACGGAAAAGCCCTCGGCGGCGAATGGTGCATTTTCTGTCGCGCGTAAGTGTGGGAATGCCGGGCGTGCGATAAGGGATTCGAACGGTCGACGCGTGAGCTTTCTCACCCGAATGCGCTTCGGAGGGTTTTCGAGATCACCCGGTGTGCCCGTTTTGGGGCATTGGAATGTCCCGGTTCATTCTGATATCTACGAAACCCTTCCGACGCGTGAAAGCGGCTCGCCGTTCATTCCCATCACCATCTGATTACGCGCGGGGACTTCTCCGGTCCGGCATTGCCGACGACGCCTACTAATGTCGCTCTCTCCATGCCCGGATGAGGGAGAGCGTCCAAGATGAACCGCAAGACTCTGGTGCTGCCGGCCGTCGTCGGCCTGCTCGCACCCGCACTCGCCGCCTGCGGCGCGTCGGGCGACGGGAGCGATGGCAAGGGCGCCATCGTTGTCGGCACCACGGACCAGTTCGTCGCCTCGAAGGACAGTCCCGCGCCGCTCGATCCCGCCATCGGCTACGAAGCCGGCGTGTGGAACGTGCTCCGGCAGACCGTGCAGACCCTGGTGCATGTGCCGCGCGGCGGCGGCGAGCCGGTGCCCGAAGCCGCGGAGAGCTGCACCTTCACGGACACGCAGAACGAGAGCTACCGCTGCAAGCTGCGCAGCGGTCTGAAGTTCGCCGACGGCAAGGCCATGACCGCCGACGACGTGAAGTACTCCATCGACCGCGTCATCCGCATCGATGCCGCCAACGGGCCCGTCGCCCTGCTCGACAACATCGACACGGTCGAGACACAGGGCGAGCGGGAGGTCATCTTCCACCTGCGCGCGCCGGACGCCACGTTTCCGTACAAGCTCGCCACCCCGGTCGCCGGGATCGTGCCGCGGAGCCAGTACGCGGCGAAGTCCGCGCGTACCGGATTCCAGGTGGACGGCTCCGGCCCGTACACCATGAAGCCGGAAGTCGAGCACAATCGGATCGTCAAGGTGCTCTTCACCAGGAACCCTCACTACAAGGGGGACCTGAAGGTACGGAACGAGAAAGTCGAGCTGGACGTCTTCCCCGACCCGGCGGCCATGGGCAAGGCCCTCGACAACCAGAAGATCGACATGATGACCCGCACCATGTCGCCCGAGCAGTCCCAGCAGATGCTCGAAAAGCCCAGGGACGGCATCAAGCTCACCGAGATGCCCGGCCTCGCCATCCATTTCCTGGGCTTCAACACCAACGACCCGGCCGTGAAGAACAAGGCCGTCCGCCAGGCCATGGCCCAGGTCGTCGACCGCGGTGAAATCGCGAGCAAGGTGTACGGCACCACGGCCGAGCCGCTGTACTCGCTGATCCCGTCCGGCATCACCGCGCACGCCAACTCGTTCTACAACAAGTACAGCGAACCCAGCACCACGAAGGCTGCGGCGATCCTGAACACCGCAGGCGTCGACACCCCGGTGAAGCTCACGCTCCACTACCCGACCGACCGTGCCGGCGCCGGCACCGCCGCCGAGTTCGGAACACTGAAGAAGCAGTTCAACGACACCGGACTGTTCGATGTCACTGTCCAGGGAAGCCCCTGGGCGAAGTACCGCCCGGCACAGCTGCGCGGCGACTACGCCGTCTACGGCATGGGCTGGTTCCCCGACTTCCCGGACCCCGACAACTTCACGGCGCCGTTCCTCGACAGGAACAACTTCCTCAACTCGCCCTACAAGTCGGCGCCGGCCCAGAAGACGCTCATTCCGCAGTCCCGCCGCGAGAGCGACCGCAGCGCCTCGACCAAGACCTTCCAGCAGATCCAGGACATCGTCGCCGACGACGTACCGGTACTACCGATCTGGCAGGGCAAGCAGTACGTCGCCTCCCGCGAGGACCTCACCGGTGTCGAGTGGGCGGTCAACTCCTCCGCGGAACTCCAGCTCTGGGAGCTGGGCGACGGCCGCGACTGAGCACGGACGGCGCCCCCGGCCGCACCTGGCCGGAGGCGCCGCTCTCCCCGCTCCGCTCACTGGGCGCCGGGGCGCACCAGACCGCTCTCGTACGCGTACACGGCGGCCTGCACCCGGTCGCGCAGTCCGAGCTTGGTCAGCACATGGCCGACATGGGTCTTGACCGTCGTCTCGCTGACGAACAGATCCGCGGCGATCTCCGCATTCGACAGACCGCGTGCCACCAGCTTCAGCACCTCGACCTCGCGGTCGGTCAGCGTGTGCAGCGTGTCGGGCACCGGATCCTCGCCGGACGGCAGATGGTCCGCGTACTTGTCGAGGAGCCTGCGGGTGATGCTCGGTGCGAGCATCGCCTCGCCCGCCGCGACCACCCGGATGGCCTGCACCAGCTCATTGGCCGGAGCGTCCTTCAGCAGGAAGCCGCTGGCGCCGGCGCGCAGCGCCTCCACCACGTACTCGTCGAGATCGAACGTCGTCAGCACCAGCACCTTCGCCGGACCGTCGCGGCCCGGCCCGGTGATCTGGCGCGTCGCCTCGACGCCGTCCATCCGCGGCATGCGGATGTCCATCAGCACCACATCGGGCTGCAGCGCCCGCACCTGGTCGAGAGCCTGGAGACCGTCACCGGCCTCACCCACCACCGCGAGATCGCCTTCCGCCTCCAGAATCATCCGGAAGCCGGTGCGCAGCAGGGGCTGGTCGTCGACCAGTAGGACGCGGATAGCCACAGAGTCTCCTTCACGGTCCTTCGAGTTCACGGTCCTTCGAGGGCCACAGGCCGGCCGGCCTCGGCGCGGACCGGATCCATTCTGCCCTGCACATCCTGCTCCGGCTCCGCCGGGCGGACCGTCAATGGATAGACCGGGGGAGTACCGCCGAATTCGGAACAGACCGACCGGTGGTCGCACCAGCCACAGAGCTTCGTCGGCCGGGGCCGCCACTCGCCCGTCTCCGTGGCCAGCCGGATCGCGTCCCACAGCGCCAGCAGCTTGCGCTCCACCCGCTCCAGATCCGTCACCACCGGGTCGTACGTCAGGATGTCCCCGCTGCCGAGGTAGACCAGCTGGAGCCGGCGCGGCACCACACCCTTCAGCCGCCAGATCACCAGGGCGTAGAACTTCATCTGGAAGAGCGCGCCCTCCGCGTACTCCGGGCGCGGCGCCTTTCCCGTCTTGTAGTCGACGATCCGGACCTCGCCCGTCGGCGCCACGTCGATCCGGTCGATCACCCCGCGCAGCCGCAGTCCCGACTCCAGCTCCGTCTCGACGAAGAGCTCCCGCTCGGCGGGCTCCAGACGCGTCGGATCCTCCAGCGAGAACCACCGCTCCACCAGGCCCTCCGCCTCCGAGAGCCAGCGCGAGAGCCGCTCGCCCCCGGTATCCTCGGCGAACAGCTCCGACAGCTCCGGCTTCGACTCCAGCAGCCGGTCCCACTGGGCGGGGATCAGCGCCGTGGCCCGGCCGGCGGTGCGCTCCACCGCCGGATTGTCGAAGAGCCGCTCCAGCACCGCATGCACCAGCGTGCCCCGGGTAGCCGCCTCGCTGGGCTTCTCCGGCAGTTTGTCGATGACCCGGAAGCGGTACAGCAGCGGACACTGCATGAAATCGCTCGCCCGCGACGGCGACAGGGACGAAGGCGGCTGAGCGGGCCGCGGCAGGGAGGTCATGTCGAAGACCCTACGGCCCGCTACTGACAGCGGGCGGCATACCATCGACCACACAGCCTCGAACACTGCATGATCGTGCCGTAGGGCACCGACCGAAGGGACCCCGTGGACGAGAGCGGCGACAGCGGGCGGCCGCAGCCCGGTGCAGGGGGAACGCCCCCTGGCGCCGGCCCCGACAAGGGTGAACCGCAGCGCCCCGAAGAGCCCGGAGGCGGCATTCTCATGGGCCGCCCCTTCGGCGTGCCCGTGTACGTCGCGCCCAGCTGGTTCCTCGTGGCCGCGCTGATCACCTGGGTCTTCGGCGGTCAGCTCGACCGGGTGCTGCCCGAGCTCGGCACGGCGCGCTATCTGGTCGCGCTCTTCTTCGCGATCGCCTTCTACGCCTCCGTGCTCGTCCACGAGCTCGCCCACACCGTCGTGGCGCTGCGCTACAAGCTGCCGGTGCGCCGCATCCAGCTCCAGTTCTTCGGCGGCGTCTCCGAGATCGAGAAGGAGTCCGAGACCCCGGGCCGCGAATTCCTGCTCGCCTTCGTCGGACCGCTGCTCTCCCTGGTGCTCGCGGGCGTGTTCTACGTCGGGATGATGTTCGTCGCGCCCGGCACCGTGCCCGGTGTCCTGCTCGCCGGGCTGATGGTCTCCAACCTCCTGGTGGCCGCCTTCAACCTCCTCCCCGGCCTCCCGCTGGACGGCGGGCGCATGCTCCGCGCCGTCGTCTGGAAGATCACCGGACGGCCGATGAGCGGCACCGTCGCCGCCGCCTGGGTCGGCCGCGCCCTCGCCGTCATCACCCTGATCGGCCTGCCGCTGCTCACCCACACCGGGACCTTCGGCAACGACCCCGGCGACCTCAGCGGCATGGACACCATCACCGACGCCCTGCTCGCCGCCATCCTCGCCGCGATCATCTGGACCGGAGCGGGCAACAGCCTGCGCATGGCCCGTCTGCGCGAACACCTCCCCGAGCTGTGCGCCCGCACGCTCACCCGGCGCGCCGTCCCGGTGGAGGCCGCCACCCCGCTCTCCGAGGCCCTGCGCCGGGCCAACGAGGCGGGCGCCCGAGCCCTCGTCGTCGTCGACGGACACGGCGAACCGAAGGGCATCGTCCGGGAAGCGGCCATCGTCGCCGTGCCGGAACATCGCCGCCCCTGGGTCGCCGTCAGCGGTCTCGCCCAGGACCTCACCGAAGGCATGAAGGTCTCCGCCGAGCTGTCCGGCGAGGCACTCCTGGACAGGCTCAAGGCCAGCCCGGCCACCGAGTACCTCGTGCTGGAGGAGACCGGTGAGATCTACGGCGTCCTCTCCACCGCCGACGTCGAACGTGCGTTCGTCGCCGCCCTGGCCAGGCCGGCCGCCTGACCGCCGGAGTCCGCCCCGGGCCCGCGGTCGGAGCCCCGGGAATCACCGGTACGCTGGTCACATGTCTGAACCGACCGGTGCCGCCCGCCGACGCGGGCCCTTCAAGGTCGGGGACCAGGTCCAGCTCACCGATCCCAAGGGACGCCACTACACCTTCACGCTCGAGGCCGGAAAGAACTTCCACACCCACAAGGGTTCTTTCCCGCACGACGAGCTGATCGGTGCCCCCGAGGGCAGTGTTGTCCGAACCACGGGAAACGTCGCCTATCTCGCGCTGCGCCCCCTGCTCCCCGACTACGTCCTGTCCATGCCCCGCGGCGCCGCCGTGGTCTACCCCAAGGACGCGGGGCAGATCCTGGCCTTCGCCGACATCTTCCCCGGCGCCCGTGTCGTGGAGGCCGGCGTCGGCTCCGGCTCGCTCTCCACCTTCCTGCTGCGCGCCATCGGCGACCAGGGCATGCTGCACTCCTACGAGCGCCGCGAGGACTTCGCCGAGATCGCCCAGCAGAACGTGGAACGCTACTTCGGCGAACCGCACCCGGCCTGGCAGCTCACCGTCGGCGACCTCCAGGACAACCTCTCGGACACCGACGTCGACCGCGTCGTCCTCGACATGCTCGCCCCCTGGGAGTGCCTGGAGGCCGTCTCCAAGGCGCTGGTGCCCGGCGGCATCCTCTGCGCGTACGTCGCCACCACCACCCAGCTCGCGCGGACCGTCGAGTCCATCCGCGAGATCGGCTGCTTCGCGGAACCGCAGCCCTGGGAATCGATGATCCGCAACTGGCACGTCGAGGGCCTGGCCGTCCGCCCCGACCACCGCATGATCGGTCACACCGGCTTCCTCGTCACCGCCCGCCGCCTGGCCGACGGTGTGGAGGCCCCGCTGCGCCGCCGCCGCCCGGCCAAGGGTGCCTACGGCGAGGACTACGACGGTCCCGGCAGCCAGAGCGGCTCCTCCCGCGGCTGACCGCGCAACGCACCGGCGCCGCCGTCGAGTTCCCGGACCGACCCGGGAACTCGACGGCGGCGCCCTTTCGTTGCCGGGAGGACACCGTCCTCGCCGGCCGGGCAATCCGTACCGACCCCACCGTTCCGCTGTTCTGTGAGGTGTGGCACGATGCTGGCCACCCACGCCGCCGCACCAGTCCCACCGGCGCCGCCCACCCCGGCATCCTCGAACCACAGGAACCACAGGAGACATCCCGCGTGCAGACCTCCGAGCTCCCGGACCTCGCGCACACCGACACCAAGCCGCTGCACTGGCTCGCCACCGCGGCGGCCATGGCCGCCGTCGTCGCGGCCGCAGGCCTGCTCCAGCCGGACCCCGCGGCCTCTGCCTCCACCTCTCACCGCACCACGGCGCAGCACGGCACCGCGAACGTCACCGCCCCCGATCCGGCACGGGCGGACTTCCCCCTGGAATGCGGCGGGCTGGAGAGCGCCGTGGCCAAGCAGGCCACCGGCGACCTCGACGGCGACGGCCGCCCCGAGACCGTCGCGGTGGTCCGCTGCGCGGCCGGCTCCGGGACCCCGCCCAGCGGCGTCTACGTCCTCACACGCGGAAGCGGGGCCGCACCGCGGGTCGTGGCGACCCTGGTGGACCCCGCCCAGGAGATGAGCGTCGGCGATTTCGCGGTGAGTGACGGAGTCATTTCGGCCACTCTGCTCGGCTACTCCTCGGACGCGGTGGCGCGCTGCTGCCCCGACCAGCAGGAGCGGGTCACCTGGCAGTGGAAGGGCGGCGCGTTCGTCCGCGCCACCCAGGCCGCTCCGAGCAGCGCCTGACCGGTCACCGAGGGTGACCGGAGGCCCGTGGCAGCCGGATCAGGCGGCCTCGGGGCCGTACACCTCGACGCTGTCCGAAACGCGACGTACGTGGATGCAGTCGCCCGGACACTCCTTGGCCGAATCGACGACGTCCTGGAGGAGCGGCAGCGGAACGGGCGTCGTCGCGCCCGCGTCCTGCAGCAGCTCGTCGTCCGCGCTCTTCACATAGGCCAGACCGTCGATGTCCAGCTCGAACACCTCGGGCGCGTACTGGACGCAGATGCCGTCTCCCGTGCAGAGGTCCTGGTCGATCCAGACCTCCAGGTCCTGTGCGTCGCCGCCGTTGGGAGCGTCCTGCTGCACGGTCATTTCTCCTGCCGTTCCCTGCGTATCCGAACCAAAAGAAGCCAACCCTGACGGGTGTTGAACGGTTCGACGATACAACCGGCCGCTTTCCGATGTTGAAGGGTGGGTATTCCCCTGACACGAGGGGGAACGCAAGGGTGAAGATCGGACACGCCCCGCAGTCTTTGTGATCTAGGGGTTTCAATCATCACCCACCCAGGTAGGGTCAGGAAGCGTCCAGCTCCCCTTGGAGGAGGTGAGGACCGTGGCAGCCCACGACGACGACATCAACCGCGGCATCCGGCCCGGGCGGGGGTCCGAAGACCCAGCCGGCCAGGTCGCCTATCTCGAGCAGGAAATCGCCGTCCTGCGACGTAAGCTCGCCGACTCTCCGCGCCATACGAGGATTCTCGAAGAGCGGATCGTCGAGTTGCAGACCAACCTGGCAGGCGTGTCCGCACAGAATGAACGGCTCGCCAACACATTGCGCGAGGCCCGCGACCAGATCGTGGCCCTCAAGGAAGAAGTCGACCGGCTCGCACAGCCGCCGGCCGGTTTCGGTGTGTTTCTGCAGGGCAATGAGGACGGCACCTGCGACATCTTCACCGGGGGCCGGAAGCTCCGGGTGAATGTCAGCCCCAGTGTCGAGCTCGACGACCTCCGGCGCGGCCAGGAAGTCATGCTCAACGAAGCGCTCAACGTGGTCGACGCCATGGAATACGAGCGGGCCGGGGACATCGTCACCCTCAAGGAAATCCTCGAGGACGGCGAGCGGGCCCTGGTCATCGGGCACACCGACGAGGAACGGGTGGTGAGGCTCGCCGAGCCGCTGCTGGACATCACCATCCGCCCCGGCGACGCCCTCCTGCTCGAACCCAGGTCCGGCTACGTCTACGAAGTGGTCCCCAAGAGCGAGGTCGAAGAACTCGTCCTCGAAGAGGTACCGGACATCGACTACGACAAGATCGGCGGCCTGGGCGACCAGATCGAACTGATCCGGGACGCGGTCGAGCTCCCCTACCTCCACCCCGACCTCTTCAAGGAACACGAACTGCGTCCGCCGAAGGGCATCCTGCTCTACGGTCCGCCCGGCTGCGGCAAGACACTCATCGCCAAGGCCGTCGCCAACTCCCTTGCCAAGAAGGTCGCCGAGGTCACCGGCCAGCCGGCGGGCAAGAGCTACTTCCTCAACATCAAGGGTCCGGAGCTTCTCAACAAGTACGTCGGCGAGACCGAGCGGCACATCCGCCTGGTCTTCCAGCGTGCCCGTGAGAAGGCGAGCGAGGGCACCCCCGTCATCGTCTTCTTCGACGAGATGGAGTCCCTCTTCCGCACCCGGGGATCCGGCGTCAGCTCGGACGTGGAGAACACCATCGTCCCCCAGCTGCTCGCCGAGATCGACGGCGTCGAGGGCCTGGAGAACGTCATCGTCATCGGCGCCTCCAACCGCGAGGACATGATCGACCCCGCGATCCTGCGACCCGGCCGCCTCGATGTGAAGATCAAGATCGAGCGCCCGGACGCGGAGGCCGCGAGGGACATCTTCGCGAAGTACCTCACGCCTTCGCTGCCCCTGCACGCGGACGACCTCGCGGAGCACACCGGCTCCAAGGAAGCCGCCGCGCACGCCATGATCCAGTCCGTCGTCGAGCGGATGTACACCGAGTCCGAGGAGAACCGCTTCCTCGAGGTCACGTACGCCAACGGCGACAAGGAAGTCCTGTACTTCAAGGACTTCAACTCCGGCGCGATGATCCAGAACATCGTCGACCGGGCCAAGAAGATGGCCATCAAGGCCTTCCTCGACCAGGGCCAGAAGGGCCTTCGCGTCTCCCATCTCCTCCAGGCGTGCGTGGACGAGTTCAAGGAGAACGAGGACCTGCCGAACACCACCAACCCGGACGACTGGGCCAGGATCTCCGGCAAGAAGGGCGAGCGGATCGTCTTCATCCGCACGCTCGTCACCGGAAAGCAGGGCGCGGACACCGGTCGCTCCATCGACACGGTGGCGAACACCGGGCAGTACCTGTAGAACGCGGACAGGCTGCGGATGCCCGGCCGGGCATCCGCAGCCGGTTGCTTTCGGTCCAGCTCGCGCGACACCGCAGCAATGACGCAATTGATCTCCCCACCAGCACAGAGGCGCTCTAGGCTCTTGCGTACCGCCCGGTCGCGCAGTGCGTGGACGGGCAGTGCACGCGCACCGACAAGCAGCGGTACTGGAGCGCCGCCCCTCAAGGGAGCGCCGCCGGGCAAGGAGGGCCGCATGACCGTACGGCGAGTAATGGGCATCGAGACGGAGTACGGGATCTCCGTCCCCGGCCACCCCAACGCCAATGCCATGCTCACCTCGTCCCAGATCGTCAACGCCTACGCAGCGGCGATGCACCGGGCGCGCCGCGCCCGCTGGGACTTCGAGGAGGAGAACCCGCTGCGGGACGCGCGAGGCTTCGACCTCGCCCGCGAGACCGCGGACTCCAGCCAGCTCACCGACGAGGACATCGGCCTCGCCAATGTCATCCTCACCAATGGGGCCCGCCTCTACGTCGACCACGCGCACCCGGAATACAGCTCCCCGGAAGTCACCAATCCGCGGGACGCGGTCCTCTGGGACAAGGCCGGCGAACGCATCATGGCCGAAGCCGCCGAGCGCGCGGCCCAGCTTCCCGGCGCCCAGCCGATCCACCTCTACAAGAACAACACCGACAACAAGGGCGCCTCGTACGGCACGCACGAGAACTACCTGATGAAGCGGGAAACCCCCTTCTCCGACATCGTGCGCCATCTGACCCCGTTCTTCGTCTCCCGCCAGGTGGTCACCGGCGCGGGACGCGTGGGAATCGGCCAGGACGGTCACGAGCACGGCTTCCAGATCAGCCAGCGCGCCGACTACTTCGAGGTCGAGGTCGGGCTGGAGACCACGCTCAAGCGCCCCATCATCAACACCCGGGACGAACCCCACTCCGACGCCGAGAAGTACCGCCGGCTCCATGTGATCATCGGGGACGCGAACCTCTCGGAGATCTCCACCTATCTCAAGCTCGGCACCACCGCCCTGATCCTCTCCATGATCGAGGACGGCTTCATCAACGTCGATCTCGCGGTCGACCAGCCGGTGCGCACCCTGCACCACGTCTCCCACGACCCGACGCTGAAGCACCTCATCACGCTGCGCAGCGGCCGCACCCTCACCGCGGTGCAGCTGCAGATGGAGTACTTCGAGCTGGGTCGCAAGTACGTCGAGGAGCGGTACGGGGCCGACGCCGACGAGCAGACCAAGGACGTCCTGATCCGCTGGGAGGACACCCTCAACCGGCTGGAGAACGATCCGATGAGCCTGTCCGGGGAGCTCGACTGGATCGCCAAGCGGGAGCTCATGGAGGGCTACCGCCGCCGCGACAGCCTGGACTGGGACGCGGCACGCCTGCATCTGGTGGATCTCCAGTACGCCGACGTGCGGGCCGAGAAGGGCCTGTACAACCGTCTGGCGGCCCGCGGGAAGATGAAGCGGCTGCTGGACGAGAGCGAGGTCGAGCAGGCCCGTACGAAGCCTCCGGAGGACACCAGGGCCTATTTCCGAGGCCGCTGCCTGGAGCAGTACGCCGACGACGTGGCGGCGGCCTCCTGGGACTCGGTCATCTTCGATCTGCCGGGTCATGACTCGCTGCAACGGGTACCGACCCTGGAACCGCTGCGCGGCACCCGTAACCACGTCAAGGAGCTCCTGGACCGCTGCCGTACGGCGGAGGAGCTGGTCCAGGTCCTGTCGGGCGGCTGAAAGGGCCGGGATCGGGGAATCATCGGGATGTCCCCCGGACGTTGAGGGAAGTACCGGGCCGATGTCGGAGCCCGTGGGTAGGGTCTGATCAAGTGCTTCGAACCGAGCGGGGTGAGCTAGATGGCGACCAAGGACACCGGCGGCGGACAGCAGAAGGCGACGCGTTCCACCGAGGAGGTCGAGGAGCAGGCGCAGGACGCGCAGGCCTCCGAGGACCTCAAGGACCGCCAGGAGAAGCTGAGCGACGACGTCGACTCGGTTCTGGACGAGATCGATGACGTGCTCGAGGAGAACGCGGAGGACTTCGTGCGCTCCTTCGTTCAAAAGGGCGGACAGTAGTTCACGGATGTGAACGTGGGGGAGTGGAGAGCGGTGCGCGCGGTACGGGCCGGGTCGGCCCGTACCGCGCGGGCGCAAGCGGCACCGCGAGCCGTGCAGCTGCCTCCGCGGTTCATGTGGATCACCGCCACGGGACGGGTAGGGTCCGTGGCGTAACCGCAGCAACTGCAATTCGGCCATCGGCAGGTTGGGAGACGATCCTGACGCCTTGCTCAGGGCCGTCGTTTACCTGGAGGGAAACGCGTGGAAGCCAACACTCGTAGCACCGGGCGTCTACCAGCTGCCTTCCTGACGCCGGGATCCTCTTCGTTCATGGATTTCCTGTCCGACCAGTCACCCGGGATGCTCCCGGGCAACCGGAGCCTGCCGCCCCTGCAGGGGGCCATCGAGGCGCCGCACGGGACGACCATCGTCGCGGCGACGTTCCCCGGCGGTGTGGTCCTGGCCGGTGACCGGCGCGCGACCATGGGCAATGTGATCGCTCAGCGCGACATCGAGAAGGTCTTCCCGGCCGACGAGTACTCGGCGGTGGGCATTGCCGGCACGGCCGGACTGGCCGTGGAGATGGTCAAGCTCTTCCAGTTGGAGCTGGAGCACTTCGAGAAGGTCGAGGGCGCCCAGCTCTCCCTGGAGGGCAAGGCCAACCGGCTCTCCACGATGATCCGCAGCAATCTGGCCATGGCCATGCAGGGCCTCGCCGTCGTGCCGCTCTTCGCCGGCTTCGACGTCGACCGCGAGAAGGGCCGCATCTTCTCGTACGACGTCACCGGCGGCCGTTCCGAGGAGCACGGCTACGCGGCCACCGGCTCCGGGTCGGTCTTCGCCCGCAGCTCGATGAAGAAGCTCTACCGCCAGGACCTGACGGAGCAGGAGGCCCTCACCCTGGTCGTCCAGGCGCTGTACGACGCCGCGGACGACGATTCGGCGACCGGCGGTCCGGATGTGGCCCGGCGGATCTATCCGATCGTCACCGTCATCACCGACGAGGGCTTCCGGAAGCTGGACGAGGCGGAATCCTCCGAGATCGCCCGCTCCATCCTGGAACACCGGCTGGAGCAGCCCGACGGCCCGCGCGCCGCGCTGCTCTGACCTCCGTTCCGCTGCTTCTTCGATGCTCTTGTCACTGACAGAAAGGGACGGATAACCGGTGTCGACGCCGTTCTATGTCTCACCTCAGCAGGCCATGGCCGACCGGGCGGAATACGCCCGGAAGGGCATTGCCCGTGGTCGCAGCCTGGTTGTGCTGCAGTATGCCGACGGCATTGTGTTCGTCGGCGAGAACCCGTCCCGTGCGCTGCACAAGTTCAGCGAGATCTACGACCGGATCGGTTTCGCCGCCGCCGGCAAGTACAACGAATACGAGAATCTCCGCATCGGCGGCGTGCGCTATGCCGATCTGCGCGGATACACCTACGACCGTGACGATGTGACGGCCCGTGGGCTGGCCAACGTCTACGCGCAGACGCTGGGCACCATCTTCTCCAGTGCGGCCGAGAAGCCGTACGAGGTGGAGCTGGTGGTCGCGGAGGTGGGCGCCGAGCCCGAGGGCGACCAGATCTACCGGCTGCCGCACGACGGCTCGATCGTCGACGAGCACGGCTCGGTCGCGGTCGGCGGCAATGCCGAGCAGATCAGCACCTTCCTGGACCAGCGGCACCGCGACGGGATGACGCTCGCCGAGGCGCTGAAGCTGGCGGTGCAGGCGCTGTCGCGCGATCCCAACGGCAGCGAGCGGGAGATCCCCGCGGAGCGGCTGGAGGTCGCGGTCCTGGACCGTACGCGGCCGCAGCAGCGGAAGTTCAAGCGGATCGTCGGCAGGCAGCTGGCGCGGCTGCTGGAGGCGGACGGCGGCTCCGCGCCGACGGACGCTCCCTCCGACACCGAAGAGGGCGAGGGCGGCGAGTCCGCCGCCGCGACGGACGCTCCCAAGTCCACCGACTCCGGCGGGGACGTGGAGTAGCCCTTCGCGGGGCGGTCCACCGCATGACCGTGCCCCGGTCCGCCGTTCCCGGCGGGCCGGGGCACGGTCATGCGGGCGGGGGCGCCGAGGAGCCGCGGGCCACCAGGTGCACGGGGAGGCTGCCGGGCTCGGCCGGCCGGTCGTCCAGGACCGCCAGCAGGGCGGCCATGCCGCGCTCCCCGACCTGCTCGGCGGGCAGCTGCACGGTGGTGAGCTCCGGCTCGACGGCCGTGGCCAGGGCCAGATCGTCGAACCCGGTGACGGACAGGTCGTCGGGCACCCGGAGGCCGAGCCTGCGGGCGGCCTTGCAGGCACCCGCGGCGAGGATGTCGTCGTCACAGACGAGGGCGGTGGGCCGGGGGCCCGGGGCGGCGAGCGTGCGCTCCGCCGCGATGCGGCCCGCATGGACGTCGAGCGCCGCCGCGACGGTCCGCACGGAGGTGCCGGGCACCGCCCGCAGTGCGTCGTGGAGCGCCCGGCCGCGCACCGCGAAGGTCCAGGAGTCGACCGCCGACGCCAGGTGGACGAAGCGGCGGTGGCCGAGGGCGAGCAGATGGTCCGCCACCTGCCGCATTCCGTCGGCGATGTCCAGGTTGACGCGGGCCGCGACCCCGCTGTCCGCCGGGTCGCTGTCGAGCATGACCAGCGGCAGGCCCGCGCCGCGCAGCTCGTCGAGCGCGCCGGCGGCCATGGAGGAGGCGATCACGCCGTCCAGGGAGGCGCTCGCCGAGGCGAAGGGGTCCCGGGCCGGACCGGTGCCGTCGGGGGACGGGTAGAGGACGACGCCGAAGCCGTGCTCGGCGGCGACCCCGGCGGCGCCGGTGTAGACCCGCGCGAAGAACTCGTTGGTGAGCGCGGGGACGACCAGCAGCGCGGTCCTGGTGCGGCCCAGCCGCAGGTTGCGGGCGGCGAGATTGGGCCGGTAGCCGAGTTCGTGGGCGGTACGGCGTACGCGTTCGGCGGTGGCCTCGGAGACCCTGCCGCGCCATTTGCCGCCGAGCACGAGGGAGACGGTGGCCTGCGAGACGCCTGCGGCCCGCGCGACATCGCGGCTGGTGGGCCGGGTCGGGGCGGGCTGTGGTGCGCTGGTCACTCGGGCCTCCGGGCCGGTCGGGGCAGGCGTCGTGAGGTGGACCTGCGGACTGGGCACATGGTACGTATGAACCTCGACGTTATACGTAAAACCTCGGGGTCGTCGGACCGCTCGGGGGAGAGGGGCGACCGACATGGCCGCGGGATATCTGGACATCCTCCGGGCGCGGCATGCCGCCCGGCTGCTGGCGGGGACCCTGGTGGGACGACTGCCGAACGGCACCGCCCCGGTCGCGATCGTGCTGTTCACCCGCGCCGAGGGCGGCACCTACACCCTGGCCGGCGCGCTCGCGGCCGTGTACGGGCTGGCCACCGCGGTCGGGCAGCCGCTGCTGGGCCGCGCCGTGGACCTGTACGGCCAGCCGCGCGTCCAGCTACCGGCCGCCGTGGTGTCGGCGCTGGGCATGTCCCTGCTGGCTCTGGTGGGCCTGGGATCGCTGCCGCTGGCCTACGGGGCGGTGGCGGTGGCCGGAGTCTTCACGCCGCCGCTGGAGGGCGGCCTGCGGGCCCTGTGGCCGAGCGTCCTGGGCCGTGAGGACCGGGTGCACCGGGCGTACGCCATGGATGCCGTCGCCCAGGAGGTCATGTTCACCGTGGGCCCGCTGCTGGTGACGGTGCTGGTCTCCCTCTGGTCACCCGCCGCAGCCCTGCTCGTCATCAACGCGATAGGGGTCCTGGGGGCGCTCTCCGTCGTTCTCTCCGAGCCTTCCCGGACCTGGCGCTCCGCACCCCGCGAGGCGCACTGGCTGGGGGCGCTGCGCTCACGGGGGCTGCTGGCGCTGCTGGGGTCGTTCTTCTTCGTCGGACTCGCGCTGGGCTCGATCACGGTGGCCGGCGTGGCCTACGCCGACGACCACGGCCGGGAGTCGGTGTACGGCTGGCTGATGGCCGCGCTGGGGCTGGGCGCGCTGATCGGCGGTGCCGTCTACGGGGCGCGGCAGTGGGCCGGGGCGCCGGAGCGCCGGCTGCGGGTCATCGTCGCGCTGCTGGCACTGGGCTATCTGCCGCTGATGCTGACCCCCGGAGTGGTCGCCATGACCGCACTGGCGGCAGTGGCCGGGGTCTTTCTGGCGCCCGCGATCGCGTGCTCCTTCATCGTGGTCGACCGGCATGCTCCGCGAGGCACCGTGACCGAGGCGTTCTCCTGGCTGGTGACGACGTTCGGGGTCGGCGCGGCGGCGGGAACGGCCGTGGCGGGCCCGGCCGTGGAGCTGGGCGGCACGTCGTGGAGTTTCGCCGTCGCGGGGGCCGGTGGGGTGGCGGCGCTGCTCGTCCTGCTGGCGACGGGAAGGGCACTGGCAGTTCCCGGGCGTACGGCCGTCGCCGTACAGGGATCGGAAAATGATCGAAACGGTGCTGTCGAACCCGGTTTCAGCTCAGGCCATCAGGCGTAATGTTCAGTCATGGACCGCCGCATTTTCGGGCTGGAGAACGAGTACGGCGTCACGTGCACGTTCAGGGGACAGCGCCGACTGTCCCCTGATGAAGTGGCGCGCTACCTCTTCCGCCGTGTTGTGTCATGGGGCCGCAGCAGCAATGTCTTTCTGCGGAACGGCGCCCGCCTCTACCTCGACGTGGGATCGCATCCGGAATATGCAACCCCCGAATGCGACAACCTGACCGAACTGGTCACCCACGACAAGGCCGGCGAACGCATTCTCGAAGGCCTGCTCGTCGACGCCGAACGCCGCCTGCACGAGGAGGGAATCGCGGGCGACGTCTATCTCTTCAAGAACAACACCGACTCGGCGGGAAACTCCTACGGATGCCATGAGAACTACCTCGTGGCCCGGCACGGAGAATTCTCCCGGCTCGCGGACATCCTCATTCCCTTCCTCGTCACGAGGCAATTGATCTGCGGTGCGGGCAAGGTGCTGCAGACCCCCCGGGGCGCGGTCTACTGCGTCAGCCAGCGTGCCGAGCACATCTGGGAGGGCGTCAGTTCCGCGACCACGCGCTCCCGCCCGATCATCAATACCCGTGACGAACCGCACGCGGACGCGGAGCGGTACCGCCGCCTCCACGTCATCGTCGGCGACTCCAACATGTCCGAGACGACCATGCTGCTCAAGGTCGGCGCGACCGATCTGGTGCTCCGCATGATCGAAGCGGGCACGGTGATGAGGGATCTGACGCTGGAGAACCCGATCCGGGCGATCCGGGAGGTCAGTCACGACACCACGGGACAGCGCAAGGTGCGCCTGGCCAGTGGCCGTGAGGCGTCCGCCATCGAGGTGCAGCGCGAGTACTACGAGAAGGCCGTCGACTTCGTCGACCGCCGTGGCATCCGCACCGGAACCGTCGCACAGGTCCTGGAGCTCTGGGGCCGTACGCTCGACGCGATCGAGGCCGAGGACCTCGACCGGATCGAGACCGAGATCGACTGGGTGATGAAGTACAAGCTCATCGAGCGGTACCGGGCCAAGCACAACATGACCATGTCGCATCCGCGGGTCGCCCAGATAGACCTCGCGTACCACGACATCCACCGGCGTCGCGGCCTGTACTACCTGCTGGAGCGCAAGGGACAGGCCGCCCGCATCTGCAACGACCTGAAGATCTTCGAGGGCAAGTCCGTGCCCCCGCAGACGACCAGGGCGCGGCTGCGCGGCGACTTCATCCGCAGGGCGCAGGAGCAGCGGCGGGACTTCACCGTCGACTGGGTCCACCTCAAGCTCAACGACCAGGCGCAGCGCACCGTGTTGTGCAAGGACCCGTTCCGTTCGGTGGACGACCGTGTGGAGAAACTGATCGCGGGTATGTGAGCCGGCACAGGACGATCCCGGCCGAAGACGCGACGCGGGCCCCGTACGTTCCTCGTACGGGGCCCTGCGTACGCCCTAGAGTGTCGGGGACTCAACCAACTGTGCCGTCTGAGATCTGAGGAACAAGTGCGCCGACTTGCCGGCCTTCTCGTCGTCCCCCTGTTGCTGCTGACAGCGGCTTGCGGCGGCGAAAAGGGCTCCGATTCCGTTTCCGCTTCCGCCACGTCGAAGGACGGGTTCCCCGCGATCACCGCGGGCGCGAAATTCGGTGAGAAGCCGACCCTGGCCAAGGGCACCGGGAACCCGACCAAGGAGCTGAAGACCCGAGTCGTCAGCCAGGGAGACGGCGCCACGCTCAAGAACGGCGACGCGATCCAGGTCAACTACCTCGGCCAGTCCTGGGACTCCGACAAGCCCTTCGACAACAGCTTCGACCGCAAGCAGCCGTTCGACCTGACCCTCGGCGCCGGCATGGTCATCCAGGGCTGGGACAAGGGCCTCGTCGGCCAGAAGGTCGGCAGCAGGGTCCAGCTGGTCATTCCGCCGGACCTCGGTTACGGCGCCCAGGGCCAGGGCGACATCAAGCCCAACGCCACGCTCGTCTTCGTCGTCGACGTCCTGAAGGCGACGCAGATTCCGGCCTCCGCCAAGGGCACCGAGGTCGCCCAGGACAACATCGACCTGCCGAAGGTCGGCACCAACACGGACGGCAAGGCCCCCAAGGTCACCGTCCCGACCAAGAGCGACCCGCCGACGAAGCTCGTCTCCAACTACATCCTGGAGTCCAAGGGCGAGGTCGTGAAGGACACCGACAGCGTCGTCGTGAACTACGTCGGACTGACGTGGAAGGACGGCAAGACCTTCGACAGCACCTACGCCGCGGGCAAGACGCAGACCTTCCCGCTCGCCCAGGTGACCCTGAAGGGGCTGAAGAACGGTCTGGTCGGCAAGAAGATCGGCAGCCGGGTGCTGCTCGTCATCCCGCCGGACCAGGGCTTCGGTGACAAGGCGCAGCAGACCATCCCCGCCAAGTCCACGCTGGTCTTCGCCGTGGACCTCCTGGCAAAGATGTAAGACTGTCCCGGTTGCCCAGTTCATCATCAAGAGGAGCAAGTCAGTGAGCATCGAGAAGCCCGAGATCGACTTCCCGGGTGGCGAGCCGCCGGCCGAGCTGGAGATCAAGGACATCTGGGAAGGCGACGGCGCTGTCGCCAAGGCGGGCGCCACCGTCTCCGTCCACTACGTGGGCGTGGCCTTCTCCAGCGGCGAGGAGTTCGACGCCTCCTGGAACCGTGGCACCCCGCTGCAGTTCCAGCTCGGTGCCGGCCAGGTCATCGCCGGCTGGGACCAGGGTGTGCAGGGCATGAAGGTCGGCGGCCGTCGCCAGCTGACCATTCCCGCGCACCTCGCGTACGGCGACCGCGGCGCCGGTGGCGGCCGCATCGCGCCCGGCGAGACGCTGATCTTCGTCTGCGACCTGGTCGCCGTCTGATCCGCACCCGTGCGATACGAGGGCCCGTGCCGCGAGGCACGGGCCCTCGCTTTTGTCCCGACACCGCGTAGCGGTACGGTCGACGGTCGTAGGGCGAAACAGAAAGGGCGTCGATGGCGATTGCCAAGGCCGAGCGGCTGATGAACCTGGCGCTGTGTCTGCTGGGGACCCGCCGTCCGCTCAGCAAGCGCGAGCTGCGCGGTTCCATCGAGGCCTATCTGGAAGCGGGCTCCGACGACGCCTTCAACCGGATGTTCGAGCGCGACAAGGACGACCTCCGCGAGCTCGGCCTGATCATCGAGACCGTGGAGAACCTGGACGGCGACACGGGATATCTCGCCCGCCGCGACAGCAACCGGCTGCCCCCGATCACGCTGGACGCCGAGGAGGCCGCCGCGCTCGGACTGGCCGCCAAGGTGTGGCAGCAGGCGCGGCTGGCAGGCGCGGCCAGCGGCGCGCTGCAGAAGCTGCGGGCCGCCGGCATGCCGGAGGCCGAGGACGCGTACGAGGTGCACAGCGCCCTCGAACCGCGCATCCCCGTCCACGAGGCGGCGTTCGAGCCGCTGATGCTGGCCTGCCGCGACCGCCGCCCGGTGACCTTCGACTACCGCAAGGGCAACGCCGCCAAGCCCGAACAGCGCCAGGTCGAGCCGTGGACCCTGGAGTGCTGGCGCGGACACTGGTATCTGGCCGGCTGGGACCGGGGCCGCGGCGCCGAGCGGGTGTTCCGGCTCTCCCGGATCACCGGCCGGGTCCGCTCCCGGGCCGGGGCGTTCACCACCGAGGTGCCCGACGTCGTGACCGTGCGCGAGACCGTCGAGAGCTGGGCGGGGGAGACGGCCACCAGGACCGCGCTGATCAGGCTGCGCACCGGGGCCGGCTACCCGCTGCGCTCGCGCGCCGTGTCGGTCCGGGAACTCGGGAACGGTTGGGACGAGTTGGAGATTCCGTACGGACACGGCCTGGACGCCTGGCTCGTCGAATTCGGTCCGGACGTCGTCGTACAGGAACCCGCCGACCTGCGGGCCGATGTGGTGGACCGGCTGCGCGCCGTGGCCAAGGACTGAGGGGGAGGACCGTATTCATGGCGACGAACGCGATCGACCAGACCCGCCGGATGCTCTCCCTGGTGACGTATCTGCGTGAGCGCCCCGGCGCCCATGTCCAGGACGTCGCCCGCGCCTTCGGGATCACCGAGGACGAACTGATCTCGGACCTCGATGTGCTGCCCATGTGCGGTACGAGCTTCCGCGGCGGGGACCTGCTGGACATCGACACCGACGGCGACCGCATCTGGTGGCACAACCCGGACGACGTCGCCGAGCCGCTGCGGCTCGCGGCCGACGAGGCGACGGCCCTCCTGGTCGCCGCCCGTGCCGTGGCCACGCTGCCGGGACTGCGCGAGAGCGACCGGCAGGCGCTGCTGCGGGCCACCGCGAAGCTGGAGACCGCGGCCGGTGAGGTGGGGGCGGCGAGCTCGCGGCTCTCGGTCACCTTCGAGTCCGAGGGCGGTGTCTTCGCCGATGTCGACCGGGCGATCTCCGAGCGGCGCAGGCTCTGGCTGCGCTACTACTCGCCCGCGCGCGACGAGCTCACCGAGCGCGAGGTGGACCCGATCCGGCTGTTCGCCGTGGGGCACACCTACATGGAGGCCTGGTGCAGGTCGTCCGAGGACCGGCGTACGTTCCGGCTCGACCGGGTCGCCGAGATCCGGCTGCTGGACGAGCCCGCCGCGCCGCCCGAGCTGGAGCTGCGGGATCTGTCCGAGGGGCTCGTCCAGCCGGCCGCCGAGGACCCGGAAGTCGTCGTCGAGGTGGGCCCCGGCGGACGCTGGGTCGCCGAGTACTACCCGCACGACAGCGCGCAGGAGCTGCCCGACGGCGGGCTGCGGATCGCCCTGCGCACCCCCGACCCGGCCTCGCTGCGCAGGCTCGCGCTGCGACTGGGCGGCGAAGGCCGCATCGTCTCCCCGCCGGAGCTGGCGCAGAGCGCACAGCAGGCGGCCCGTGCGGCGCTCGCCGCGTACGACGAACCGGTCTGAGCGGAAACCTGAGGGAGATATGAGCAATATGTCTGTGGTGTCAGGTGTTCCGACCGTGGTGGTGCCCGAGTCCGTGCGGTTCAAGGCCGCTTGCCCGGACTGCCGCGAGCGGTTCGAGCTGGCCGCGGCGGCCATCCGCCTCGTGGTGGGGGCGAGCCGCCGGACGACGTTCTACTCCTTCTCTTGCCCGCAGTGCCGTGCGGCCGTCCGCAAGCCCGCGGGGGAGCGGATAGTCGAGCTCCTCAGTCGGGGCGGAGTGCGGACGCTGCGCCTCCACACCACCAGCCTCTAGAAAACGCCCACGCAGTCGGACACCAAGACACATCGAGGCTCTGCGCATGTTCTGGCCCATGCTCGCCATCGCCCTGGGATTTCTCGGGATCGCCGTTCTCGGCGTGCTGGCCGTCAAGGTCTTCATCGAGGCCCAGCGGCTCGGGCATCAGGTGACGCGGACCACCCAGCGCATCAACCGGGCTGCGGAGGACCTCGAAAGGGCGGCGACGGACCTTGCCGCGACAGGTGAGGCGCTGCACTAGACGTTGACGCCCCATCTGCCCGTACACGGCTGTGAGCAGGGCAGATGGATCAGGCCGGGCGCGGCCTCCTGTTTCGCGGGTTCGGAGGGTACGCTGCTGAAGGCGGCCCTGAGAGCGAGGCATGGGCCGTAATCGCAAGGATGCATGGGTATTGCCCTGCGTTTACTCCTGCGGGATACGATCGCTGACGGTAAGAAGATCGGACGTCTGTCCGAGGTTCCATCCGCCCCACCCCTGCTGCCTCGGTGAGAAGGTACACGCATATGTTCGGAAGGCTCGGCGCTCCCGAGATCATCCTGATCCTCGTCGTCATTGTTCTGCTGTTCGGCGCGAAGAAGCTTCCTGACATGGCTCGCTCGCTCGGCAAGTCGGCCCGCATCCTCAAGAGCGAGGCCAAGGCCATGAAGTCCGAGGGCAGCCCGTCGGCGACCCCGGCCGAGCCGGCCGCCAACGATGCCGCCCAGGACCAGGCCGCCCCGCGCACCATCAAGGCCGCCCCCGGCGACGTGAGCAGTTCGCGTCCGGTCGCGGAGCCGACCGACTCGACCAAGCGCTGACAAGAAACGGGCCGACGCAGGCGCCGCGATCGGTGACGGCCTGCTGCACGAGATGAGGACGTGGGTTGCTCAAGTCTGCCCGCAAGCAGGAGACGGACCCAGAGGGCCGCATGCCCCTGGTGGAGCACCTGCGTGAGCTGCGTAACCGGTTGGCCAAGGGCCTGCTCGGGATCGTCGTCGTCACGATCGTGGCTGCGTTCTACTACAAGGGGATCATCGAGTTCTTCACCGACCCGGTGCTGAAGTCGGTCGGTTGCGCGTCGAGCTTCGCCGAGCTCGCCAAGCAGAAGGACGGTACCTGTGCGCGTATCGTCCTGAACGGTCTGCTCACCCCGTTCACCCTCGCCCTCAAGGTCTCCTTGATGGCCGGTGTCGTCCTTTCCTCGCCGGTCTGGCTCTATCAGTTGTGGGCCTTCGTCGCCCCGGGCCTGCACAAGCACGAGAAGAAGTACTCGCTCGCCTTCGTCGGCGCGGGATTCCCGCTCTTCCTCGCCGGTGGCTTCTTCGCGTACAAGACGCTGCCCACGATGGCGCGGGTGCTTCTGGAGTTCTCGCCGGCCGACCTGGACAACCAGCTGCCGCTGGACGATCTGCTCGATCTGATCACACGCATGGTGGTCGTCTTCGGGCTCTCGTTCGAACTGCCGCTGCTGCTCGTCATGCTGAACTTCGGCGGGGTCGTCACCGGCAAGCGGATGCTCGGCTGGTGGCGGGGCATGATCATGGGCATCACGGTCTTCGCGGCGGTGGCCACGCCCAGCACCGACCCGGTCAGCATGCTGGGGCTCGCCGGACCGATCTGGGTGCTCTACTTCGTGGCCACGGCGATCTCGCTCCTCAACGACCGCCGCAGGGCACAGATCGTGGCAGCCGGGCCCGCCGACGACGAGGCCTCGGAGCTGGACCTCACCCCCGAGGACATCGGTGAGATCGAATCGGTCTCGTCCAGCCGGTCGTTGCCCACCCAGGCGAGCTCGGACCACGACCGGGTCAACGGTTACGACGACATCACCTGACCTTGTAGGGTCCCGGGGTGACCAGCGAGATCACCCTCTTCGTCAATCCCACCGCAGGACGCGGCCGGGGCGCGCACGCCGCGCAGCCGGCCGCTTCCGCGTTGCGGGACGCAGGATTCTCCGTGCGTACGATCCTCGGTGAGGATGCCGACGACGCCCTGCGGCGGGCCCGTGCGGCCGTCGAGGCCGGGACCGGTGCCCTGATAGCCGTCGGCGGGGACGGCATGATGTCCCTCGCCCTGCAGGCGGTCGCGGGAACGATGACCCCGCTCGGGGTCGTGGCCGTCGGCACCGGCAACGACTTCGCCCGCGCGCTCGGGCTGCCGATACGGGACCCCGCCGCCGCCGGACGGCTGGCCGCCGAGGAGCTCAAGGGCGGTGCCGTCCGCCAGATCGACCTGGGCAGGGTCGGTGAGCGGTGGTTCGGGTCGGTGCTCGCCTCCGGCTTCGACTCCCGGGTCAACGACCGCGGGAACCGGATGCGGTGGGTCGGCGGACGGTTCAAGTATGATCTCGCGATCCTCGCCGAACTCGCCGCGTTCAAGCCCATTCCGTACCGCATCAGGCTGGACGGCGGACCGGTCCGGGAGATCGAGGCGACGCTCATCGCCGTCGGCAACGGATCGACGTACGGAGGCGGCATGCGGATCTGCGCCGACGCCGTGATGGACGACGGGCTCTTCGACGTGACCGTCGTCGGGGACTGCAGCCGCGCCACTCTGCTGAAGGTCTTCCCCCGCGTCTACAAGGGAACGCACCTCGGCCACCCCAAGGTCACCGTGCATCGGGTCTCCTCGATCGAGCTGGCCGCAGCCGGTGTCACGGCGTACGCGGACGGTGAAAAACTCGGGTCGCTGCCACTGACCGCGGACTGCGTGCCGGGCGCGGTGAGAGTGCTCGCACCCGCTGCTCCCACCGGGATTTAAAGATCGCGCCTGCTGTCAGAGGTGGCGGGTAGGCTCGTAAGCAAGATGACAGAGGACCTCTCACCAGCTGAGCGATACCAGGCTTCTCGGATCCGCGCCGCCGAGCAGGCCACCGCACTCGCGCCCTTCCGCGAGCTGTACGAATTCGATCTGGACCCCTACCAGATCGAGGCCTGCGAGGCCCTGGAGGCCGGCAAGGGAGTGCTCGTCGCGGCCCCGACCGGCTCGGGCAAGACGATCGTCGGCGAATTCGCCGTGCACCTCGCCCTCGCACAGGGCCGCAAGTGCTTCTACACCACCCCCATCAAGGCCCTGTCCAACCAGAAGTTCGCCGATCTGGTCAAGCGCTACGGACCGGAGAAGGTCGGCCTGCTGACCGGCGACAACAGCGTCAACGCCGATGCCCCGGTGGTCGTCATGACCACAGAGGTGCTGCGGAACATGCTGTACGCGGGCTCGCAGGCGCTGCGGGGCCTCGGCCACGTGGTGATGGACGAGGTGCATTACCTCTCCGACCGGTTCCGGGGTGCCGTGTGGGAGGAAGTGATCATTCACCTCCCGGACTCCGTGACCCTCGTGTCACTGTCGGCGACCGTGTCGAACGCCGAGGAGTTCGGCGATTGGCTGGACACCGTCCGCGGTGACACCCAGGTGATCGTCTCCGAGCACCGCCCCGTGCCGCTCTGGCAGCATGTGCTGGCCGGCCGCCGGATGTACGACCTCTTCGAGGAGGAGACCGACCACGGCGGCCGCGGTGCCGGACGCCGCGAGGTCAACCCCGACCTCGTCCGGCTCGCCCGGATGGAGAATCAGCGCGGGTACAACCCGCGTGAGCGCCGCCGGGGCAAGATGGTCCGCGAGGCGGATCGTGAGCGCGAGCGGCGTCAGCGCAGCCGGATCTGGACCCCGGCCAGGCCCGAGGTCATCGACCGGCTGGATGCCGAAGGGCTGCTTCCCGCCATCACGTTCATCTTCAGCCGGGCCGGCTGCGAGGCCGCCGTGCAGCAGTGCCTGCACGCCGGACTGCGGCTC
Organism: Streptomyces sp. NBC_01363; assembly: GCF_026340595.1. Taxonomy (GTDB): domain Bacteria; phylum Actinomycetota; class Actinomycetes; order Streptomycetales; family Streptomycetaceae; genus Streptomyces. The sequence continues at coordinate 4,212,466 of NZ_JAPEPF010000001.1, forward strand.
AACGACGAGGACAAGCGACGCCTGGTCCGCGAGATCGTCGAGGAGCGGACCGCGTCCATTCCCGGCGAGGACCTCCATGTCCTGGGCTATTACGAATGGCTCGAAGGGCTGGAACGGGGCATCGCCGCGCACCACGCGGGCATGCTCCCGACGTTCAAGGAAGTCGTCGAGGAGCTGTTCGTACGCGGGCTCGTCAAGGCCGTCTTCGCCACGGAGACCCTCGCCCTCGGTATCAACATGCCCGCGCGCTCGGTGGTGTTGGAGAAGCTCGTCAAGTGGAACGGCGAGCAGCACGCCGACATCACGCCCGGCGAGTACACCCAGCTGACCGGGCGGGCCGGGCGGCGCGGCATCGATGTCGAGGGCCACGCGGTGGTGCTGTGGCAGCGCGGCATGGATCCGGGGGCACTGGCCGGACTCGCGGGCACGCGTACGTACCCGCTGCGGTCCAGCTTCCGGCCCTCCTACAACATGGCCGTCAACCTGGTGCAGCAGTTCGGGCGGCACCGTTCCCGCGAGCTGCTGGAGACCTCCTTCGCGCAGTTCCAGGCGGACCGGTCGGTGGTCGGTATCTCCCGGCAGGTCCAGAAGAACGAAGAGGGGCTGGAGGGCTACCGGGAGGGCATGACCTGCCACCTCGGTGACTTCGAGGAGTACGCGCGGCTGCGCCGCGACCTCAAGGACCGGGAGACCGAGCTCGCCAAGCGGGGCGCGACGCAGCGGCGGGCCGAGGCCGCGGCGTCCCTGGAGAAGCTCAAGCCCGGCGATGTCATCCATGTGCCCACCGGCAAGTTCGCCGGGCTGGCACTGGTCCTCGATCCCGGACTGCCCGCCGGGCGGACCAACGGGCACGGCCACCGCGGGCTCGAATACCACGACGGGCCGCGGCCGTTGGTGCTCACGGCCGAGCGGCAGGTCAAGCGGCTCGCCTCGATCGACTTCCCGGTTCCGGTGGAGGCGCTGGAGCGGATGCGGGTGCCGAAGTCGTTCAACCCGCGCTCCCCGCAGTCGCGCCGCGACCTGGCCTCCGCGCTGCGGACCAAGGCCGGGCACATAGTGCCCGAGCGGCACCGCAAGGGGCGGTCCGCCGCGGCCGACGACCGGGAGATCGCCCGCTACCGGGCGGAGTTGCGCGCGCACCCCTGCCACGGATGCGCCGAGCGCGAGGACCATGCGCGTTGGGCCGAGCGGTATCACCGGTTGCAGCGCGACACGAGGCAGTTGGAGCGGCGGATCGAGGGGCGGACGAACACGATCGCCCGCACCTTCGACCGGATCGTCGCGCTGCTCACCGAGCTCGACTATCTGCGGGGCAATGAGGTCACCGAGCACGGGCGCCGCCTGGCGCGGCTCTACGGCGAGCTCGATCTGCTGGCGAGCGAATGCCTGCGGGCGGGTGTGTGGGAGGGGCTGAACCCTGCCGAACTCGCGGCGTGTGTCTCGGCGTTGGTGTACGAGGCGCGGCAGGCCGATGACGCGGTGGCGCCGAAGCTGCCATCGGGGCCCGCGAAGACCGCGATGGGTGAAATGGTCCGGATCTGGGGTCGGCTCGACGCCCTGGAAGAGGACTTCAAGATCAACCAGGCGGAGGGTGTCGGGCAGCGCGAACCCGATCTGGGCTTTGCCTGGGCGGTCTACATGTGGGCGTCGGGGCGGACGCTGGACGAAGTGCTGGGCGAGGCGGAGATGCCGGCCGGGGACTTCGTGCGGTGGTGCAAGCAGGTGATCGACGTGCTGGGGCAGATTGCGGCTGCGGCGCCGCGGGACGGGAGTTCTGTGGCGCGGAATGCGCACAAGGCGGTGGATGCGGTGTTGCGGGGGGTTGTGGCGTACAGCTCTGTGGGGTGAGGGTTCCGCTGGGTGCGGGTGTGGAGTGCGGTGGGGTGTTGCGGCGCGGTGCGGGCGGGTCGCCTGCGGCGGGGCTGTTCCCCTGCCCGCCCCTTCCCGTAACCGGGGGCTCCGCCCCCGGACCCCCGCTCCTCAATCGCCGGAGGGGCTGAATGTGCCCGCCGGACGAGCTGATGATGCGCGCCGGACGGGCTGGTTGTGGTCGGCCCGTCCGGCGGCCTTCCGGTGTTACGCGGCCGGGTGGGCTGCTTCTCGTCGGGCTACTTCCTCGCGGACTATCGGGATGACGTGCCGGCCGAAGTCGATGGCGTCGTCCAGCAGGTCGTAGCCGCGGGCCGAGAGGATTTCCACGCCGAGGTCGTAGTAGTCCAGCAACGCCTGTGCCACTGTCTCCGGCGTTCCGACCAGGGCCGTCGAATTGCCGGCGCCGCCTGTCTCCGCCGCGGTCGGTGTCCACAGGGCGCGGTCGTGGCGCTCGCTCTCGGCGGCCACCGCGAGGAGCCGTCGGGAGCCGGTGTTCTCCGGGTTGGTCAGCGGGTGACGGCGGCTCAGTGGCGCGCCGACCTTGCGGGCCTTGATCCGGGCCAGGGTGCGGTGGGCCTTCTCCCAGGCCAGTTCCTCGGTGGGCGCGATGATCGGGCGGAAGGCGACCTGGATCCTCGGCACGTCCGTGCGGCCCGCCGCCTTCGCGACCTCCTTCACCGAGGCGATCTGCTCCGCGGTCCGTGCCAGCGGCTCGCCCCACAGGCAGTAGATGTCGGCCTCGGCGCCCCCTGCCGCGTACGCCGCAGGCGAGGAACCCCCGAACGAGACCTGTGGGTGCGGTTGTTGCACGGGGAAGGTGTCGCTGACGAAGTCGTTGAAGCGGTAGTGCGTGCCCTCGTGGTCGAAGGGCTCGTGCGACGTCCAGGCCTTCTTGATGATCTGGATGGCCTCACGGGTGCGTGCGTACCGCTCGTCCTTGGTCAGGAAGTCGCCCTCGCGCTGCTGCTCGTGGTCATTGCCTCCGGTGATGAAGTGCACGGCGAGGCGGCCGTCGCTGATCCGGTCCAGGGTCGCGAAGGTCTTGGCCGCGAACGTCGGGTACGAGACGTTGGGGCGGTGCGCCACCAGGATCTGGAGCTTTTCGGTGCGGGCCGCTACGTAGGCGGCGGCCGGAGAGGGATCGGGGGAGCCGGAGCCGTAGGCGAACAGGACCCGGTCCCAGCCGTGGTCCTCGTGCGCGCGGGCCAGCCTGAGCGTGTACCCCTTGTCGAAGGACGCCCCGGAGCGGGGTGTCACTTCGGAACCTTCGTTCGTTGCTGCGATGCCGAGAAACTCGACGGGCATGGCGAAGCCTCATCTCGTGCTGCGGAAAACCGGTGGTGTGAAGTGCTGACGCGGGAACGGTCAGCGGCAACACGAGGCGGACCACACTCGACCGAAGTCGATGTGGTCACGGGTGACCAGCCGCAGCTGAGGGCGCATCTGCCCAGTGGAACAGGTGTGTTGGTGACCAGTCAACCGTTTCCGGGACCGATGGCCGGGACCCGGCCCAGCAGGGCCGCGGTCCGGGCCAGGCGTTCGTCGGTGTCCGCCGGGCCGATCAGCATCACGCCGAACGGCCGGCCGTCCACCTCACCGGCGGGGGCCGCCACCGCGCACAGACCGAGCAGGTTGGTGGAGCTGGTGAACCGGCCGAGGCGGGCATTGACACCCACCGGGTCCGCGGCGACCTCGGCGAGGGTGGGATGCCGCGGCGCGGTGGGCAGCAGGAGCGCGTCCGCGTCGCCGAGTGCGGCCGTCGCGGCGGTACGGAGGACGGCCAGCCGGGCCTGGTCGGCGAAGAGCCGGTGGGCCGGGATGTCGCGGGCCGCGGTGATGATCCGGGCCACCGTGGGATCGAGGTCGGGCGCGGTGGGCGCGCCGTCGATGAACGCACCGACCGCCGTGTAGCGCTCGGCGACGAACGCACCGCCGTACAGCAGCGCACCGGCCTCGATGAACGGTGTCGGATCGATCGGCCGGAGCAGCGCCCCCTCCGCACGGAGCCTGGCGGCCGTCGACTCGTACGCCGCCGCCCAGCCCGGGTCGAGCTCGCCGAGTTGCCCGGTGGACGGGACCGCGATCCGCCAGGGGCCCGGAACACGGGAGCGGCCGGGCCGCGGGGCCCGGGTGGCCATCAGGGCCATCGCCTGTTCGGCCTCGGGGAGCGTACGGGCGAAGACGGTCACGCAGTCCAGGCTCGCGCAGGCGGGGACCACCCCGTCCGTCGGGACGAGACCGCGGGTCGGCTTCAGCCCGAAGACGCCGTTGAACGCGGCGGGAACACGGCCGGAGCCCGCCGTGTCCGTACCCAGCGCGAGATCCACGATGCCCAGGGCCACGGCGACCGCCGAACCGGAGCTGGAGCCGCCGGCGACCCGGTCCGGATCCCGCGCCGAGGCCACCGCGCCGTACGGGGAACGGGTACCGGTCAGGCCGGTGGCGAACTGGTCCAGATTGGTCGTGCCGATCACCAGGGCTCCGGCGGCCCGCAGCCGGGCCACCGCCGGGGCGTCGGAGTCCGGCTCGTACGCGTACGAGGGACAGCCCGCGGTGGTGGGGAGGCCGGCCACGTCGATGTTGCCCTTGACGGCCAGCAGACGGCCCGCGAGGGGGAGGAACTCGCCTGCGGCCAGGCGGGTTTCGAGCTGCTCGGCCTCCGCCTCCACATCTTCCCGGGGCCGCAGACCGATCCAGAGCTCGGGGCGCTCCACCGCTTCGACAAGGGCGTGGGCGGCCCGGACGCGGGTGAGGACGGGGAAGGTCGTCGGCGCCATGGTCGCTCCTCAGGTCCGGTGCGCCGGGGCCGGGGGTGTCCGCGGCGGGCCCGGCTCGTTCGGGGGAGCGGACAGGCCCGCGCGGCAGGCCAGTTGGAGGGCGAGGCGGACATCCGGCTCGTTCAGATCGGCGCCCGTCAGCTGGACGATCTTGCGGATGCGGGCGCCCACCGCGTTCCGGTGCAGATGGAGCGCGTCGGCGGCGCGGGCGGGCGAGTTGTTGTGGTCCAGGTATCCCTGCAGCGTGCGCAGCAGCGGCTCGGCGCGTTCCGGGCCCAACGCCAGTACCGGGGCGAGGAGTTCGCTGACCGCCTCGCGTGCCGTGTCGGAGGCGTACCACTCCAGCAGCATCCGGTCCAGGCCCACCGCGTCATGCGCCGCCACCACCGGCCCGGCACCGCGCGGCACCGCGGCACGGGCCTCGCGGGCGGAGGTGCGGATGCCCAGCGGGCCCCGGTGCGGTGAGCCCACGCCGCAGCGCAGACCGGCCTCCGGGCGCAGTCCGGCCAGCCGGTCCACCACCCGGCGGGCACGGGCCAGGGTGGCGCGCCGCCCGTCCGACCCCGGGTCGGCGGGCCAGGTGCTGAGCAGGACCAGGGCGTCGTCGACCAGCGCGGCGTTCCACTGGACGGTGTCGGCGGCCTGCGGCGCGGGGGCGGACGGGGCGGCGGCGGTGCCGGGGAGCGCCGCCGCCCCGTCCCAGGTGCGCAGCAGGGTCAGCGCCTGGGACATGACCGCGTCCAGGGCCTTCGGCCGGTTCGAGGCGTCGAGGCCGCCCGCCTCCACCCGCAGTGCGATGTGCCAGCCGTCCACGGGCAGCGCGAGCGCCCGGCCCCGGGCGGCCAGTCGGGCGGCCTGGTCCTGCGGGGCCACGAGCAGCTCGGCGAGCAGCCGGCCCCGGGAGCGCACGGGAACGTCTCCGTGGCCGCCGCCCGCCGCGGCGAGGGCCGCCAGCGCGAGGACGGAGCGCACCGCCGCCCCCGCGTGACCGGGGCGGGCGGGGGCCGCGAGCCGGATCTCACCGTCCGGGCCCGCGGCGGTCGCACCCTCCTCGCCCGGACCCGCGGCGCGCAGCTCCACCGGTACGCCCAGGGCGCGGCCCGCCGCCGCGGCCACCCGGTCCGGGTCACCCGCGACGGCCGTCACCTCCCGCGCCGCCGCCGCGACCCGGGCCAGTGCGTCCGCCGCGGACCCGGCCACCGCCCGCTCCACGGCCACCACCAGAGCCGCGAGGTCCCCGTCCGCGTACAGCACCGCGACCCGGCCCCGCTCGGCGAGCGCCCGCGCCGTGGCCGTCACCTCGGCGGGCAGCCCGTGCGGTGCCTCGGTCACGCCCGTCAGGACCAGCGCGGCGGCCCCCGCCGCGGCCGCGTCCCGCACCGCCACATCCAGCAGATGCCCCGGCACCGGGGCCAGCAGCACGGCGACCGTCCCGGCGGGGATGGCCGCGAGCCGGTCCGGGCGCGGCTCCAGACGCACCCCCGTGACCTCCCCCGCGTCGAGCGGGCCCACCAGCGGGCGGACCGCGTCGAGTCCGGGGGAGGAGAGGAGTTCCAGGATGTTCGCCATCCCTCCAGTGTGCTGCAAGCCGGTGTGCTGCACGCACACCCGGCCGCGGATTCACGGGCCGATGGCCCATGGGGAGCGCGATCCGTCTCCGTACGCTGGGATTCATGCACGTGGACGCCGGAGCACTCGCCGACTTCGCGCGGGGCTGTGCCGTCCTCGGATCAGGGGGCGGCGGACCCGCCGATGTGACCCTTCCCGTCGCCGGACAGGCGATCGAGGAGTGCGGTCCGGTGCCCGTCGTCGACCCGGCCGCACTCCCCGCCGACGCGCTCGTCATGCCCGTGGGGCTCGTGGGGTCGCCCGCCGTCGCCGCCGAACGGATCGGCGGCCGGGACGAACCCGCCCGGCTGCGCGCCCGCTTCGAGGCCTTGCACGGTGCCCCGGTCGCCGCGGTCATGAGCAGCGAGATCGGTGGCCTCAACGGCTGCGTCGCCGTCGCCTGGGCGGCCCGGCTGGGGTTGCCGCTGCTCGACGCCGACTCGATGGGCCGGGCCTTTCCCCGCATGGACCAGAACGTTCTCGAACTGGCCGGACTGCGCCCGGGACCGGCCGTGCTCGCCGACGAGCACGGGCACACCGTCGTGGTCGACGACGTCGACGGCGCACACCTCGAACAGTTCGCCCGCGCCGCCGTCGTCGCCTTCGGCGGGCGCGCCGCGTCCACCGACTACCCCCTCACCGCCGGGCAGGCGGCCCGGCACGCCGTCGCCGGATCGGTCACCCGCGCACTGGCCCTCGGCCGCGGCGAGGGCCCGGCGCCGCTGCTGACCGGCAAGGTCTCGTCCGTCCGGAGGTACGCCACCGAGGGCGCCGACGGCGACGACGCCACCGGTGTCCTGCTGGAGGGCGGCGGCCCCGACGCGGGCCGGCTGGTGCTCGTCGAGGCCCGCAGCGAGTTCGTCGCGGCCCTGGAGGACGGCACCCCGCTGGCCGTCGTACCGGACGTCATCGCCCTGGTCGACGTGGGGACCGGCTGGGCAGTCCCGGTCGAGGAGGTCCGTTACGGGCTGCGCGTCCATCTCGTCACGCTCCCCTCGGACCCCGCCTGGTACACGCCCGAGGGCCTGCGGCTGGCGGGCCCGTCCGCCTTCGGCCTCGCCGGTCTTCCGGACGCCGCGGGCGAACGCCGGGTCCCGGGAGGCACGCCATGATCCTCGGAGTGGACGTCGGGCCCACCAACACGGATGCCGTGCTCCTCGACGGCGACCGGGCGGTGCGGGCCGTCAAGGTGCCCTCGGTGACCGGTGACGCCGTCGGATCGCTCGCCGCCGCCGTCCGCGCGCTCCCCGCCGAGCTGCGCGGCCGGGCCACCCAGCTCGCCGTGGGCCTGCGGGTCGCCGCCCGCGCGGTCAGGGAACGGGACGGGCTCGCCCGGGTCGGAGTGCTGCGGGTCGGGGGCGCCGCCGCCGATGCCGTGCGGCCGCTCTTCGGCTGGCCCGGGGCGCTGCGCGACGCCGTGTGCGCGGGCACCGCGAACGTCGGGGGCGGCGGTGGTCTGGCACCCCGTGACACCGTCCCGCTCGACCGGGACGCCGTCGCCCGGTTCGGCGCCTCGCTGGCCGGCCGCGCCGAGGCGTTCGCCGTCACCGCCGTGTTCTCGCCCGTCGACGGCGGCCAGGAGCGGGAGGCCGCCGAGATCCTGCGCGCCGAGGCGGGCCCCGACACGACCGTCCTGCTCTCCAGCGACGTCGGCATCCTCGACCTGCTGGCCCGCGAGAACGCCACGGTGCTCGACGCCGCCCTGTCCGTGCTCGTGGCCCGGGTCGCCGACGAGCTGACCGCCACCCTGCCCCGCCTCGGCCTCGCCCCCGGCGCCACCGTCCTCGTCACCCGCAGCGACGGCACGCTGATGAGCCTGGAGTACCTGCGCCGCCAGCCCGGACTCAGCCTGGGCAGCGGACCCGCCTGCACCATCCGCGGCGCCGGACTCCTGGCCGGGCTCCGGGACGCCGTGGTCGCCGACATCGGTGAACGCCGCGCCCGGGTCGGAGCGCTGACCGGCGGCTACCCGCAGGAGGCCGGACCCGGCGAACGCATCGGCGGCGTCCCGGTCAGCCTGCGCTTCCCCGACCTGATCACCGTGCGCGCCGAGGCCCACCGCGAACTCGCCGAGGCCGCCGACCGGATGCGCCCCGCCGCCGGACCCCTCCCGCTGATCCTGGTCGGCGGCGGTGCCGGCGGAGTACCCGCCGGAGTGCTGGCCGGGTTCGACGTCGTACGGCCCGAACACGGCGGCGTGGCCGGGGCGTTCGGCGCCGCGGCCAGCCCGGTCGGCGGCCACTGCGACCGCATCGTCCGCCGGGGCCCCGGCCGGCGGCTCGACGCCGTACGTGACGAAGTACGCGACCTGGCCCGAGCCGGTGCTGTACGGGCAGGGGCCGATCCCAGGCGCGTACGCACCCACGCGGAGCCGGACCTCCCGGTGCCGTATCTGCCCGGTGCGGTGCTCCTGCGGGCCCGCGCCGTCGGGCCTCCCCTTCCGCTCTGAACCCCGCTCGACGCCCCTTCCCCTCCCCTCCGGAGCAGCCCGGTGCCGTGCTGCTGCGCCCTCCTGCCCGCCCGCTCACCCGAGGACCCGTCCCCATGACCCAGCAGTTCGATGTGGATCAAGAGCCATCCGCACAGACGCAAGCACAGAACCAGGCGCAGACGCGGCAGCAGGACGAGGACTACCCGCTGGAGCGGGTGCCGCGCGCGGCCCGCTACTCCTGGTTCAACGTCGCGGTGCAGCGCTTCGGCCAGCTCTCCGACCTGACGCAGTTCCTGCTGGGCGCCGCGCTCGGCGCCGGACTCTCCTTCTGGGGCGCCTTCTGGGCGTTCACGCTCGGCTCCGTGATCCTGGAGATCGTCTGCATATTCGTCGGCGTCGCCGGCATGCGGGAGGGCCTGTCCACCTCGATGCTGGTTCGCTGGACCGGCTTCGGCCGTTACGGCTCCACCCTCATCGGACTCGTCATCGCGGTCAGCCTGTTCGGCTGGTTCGGTGTGCAGACGGCGGTGTTCGCGGCCGGGCTGCACTCCATCGTGCCCGCGCTGCCGGTCTGGGCCTGGTGCCTGATCTGCGGGCTCGGAGTCACCGCGCTCGTACTGCGCGGCTTCCGCGCCATGGGCTGGACCGCGTTCCTCACCGTGCCCGCCTTCCTCGGCCTCGCGGGCTGGGCGATGATGGTCGAGTTCTCCCGGCACAATGTCGGTGACCTGGTGGCCTCGGCGCCGTTCGGCGCCCACATGTCCATCGCCACCGGCGCGACCATAGTCGCCGGCTCGTACATCGTCGGCGCGGTCACCACCCCCGACATGACGCGCTTCAACCGCAACACCGGCGATGTCGTCAAGCAGACGGTGGTGGGCATCAGCCTCGGCGAGTACGTCCTGGGCCTGGGCGGCGTGCTGCTCGCCTACGCGGTGAAGTCCTCCGACCTGATCGCCATCATCACGTCCTCCTCCGGTGTCATCGGCGTCATCGTCCTGGTCTCCGCCACCGTGAAGATCAACAACTGGAACCTGTACTCCTCGTCGCTCGGCCTGATCGGCGCGGTCGAGCCGCTCTTCAAGGTCCGGCTCAACCGGGTCGGTACGACCGTCACGATCGGTGTGCTCGGCAGTCTCGCCGCGGCCGCCGGAATCCTGGACCGGTTCACCGACTTCCTCACCGTGCTCGGTGTCCTCACCCCGCCCGTCGCCGGGATCATGGTCGCCGAGTACTTCGTGGTGAAGAAGTGGCGGCCGCAGCTGGACGCCTCGCGCGCGGGCGGCCGGCTGCCCGAGACCGAACCCAGCTGGGTGCCGGCCACGATCGCCCTGTGGGCCGCCGCCTCCCTGTTCGGCTGGCTCGGCGACCACTACCAATGGTGGGGTATCCCGGCGCTCGACTCCCTGCTGCTGGCCGGTCTCGGCTATGTCGTCCTCGGCAAGCTCGGCCTGGTGCGCGGGGCCCGTGAGCTGCCGTTCGAACAGCCCGTACGTCCCGCGGCGGCGATCGAGGCGGAATCGGGCACGGCCTGGTCGCCGAAGGCCACCGCCTGACATCCCCGTCCACACGAAGCCCGCCATGAAACCCCCTACGAAAGACAGACACACCATGCGCATCGGAATCGACGTCGGAGGCACCAACACCGACGCCGCCCTTCTGGGAGACGACGACCGGATCATCGCGACCGCGAAGACCCCCACCACCTCCGACATCACCTCCGGCGTGACCGCGGCGATCCGGGCACTCGACCCGCCGATGGAGGCCGTCACCGCCGTGATGATCGGCACGACCCACTTCCTCAACGCGCTGATCGAGGGCGTCCGGCTCGCCCCCGTCGCCGCGGTACGCCTGGGCCTGCCCGCCACGGCGGCGCTGCCGCCGATGACCGACTGGCCGGAGCGCCAGCGGGCGGCCGTCGGCGGGCACGGCTATCTCTGCCACGGCGGCCGGGAGTTCGACGGACGGCCGCTGTCTCCGCTCGACCCCGAGGAACTGAAGCGCACCGCCGCCGACATCGCCGCGCGCGGACTGACCTCGGTGGCCGTCTCGTCGGTGTTCTCCCCGGTAGCCGAGGAGGACGAGCGCCGGGCCGCCGAGATCCTCGGCGCCGAGCTGGGCCCCGGCGTGCACTTCTCGCTCTCGCACGAGCTCGGCCGGGTCGGACTGCTGGCCCGCGAGAACGCCACGATCATCAACGCGGCCCTGCGGGATCTGGCGACCGCGATCGTGGAGTCGTTCGCCAAATCGCTCGCCGAGGTGTCGCTGACCGCCCCGTTCTTCCTGTCGCAGAACGACGGCACACTGATGGACGTGGACTTCGCCCGCGCCTACCCGGTGGCCACCTTCGCGTCGGGGCCCACCAACTCGATGCGCGGAGCCGCCTTCCTGTCCGGACTCGGCGACTGCGCGGTCGTCGATGTCGGCGGTACCACCGCGGACGTCGGCATCCTGGCCGGTGGCTTCCCGCGCGAGGCCGCGGGGGAGAGCGAGGCCGCGGGCATCCGTACCAACTTCCGTATCCCCGACGTCCTCTCGCTCGGCATCGGCGGCGGCTCCCTGGTGTCGCCGGACGGCGAGACCGGCCCCCGCTCGGTCGGATTCCGGCTCACCGAGGAGGCGCTGGTCTTCGGCGGTACGACCCTGACGGCGACCGACCTCGCGGTGGCCGCGGGCCGCGCCGACATCGGCGACCGCTCCCGGGTCGCCCATCTGGACCCGGAGTTCACCGCCCGCGCGCTCGACCGGATCGCCGAGCGGCTGGCGGAGACCGTCGACCGGATGCGTACCTCGGCGGGGCCGCTGCCGGTCGTCGCGGTGGGCGGCGGCAGCGTGCTGGTGCCCGCGGCCCTGCCCGGCTTCGACGATGTGCGCCGCCCCGGTCACTTCGACGTCGCCAACGCGGTGGGCGCCGCCATCGCCCAGGTCGGCGGAGAGGTGGACCGGGTCTTCCAGGTCCCGGAGGGGCGCCGGGACTCGGTGCTCGCCGAGGCCCGCGAGGAGGCCGTGGGCCGGGCCGAGAGCGCGGGCGCCCGGCCCGGCACGGTCCGCATCGTCGACGTGGAGGAGGTCCCGCTGGCCTATCTGCCGGGCGGTGCGACCCGGATCCGGGTCAAGGCGGTCGGTGATCTCGACCTGAACGGCATCGGCAGCACCCACGCCCCGGCCGGGGCGCGCGACACCCATGGAGCAGCGTCACATGCGTGAGATCAACCTCGACAACCTGGACGACATCGCGCGCGGCGCGGGCATCCTCGGCACCGGCGGGGGCGGCGACCCGTACATAGGCAAGCTGCTGGCCCGCGAGGCCATCCGCAAGCACGGCCCGGTCCGGCTCGTCGCCTTCGACGAGGTGCCGGCCGACGCGACCGTGGTACCTGTCTCGGGGATGGGCGCGCCGACCGTGCTGCTGGAACGCGTCCCCGCCGGCGGCGAGGAAGTGGCCGCCCTGCGCGCCCTGGAGAAGCACATCGGCCGGGCCGCCACCCACATCGCGCCGATCGAGGTCGGCGGCGTCAACTCCATGCTGCCCATCGCCTGCGCCGCCGAGGCGGGGCTGCCGCTGGTCGACGGCGACGCCATGGGCCGCGCCTTTCCCGAGGCGCAGATGGTGCTGCCCGGTCTGATCGGGGTGGCCAACACCCCGATGGCGCTCGCCGACGACAAGGGCAACAGCATCATCGTCGACGCCGTCTCCAACCACGCCGCCGAGCGCATCGCGCGGGCGGTCTGCGTGGAGCTCGGCTGCCAGATCTCCAGCGCCGACACCGTGATGCGGGGCGACCAGCTCGCCGACGGGCTCGTCCCCGCCACGCTGACGCTTGCCGAACGGCTCGGCTCCGCCGTGCGCGAGGCGCGCGCCGCGCACACCGACCCGGTGCGCGCGGCCCGCACCATGCTGTCCGGCACGCATCTGCTGACCGGCAAGGTGATCGACGTGAGCCGCCGTACCCAGGGCGGCTTCGCCCGGGGCAGCGCCCGGATCGAGGGCATCGGCGACGACGCGGGACGGGTGCTGGAACTCGGCTTCCAGAACGAGCATCTGCTGGCCACCCGCGACGGCGAGACGGTCGCCACCACGCCCGACCTCATCTGCGTGCTGGACACCGACACCGGCGACCCGGTGACCACGGAGGGCCTGCGCTACGGCCTGCGCGTCAGCGTCCTCGCGGCCCCCTGCGACCCGCGCTGGACCACCCCGGGCGGCCTGGCGCTCGCCGGTCCGCGGTACTTCGGGTACGACGTGGACTATCTGCCGTTCCGGCAGAGCTGACCCACGGGCCGGAACACACCGGCGCCCGGCCGGTCCGCTCCCCGCGGGCCGGCCGGGCAGTCCCTTTCGCCGAGTGCTCCCGGCCGAGCGATCCCTTTCGGGCGGTCCCTTCCTCAGACCGCGCGCTTGCCGCTCTTCATGGACACGGCGGCGCAGGCCAGTCCCAGCAGCACGGTCAGACCGCCGATGATGACGTTGTTGAGGACGATGCCGAGGTCGGGGCTGCTGCCGACGATCCACGTCGAGATGATCGTCCAGGCCCCCATGGCGCAGATGGCCCAGCTCAGGCCGTACATGCGCTCCGGCATGACGGTGAACCCGAGGCCCAGCGCGGCGATCGCGATACCCATGATCAGGTTGTGCGTCGCGAGGGTGGGCTGACTTGCCGTGAAGTGCAGCACCCACGGCGAGATGGCGCAGTAGAGACCGACGAGGAACACCGGTGCGTCCACCAGGGCCACGTCGCGGCCACCGAGCATGCGGGCATAGCGATCACGCATTTCGGAAACATCGGGGTGACTGGCCATGTCACGGCCGGTGTGCGAGAGGTTTGACATGGGGTTCGTCTCCTTCGCTCCTGCAGGCCAACCCGCTACTTCTGTGCGATAAGCAGCCTGCTATGCCATTCTGCGCTTATACCGCCCTTATGTGTAGATTTAGGACTCGCGAAAATCCGAGGGAAGCGCACGAGGCTCCGCAGGGACCACGTGAGACTCCGCGGGAAGCGCACACGGTGAGGCACCGTCCAGCCGCCGCGCCAGGGACACCAGACCGGGCGTCCGCAGCACCCGGTCCCCGTACCCCGGCAGCGGCACGTGCAGCGGCTCCGTCCAGCGCGCCGGGATCGCGCCGAAGCCGTACACCGCGCCCGCCAGACCGCCGGTCACGGCGGCGACCGTGTCGGTGTCCCCGCCCACGTCGACGGCCGCCGCCAGGGCGTTCTCGTACGTATCCGTGGTGCGCAGCGCCCACAGTGCGGTGCCCAGGCACGGCCAGACCGCACCGTTGAATTCCGTCGCCGCCTCCGGATGCCAGTCCGGCGCGAGGACGGTGGCCCAGCGCTCCCGGTGGTCCTCGTGCACGCCGTCCAGCGCGCCCGGGACGGTGGAGAGCGGATCGTCGCCGCCCAGTGCCACCCGGATCAGCTCGTGGAGCACGGCGGTGCCTTCCCAGGCGGCCCGGTCGCCATGGGTCAGCGCGGCGATCCGGCGGGCGGCGTCCATGGTCGCCGTCCGGCCCTCCGACGCGAAGTACACGGCGGACGTGGCCGCCCGCATCAGCGAACCGTTGCCCGCCGCACGCCCGCCGACCTGGAAGTGCAGCGCCGCCGCGAGATCCCACGCGTCCCCGCTCGTCAGGACGGCCTCGGTCTGCAGCCCGATGTCCTTCGGATCTCCGGCCGCCCACCGGCAGAACCGACCGAACATGTCGGGAAGGTCGAGGCCGCCCCGCTCCAGCAGGGATTCCGCGACCAGGACGGCCATCTGTGTGTCGTCCGTGGCCTCACCCGGATCCCAGCCGCCGCCCCCGCACATCGTGCCGACGCCGTCCGGGAAGCGGGCCGTGTACACCCCGGCGGGGCCGAACTCGAACGGCGCGCCCAGCGCGTCACCCACCGCCGAACCGACGACGGCGCCCGCCACCCGGTCCTGCCGTTCCACGTGGTCCGGAAGAATCATCCGGTCAGCCTACGGACGACGCCCGCCTCCCGTACGCCGTGGGGGTGTGCCCCGGCTCAGGAGACGTCGACCACCACCGAGTGCCAGCCGGTCGCGCCGTCGGGCACGGTGCCGGTCCGCCGCCCGGTCTGGGTGGCGCCGGTGCCGTCCGTCGCCCGGACTTCGAGGGTGTGGCGGCCCGACGTGGCCGGCCACTTCCAGACCCACTGGCGCCAGGTGTCCCTGCTGTCCTGGGCCGCCAGCCGGGCCGGGTGCCACGGACCGCCGTCCACCCGGACCTCCACCCGTGAGATGCCGCGGTGCTGCGCCCAGGCGACCCCGGCCACCGGCACGGTGCCGGGTTTCGGGGACGCGAGGGCGCGGGGGGTGTCGATCCGGGACTCGGTCTTGACCGGTGCCTGCTGGGCCCAGCTCTGCCTGACCCAGTAGGCGTCGTACGCATCGAACGTCGTCAGCTCGATGTCCTCGATCCATTTGCAGGCCGACACGTATCCGTACAGGCCGGGGACGACCATCCGGACCGGGAAGCCGTGCGCGAAGGGCAGCGGCTCGCCGTTCATGCCGAAGGCCAGCATCGCGTCGCGCCCGTCCATGACCGTCTCGACCGGTGTGCCGATCGTCATGCCGTCGACGGATCGCGCCACGAGCTGGTCGGCGGGCCCGCCCGCCGACGGCGGCCGCACCCCGGCCTCGCGCAGCAGATCGGCCAGCCGTACCCCGATCCACCTGGCATTGCCCACGTACGGGCCGCCGACCTCGTTGGAGACGCAGGCCAGCGTGATGTCCCGCTCGATGGTCTTCCGGCGCAGCAGGTCGTGGAGGCCGACCGTGACGGGCCGGGCGACACCCTCGCCGTGGATCCTCAGCCGCCACCCGGCCGCGTCGAGACGGGGTACGACCAGGGCCGTGTCCACCCGGTAGAAGTCCTTGGCCGGGGTGATGAAGGGGCTCAGACCCCGGATCCGCAGATCGGCGCCGGCCGGGACCGCCGGGGCGGCGGAATCGGGTACGGGCAGGACCAGGTCATGACGTGAGGCGGTGGCCCCGGCCTGGACGGAGGAGGTGAGCCGCCGCCCCAGGAGTCCCGCGCCGGCCGAGACCGCCGTCGCCACGGTCGCTGTGATGACGAAGCCGCGGCGGTCGTAGGCGCCGTACGCACCCTCCGCCGCGTGCGGCGGAGGGTGCGCCGTCGCCAGCCGTCCGGCCAGGAGAAAGAGCACCCCGGCGCCCACCGCGGCGCCCACCACCGAGGGCAGCGCGTCGGGCGCGCTGCCCTCCGGCCGCCCCACCGCTGCCACTGCCCCGACCGCGCCGAAGACCAGGACGGCCGCCGATCCGGTACGGCGGTGGTGCAGCGCCAGCACTCCGACCGCCATGGCGAAGGCCGCCAGCAGCACCACGATGCCCAGCTGCAGCACCAGCTTGTCGCCGGTACCGAAATGCCGTACGGCGAACTCCTTCAGGGCCGGGGGAGAGCGGTCGATGACCGCCCCGCCCACGGCCGTGACCGGCCCCGCCTCGGGACGCACGAGGGCCGAGACCAGCTGGGCGACGGCCAGGGCGCAGAACCCGGCGATCAGTCCGCCGAGCGCGGCGAGGGCGGTGCGGGCTCCGCACGCCCCCTCGGCCCGTGAGGTTCCGTGGCGTTGCGCATCGGCTTCTTTCACGCGGGCTGCCTCCCTGGCGGCGCCTCGGCTCTCCGGCGGCGCTCCGGAGGCGGTAGCGGTACAAAACGGTCAGTGGGTGAGATCCTTCCACGCGGTCGGGAATTCGCGATACATCGTGGTTGACGCGTCTGGGTGAACGCGATATGTTCGCTCACGAGTATTCGATGACGAGGTAAGGGGGGTGGGGATCGTGGCCAAGCGGCGCAAGCTCGGCAATCCGCTGGCGCTGACGGTCATGGTGCTGCTCGCCGAGCGCTCCATGCACCCGTACGAGATCGCCCAGACGCTTCGGCGACGCGGCAAGGAACACAGCGTCAAGATCAATTTCGGCTCGCTCTACACCGTCGTCCAGAACCTGGAGAAGCACGGGTACGTGGAGGTGGCCGGCGTCCAGCGGCAGGGCAACCGCCCCGAGCGCACGCTCTACGGCATCACCGAGGCCGGGCGTGCGGAGATGCTGGACTGGCTCTCCGATCTGCTCGCCGTCCCCGCCGCCGAGTACCCGGTCTTCGAGACGGCGCTGTCGCTGCTGCCGGTGCTGCCGCCGCAGGACGTGGCGGAGCTGATGGAGACCCGGGGGGCGGCGCTGGCGATCCGGGCGGCGGCCCTGCGGGGTGTCCTCGGCCAGCTGGGGGAGAAGCTGCCTCGCGTCTTCGTCATCGAGACCGAATACCAACTGCACATGATCAACGCACAGTTGGAGTGGATCAAGAACTTCCGTACCGAACTCACCGACGAGACGATCAGCGGGATCGAGGAGTGGAAGTCCTTCCACGAGACCGGTGAAGTCCCGCGGGACTGGCAGGACCTGGACGAGCAGGAGATCGTCCTGGACCCGGGGCGGAACGGCTAAGGGCTGTCCCGTAATCCCGGGCGGGCGTGCGACGACAGCCACGGCACCTCGCCGCGTTGTCGGAACGCCCGAATGCATCCAGTATTCGGGCGTCCCTCCGCCTTGCGATGCACCGCATCCGACGCCGCAGGCTGATCCACCAGGGATTACGGGACAGCCCTTAGACGCAGGAAACCAGACAGGGAAAGACCCCGGCGGGAGCTGTTGGAGCAGCGACCGCCGGGGTCTCGAACCCCGAACCGGTCACGCCGTGGAGGCGAGCCGGGCGATCGAGGTGCGGCACACCAAGGATAGCCCGGCGCTCTTCACGCGGATCGGCTCGGCATGCCCGAGTGCTCGGTGCACCCGAGCACCCCGCCGACCGCAGGAGAGCTCCGTCATGAGCACCCGTGCGCCCGCAGTAGCGGCGCGAAACCTGATCAAGACCTATCCCGGCGATGTCACCGCCCTGGGCGGCATGGACCTCACCATCGAGGCCGGCACGGTCTTCGGACTGCTCGGCCCCAACGGCGCCGGCAAGTCCACCACCGTCAAGATCCTGACCACCCTGGCCCGCCCCGACTCCGGCACCGCGACCGTCGCCGGACACGACGTGCTGCGCCACCCCGACCGGGTCCGCCGCGCCATCGGCGTCGTCGCCCAGAAGTCCGGCGCCGACCCGGTCGCCACCGGCCGGGAGAACCTCCTGCTCCAGGGCAGGCTGTACGGGATGCGGGGCGCGGCCGTCCGGCGTCGCGCCGATGGGCTGCTGGACCGCTTCGACCTCGCCGACGCGGGGAACCGCCAGGTCAAGGGGTACTCCGGGGGGATGCAGCGACGTCTCGACGTGGCGCTCGGCCTGGTCCACCGTCCCGAGGTGCTCTTTCTCGACGAACCCACCACCGGACTCGACCCCGAGGCCCGTACGGCGATGTGGGACGAGATCGCCCGGCTGGCCGGCGACGAGGGGCTGACCATCGTCCTGACCACGCACTACCTGGAGGAGGCCGACCGGCTCGCCGAGCGGATCGCGATCGTCGACCGCGGCCGGATCGTCGTCGAGGGCACCCCCGACGAACTCAAGGGTGAACTCCGGGGCGACGCCGTCCACATGGAGCTGCGCACCGAGGGCGACACCGGGGTGACCACCGCCGCGCTGACCGGACTGCCCGGTGTGCACGAGGTGCTGGTCGACGGCCGCCGGGTGAGCGTACGCGCCGAGGACGGCGCCGCGGCCGTCCCCGTCCTGCTCGCCGCCCTGGAGCGGGCCGGCGCGGCGGTCGCCGCCGCCACCGTGGCCCGCCCCTCCCTCGACGACGTCTATCTCCGCTACGCCGGACGCCGCTTCGCCGAGGCCGAAGCGGCGGAGGCCGGGAACACCCCCGCCCCGACCCCCGCCGGAGGAACCCGATGAGCAGCCAAGCACTCGCCCAGACCTGGTACATGACTCGGCGTCAGCTCATGGCGATCATCCGGCAGCCGGTCTTTCTGGTGATCTCCCTGATCCAGCCGGTGATCTGGCTGTTCCTGTTCGGCAACCTCTTCAAGAAGGTCGTCGAGCTCGGCGGCTTCGGCACCACGTCGTATCTCGACTACCTGATCCCGGGCATCGTGGTGATGAGCGCGCTCGGATCGAGCATGTGGGCCGGGATGGGCACCCTGGAGGAGATCGAGCGGGGCACGCTCAACCGTTTCCTGACGACACCGGTCAGCCGCAACGCGCTGATGAACGCCAATGTAGTGCAGAACGGCATCAGTACCGCCGCGCAGTCCGTCATCATCGTGCTGCTCGGCCGGGTGGCCGGGGCCACCTACCCGGGCGGCGCGGGCGGACTGCTGATCCTGGTCGTCGCCTCGGTGCTGCTCGGTACGGTCTTCGGCGCGCTCTCCAACGCCCTGGGCATGCTGGTCCGCCGCCGAGAGTCGATCATCGGCATCAACACCTTTCTGCTGCTGCCGCTGACCTTCCTCTCCTCCTCCTTCATGGCCCCGAGCCAGATGCCGTCCTGGATGCGGCACATCGCTGACTTCAACCCGGTCAACTGGGCGATGGTGGCGGGCCGTTCGGCGCTGAGTGCCGCCCCGGACCAGGGTGTGGTGCTCAGCCGCGGGGGAGCCCTTCTGGTCCTCGCGGTGGTGGCGGTCGGGCTGTCGACCCGTACGTTCCGCTCGTACCAGAAGTCCGTCTGACGGGCGCACCTACGACAGCGTCGTACCGCCGACCCGGTTCGGGACCGAATTCCCGGGCCGGGTCCTCGACTTCAGTACCGCCCTCAGCGCGAGGAAGATCAGCAGCCCGAACGGCGAGAGCAGGATCGTCAGCACCAGCAACGGCCCCATCACCAGCGGGGAGATGCCCAGCCGACGCCCTTCCAGGAACATCCACTGGCCCAGCAGCAGATCCCAGGCGATCACCTGCGCCCAGATCGCCCCCGCCCCGTTCGCCAGCGCCATCAGATCGCGGAAGGTGTTGATGTCGGGGCTGCGCACCGCGTCCCAGAGCTCGGGGAAGACGGGCACGGCCATGATCAGGTAGAGCGCCAGCACCGGCAGAACGGTGAACGGCGAGGCGGCGATGCGCGCCGTGAGGCGCCGGCCGGGCGCCAGGATCATCAGCAGCCAGAACGGGGCTGCCAGGAAGAACGAGATCTCGAAGAGTGCACCGGTCATGACGCGAGCTCCTTCCGGGCGGAAGCGGAACCGGTGCCGGAACCGGAAGCGGTGCGGGTGCGGGTGCCGGTGCCTGTGTCGGAGCCGGCGTCGGAATCCGGGCCGGTCCGCCGTCGTGCGGGAGCCGGCCTCAGCGCCCCGAAGGCGCCGGTGGCGCTCGCGGCCGCGATCAGGGCGGCGGCACCGAGCGTCGCACCGTCCGGGTGGATCAGCGGCTGGCCGCGCAGCGCCTGCCAGGTGACCAGCGCGACGACCGCCGCGTATGCCGCCGAGGCCACCAGCACCAGCCGCAGCCGGACCCGCGGGTCGCGCAGCCGCGGGAAGCGCGGGGCCAGGGAGACCAGTGCGAGCAGGAAGAGCGGCAGCAGCTGGAGCGCGTGCATCCCGATGAAGTGCGGGATGCGCAGATCGCCGCCGGTCGTGGACCAGCCGGTGAGGGGCATCGACGGGCCGCCGTCCGGTACGCCGACGGAGTGCGCGCCGATCACATCGGCGGTGTCCAGGTTCCCGGCCGCCCGCTGCTCGGGGGTGGGCCGGGTCATCAGGAAACCGAATCCGGCGCCCACCAGGGCGAGCAGCACGCCGGAGCGGATCGCCCAGGCGGAGGCGCGGTCGGCGATACGGGCGCGCAGCAGCAGGATCGCGATGACCAGCGTGCTGGTCCACAGGATGACGACGGTGACGGCCATCGTGCTGAACAGCGTCTCGTCGAGCGGGGTGGCGTGGTTGAAGTGGCTCCGCTTCCCGCGGGCGACCTGCCCGGTGATGATCGCCATCTCGACCAGGCTGGACAGCGCGACCACGGTCCCGGCCCACCAGCCGACCCGTCGGCCACGGGTGACCAGCGTCAGCATCCAGGCGAGGGCGAGTGCGTACACGGCGAACGAGGCTGCGAATTTGAATGGTTTGAACCATATCGCCGCGCCCACCAGGACCCGGTCGTCGGCTATGAGGCCGATGGCCGAGACGACCGTCATGACGGCCATCGCCGCGGCGAAGAGGGCTAATGGCCGATGCCAGGAACGCCACGAAGACATGAGAACCCCTCAGAAATTATGGATAGCAGCGCTTTCCGCTATCCGATAGCGGAACTATCTATGATGGGTCGGGGGATTGGCAAGGGCGGAAGGAAGAACACGCGGTGCGCATCGGCGAGTTGAGCAACAGGTCCGGGGTCCCGGTACCGACGATCAAGTTCTACGTACGTGAAGGGCTGCTGCCCGCAGGGCAGTTGACCAGCCCGAACCAGGCGAGTTACGACTCGGACCATGAGCGCAGGCTGCGGCTGATCCGCGCCCTGCTGGATGTCGGCGGGCTCTCGCTGGCCGCCATCGGCGATGTGCTGCGGGTGGTCGAGGATCCGGCGCAGCCGGTGCACAAGGTGCTGGGCGCCGCGGCGAAGCGCCTCGCCCCGGTGCACGGGGACGGGCCGGGGCCCGAGCTGGAGGACGCCCGCGAAGAGGTGGCGGAGCTGCTGGAGCGGCGCGGCTGGCGGGCCGAGGCGCACGGCCCGGCGGGCGAGTCCCTGGCCGAGGTGATTGTCGCGCTGCGGCGGGCCGGGCACGGGGGGTTCGTCGAGTTGCTCGACGACTACGCGGCCGCCGCCGAACCGGTCGCGCGGGCCGACCTCGACTACGTGGGACGGCGGGTCGCGCGCGAGGACCTGGTGGAGAGCGTGGTGGTGGGCACGGTGCTGGGGGAGGCGATGTTCGGCGCGCTGCGACGGCTCGCGCACGCGGACGCGTCCGCGCGTGCGTACGAGGGGGGCGGCGGGGGCGGTGCGGGCGGCGACGCGGGCGGTCCGGACGGCGACGGGGCGCAGGTGCGGGGCGCCGGTGGGTGACCCGGTGCCCCGGACGCGGGTACGCCCCGGCCGGCGGCCGGGGCGTACGGGTGCGATCCGGTGTTACGCGGCGCTCTCCTGCTCGTGCTCCACCTGCGCGTTCCACTCGCGCTTGACCGAGCGCCAGGCGTCGTCGTTCTGGCCGAGCCGCCAGTAGCCGGAGATGGACAGCCGGGGGAGCGGGATCCCGCGGTCCAGGCGCAGATGGCGGCGGATCTCCTTCACGAAGCCCGCCTCGCCGTGGACGAACGCCTGGACCTCGCCCGCGGGGAACTCCAGCTCCTTCACGGCGGCGGTCAGCGCCTCACCGACCGGGCGCTCCCCGCGGTGCAGCCAGGTCACCTCGACGCCGTCGGGCGTCACGATCTTCTGCTCCTCCGCCGCGTCCGCCACCTCGACGAACGCGTGCACCACCGTGCCCGCCGACATCTGCTCCAGGGCCGCCGCGATGGCCGGCAACGCGCTCTCGTCGCCCGCCAGGAGGTGCCAGTCCGCCGAGGCGGCCGGGCTGTAACCGCCTCCCGGGCCCAGGAAGGTCACCTGCTCGCCCGGCACCGCCCGCATCGCCCAGGGCCCGGCGAGGCCCTCGTCGCCGTGGACCACGAAGTCGATCGCCAGCTCCCGGGCGACCGGGTCCCAGGAACGCACCGTGTACGTACGGGTCGTGGGCCACAGCTCCCGCGGCTGCTCCTCGCGGATGCGGGCCATGTCGAAGGGGTGCGCGTAGTCGGCGCCCTCGGGGGCGAAGCAGAGCTTGACGTAGTGGTCGGTGAACCCGGAGAGCCCGAAGCCGGCGAGGCCCTCGCCGCCGAGCACCACGCGCACCATGTGCGGGGTGATCTGCTCGGTGCGCACCACCTGGGCCCCCTGCGCCTTGGGTGCCTGCCGTGCCGGTCGTTCTGCCACGAGGTTCTCCCTGCTCCGATGTGCTTAGGCTTACCTAAGCTAGCACCTCAGTCGCGCAGAGTGGAGAGCAGGCGCTGGAGTGCACCGCCCAGCCCCCACCGCTTCGCGAGGGCTTCGAGGGTGGCGGGATCGCGCGGCCCGGCGGGCAGCGTGGGGTCGAATTCCGGCAGGGGTACGTCACCGGCGACCCGGACCACCTTCGGTGCGACGGCCACGTAGTCCCGCGCCTCGTCGAGCCGCCTGCGCTGCGACGGTGTGAGCTTGGACTTCGGGTCGTCGACGGCGGCCATGATCCCGGCCAGGTCGCCGAAGGCGTCCAGCAGCTTCGCCGCGGTCTTCTCGCCGATGCCGGGGACGCCCGGCAGCCCGTCGCTCGGGTCGCCGCGCAGCAGGGCCAGATCGACGTATCCGGAGCCGTCCACCCCGTACTTCTCCCGCAGCCACGCCTCGTCCGTCAGCTGGAGCGAGCCGACGCCCTTCAGCGGGTAGAGCACCCGCACCCCGCGGGCGTCGTCGACCAGCTGGTAGAGGTCCCGGTCGCCGGTGACGATGTCCACGGGGCCGGTGGCCAGGCCGCTGAGCGTGCCGATCACATCGTCCGCCTCGTAGCCCGCGACGCCGACCCGGGCGATGCCGAGCGCGTCGAGCACGTCCTCGATGACCGGCACCTGAGGGGCCAGGGTGTCCGGGGTCTCCTCCTCGTCGGGCAGTCCCTCGGCGGTCTCCACCGCGACCCGGTGCGCCTTGTACGAGGGGATCAGCTCGACCCGCCAGTGGGGCCGCCAGTCCGCGTCCATGCAGGCGACCAGGTCGTCCGGCCGGTGGTCCTGCACCAGGCGCCCGATGAAGTCGAGCAGGCCGCGCACGGCGTTGACCGGTGTCCCGTCCGGCGCGCGCACCGAATCGGGGACCCCGAAGTAGGCGCGGTAGTAGAGGGAGGCGGTGTCGAGGAGCATCAGGCGTCGCGTCACACCCCGATGATGCCGTACACCGCTGACACCGGCCGTCGCGGACACCGTCCGTCGGGGATGCAGAGGGCCGGGGGACGGGTGGCGGCAATCATTCGTTCATGTGTGACCTGGATCACTCTTGTGTTTGGGTTGTGTAAGCGGGGGCAGGCGCGCAGCCGGAGCGGATCACGTACCGGTTTCAACCAGTGCACGTGCCATGCGGACCGAATCCGCGCCGCTCCACGGTCTGCCGGAGGGGGTGGCAGACCGTTTTTCGGTTCAACCCGCGAGGTGTATGTGTCAAGGCTGCAAGCTGAGCGCTTGTACAAAGTGTTCGGCAGACGACCCGATCAAGCCGTGCAGAAGCTCGAAAGCGGTGCCGACCGCGACGAGCTGCGCGCCGACGGAACGACCGCAGCGGTGATCGACGCCTCGTTCACCGTCGAACCGGGACAGATCTTCGTCGTGATGGGTCTGTCCGGGTCCGGAAAGTCGACGTTGCTGCGCATGCTCAACGGCCTTCTGGAGCCCACAGCCGGACGCGTGCTCTTCGACGGCCAGGACCTGACCGCCCTGAGCCCCGCCGAACTGCGCCATGTCCGGTCCTCCAAGATCAGCATGGTGTTCCAGCACTTCGCGCTCTTCCCCCACCGCAGTGTGCTGGAGAACGCCGGATACGGCCTGGAAGTCCAGGGTGTGCCGCGCGCCGAGCGCGAGAAGCGCGCCGCCGAGGCGCTGGAGCTGACCGGCCTCGCCGGCTGGGAGAAGTCCTGGCCCGACGAGCTGTCCGGCGGCATGCAGCAGCGTGTCGGCCTGGCCCGCGCCCTGGCCACCGACGCCGACCTGCTGCTGATGGACGAGTCCTTCAGCGCACTCGACCCGCTGATCCGCCGCGACATGCAGGACCAGCTGCTCGAACTGCAGAAGCGGCTGAAGAAGACCATCGTCTTCATCACCCACGACCTCAACGAGGCCATGCGCCTCGGCGACCGCATCGCCGTGATGCGCGACGGGAAGATCGTCCAGCTCGGCACCGCCGAGGACATCCTCGTCACCCCGGCCAACGACTACGTCGCCTCCTTCACCCAGGACGTCGACCGGACCCGGGTGCTGACCGCGGGCGCCATCATGGCCGAACCGCACACCGTCATGGGCACCAGCACGGACGACGGCAAGGAACTGCGTACCGCGGCCGATGTGCTCGCGGCCGCCCCGGCCACCGTCACCGAGTCCACGCCGATCATCGAGCTTTTCACGCCCTGCTCGCAGAGCGGAGTGGCGGTCGCCGTGACCGACGCCGGGGGCAAGCTCGTCGGTGTCGTACCCCGCGCACGGCTGCTCGCCGTGCTCGGTGAGCCGATGACCCCCACCGAGGTCCCGCAGGACGTCGAGCCCGGCGCGGCCGGCACGAAGAAGGTGGCCAGTGTTTAGGCTCCCTCTCGGCGACTGGGTCGACTCCGCCGTCGACTGGCTGCAGACCCATCTGGCCTGGCTGTTCGACGCGATCAGCTCGATCGTCAGCAATATGTTCGACGGCATAGCCGCCGTACTCTCCGCCCCCGCTCCGCTGCTCTTCGCGGGCATCGTCGCGGTCATCGCCTGGTGGCTGCGCGGCCTGCTCGCCGGTGTGCTCGCCTTCGTCGGCTTCGCCGTCATCGACTCCGTCGAGCTGTGGGACGAGGCGATGGACACCCTCACCCTGGTGCTCGTCGCCACCATCATCGCGCTGGTGCTGGCCGTACCGCTGGGCATCTGGGCGTCCCGCTCCAAGACCGTCAGCGCGGTGACCCGGCCGGTCCTGGACTTCATGCAGACCATGCCCGCCATGGTCTATCTGATCCCCGGCGTCATCTTCTTCGGCGTCGGCGTGGTGCCCGGCATCATCGCCACCATCATCTTCTCGCTGCCCCCGGGCGTCCGGATGACCGAGCTCGGCATCCGCCAGGTCGACGGCGAGCTCGTCGAGGCGGCCGAGGCGTTCGGCACCACCAAGCGCAACACCCTGCTGCGGGTCCAGCTGCCGCTCGCGCTGCCCACGATCATGGCGGGCATCAACCAGGTCATCATGCTGGGCCTGTCCATGGTGGTCATCGCCGGCATGGTCGGCGGCGGCGGCCTCGGCGGCGCCGTCTACCGCGCCATCGGCAACGTGGACGTCGGTCTCGGCTTCGAGGCGGGCATCTCCATCGTCATCGTGGCGATGTACCTGGAC
Organism: Streptomyces sp. NBC_01363; assembly: GCF_026340595.1. Classification (GTDB taxonomy): domain Bacteria; phylum Actinomycetota; class Actinomycetes; order Streptomycetales; family Streptomycetaceae; genus Streptomyces. Next base: position 4,238,186 of record NZ_JAPEPF010000001.1, read on the forward strand.
CGGATGACCGGCGCGCTCGGCCGCGAGGTCTCCCCGCTCGCCCGCCGCGCGCTCGCCAGGGCGCAGGCCATGGCCGGCGGATTCAAGATCTGGAACCACCGCCCGCAGCCCGTCGTCGCGGTCTCCGGCGTCGTCGTCCTCGCGCTCGTCGCGGGTGCCCTGGGCATCTTCGGCTCCTCCGGGTCGGACAAGACCCGGAGCACCGCCGACGGTTCGGACATCGGCGCGGGCAAGAAGATCAGCATGGGTTACATCCCGTGGGACGAGGGCATCGCCTCCACCTTCCTCTGGAAGGAGATGCTGGAGCGGCGCGGCTTCGAGGTCGACGTCAAGCAGTACGAGGCCGGCGCGCTCTACACCGGTATGGCCAACGGCCAGATCGACTTCGAGACCGATTCCTGGCTCCCGGTCACCCACGCCAGCTACTGGAAGACGTACAAGGACCGCCTGGAGGACATGGGCTCCTGGTACGGCCCCACCTCGCTGGAGCTGGCCGTCCCCTCGTACATGAAGGACGTCCAGTCGCTGGACGACCTCAAGGGCAAGGGCTCGCAGTTCAAGGGCCGGATCGTCGGCATCGAGCCGAGCGCCGGCGAGATGGGCCTGCTCAAGGACAAGATCCTGCCGGGTTACGGCCTGGACAAGGAGTACAAGGTCGTCGACGGCTCCACGCCGTCGATGCTGGCCGAGCTGAAGCGCTCGTACGCCAAGAAGGAACCGATCGTCGTTCCGCTCTGGTCGCCGCACTGGGCGTACAACCAGTTCGAGCTCACCAAGCTCAAGGACCCCAAGAACCTCTGGGGCAAGGGCGACGGCATCCACACCCTGGCCCGCAAGGGCTTCTCCGCCGACAACCCCGAGGTCGGCAACTGGCTCAAGAACTTCAAGATGAGCGAGGACCAGCTCACCAGCCTTGAGGCGCAGATCCAGAAGTCCGGCTCCGGCAAGGAGCAGGAGGCGGTCCGCACCTGGCTGAAGGCCAATCCGGGCGTCGCCGACAAGTGGACCCCGGTCGCCAAGGGCGGCACGGCCAAGGGTGCGAACGGCAAGGACGAGCGCGACCGCGCCGTCGAGATGGCCTGGTTCCCCTGGGAGGAGGACATCGCCGCCACGTATCTGTGGAAGGCCGTCCTGGAGGAGCGCGGCTACAAGATCAACCTCAAGCAGTTCGAGGTCGGTCCGATGTACACCGCGATGTCGCGCGGCCAGATCGACGTGCAGTTCGACGGCTGGCTGCCGTACACCCAGAAGAACTACTGGGAGAAGTACGGCTCGCAGCTGAGCGACCTCGGATCGTGGTACGGCCCGACATCGATCGAGGTCGCGGTGCCCTCCTACGTGAAGGACGTCAAGTCCCTCGCCGACCTCAAGGGCAAGGCCTCGCAGTTCAAGGGCCGGATCGTCGGCATCGAGCCGGGCACCGCCACGATGGAGAACCTCAAGAAGAACGTCCTGCCGACCTACGGCCTGGACAAGGAGTACAAGGTCGTCGACTCCTCGACGCCCGGCATGCTCGCCGAGCTGAAGCGCGCGTACGCCAAGAAGGAGCCCATCGCGGTGCTGCTCTGGACCCCGCACTGGGCATACAGCGAGTACGGCATGACCAAGCTGAAGGACCCCGAGAAGGCCTTCGGCGACGGCGACCGGCTGCACACCATCGCGGCCAAGGACTTCCCGAAGAACTACCCGCAGCTGACGAAGTGGTTCAAGAACTTCAAGCTGAGCGAGGACCAGCTCGCCGGACTGGAGAACCAGATCCAGAAGCGCGGCGCGGGGCACGAGGAAGAGGCCGTGAAGGCCTGGATGGAGACGAATCCGGGCATCGTGGACAAGATGGCTCCGCAGTAGGGCCTCCCGCAGGCCCTGAGGCACCTGGAAGGGTGGGCACCGCCGACGGCGGGCCCACCCTTTCCGGGTTCCCGGACGTTCACCATCCGGCCGACCTTGCGCAACCGTATGCGTAATGTGCTGGCAGCCGGAAGGATGACGAGTCGGGAGGGAGCCGGACATGGACGAGAAGGAAGCACTCCGCGTGGGCGCCGCGGTCCGCCGAAGGCGCAGAACCCTGGGGCTCACACTGGCCGCGGTCGCCGACCGCAGTGGTCTGTCCGTGCCGTTCCTCAGCCAGATCGAGAACGAGCGGGCCCGGCCCAGCGCCCGGTCCCTGGACCGGGTCGCCGAAGCCCTGGAGACCACCACGGCCCGGCTGCGCGCCGCCGCGGACTCGGCACGCGCCGTCGCCGTGGTGCGCGCGGGCGAGGGCGACGGGGTACGCCGGGTGGTGCGCGGACGCCATCAGCTCAGCGCCCTGGAGTTCACCGGGGAACTGGACCTCGGGCGCGAGTTCCAGCACCGCAACGACGAGGTGATGTACGTGGCGCAGGGCGCCGCCGAGGTGGAGGCCGAGGGACAGGCGTACCGGCTGGAGCAGGGCGACACCCTCTTCCTGTCCGGCGGGGTGCGGCACCGCTGGCGGGCCACGGTGCCCGGTACGCGGCTGCTGGTCGTCGCGGTCGCCGAGCACATCGACGCCACCTACGACCCGCGCCGCTGAGAGGGGCCCGTCGTGCGAGTCGTCTCCCTGGTCCCCTCGCTCACCGAGGCGGTCGCGGTCACCGCGCCCGGACTGCTGGTCGGGGTCACCGACTGGTGCACCCACCCGGCCGGCCTGGCCGCCGCCCGGATCGGCGGGACCAAGAATCCCGACGTGGCCGCGGTGCTCGCGCTCCGGCCCGATCTCGTCGTCGCCAACGAGGAGGAGAACCGCGAGGCCGACCTCGCGGCGCTCCGGGCCGCCGGGACCGAGGTGCTGGTCACCGGGATCCGCACCCTCGACCAGGCCTTCGAGGAGCTCGAACGCGTCCTGGCCGCCTGCGGCCGGCCCAGGCCGCGCTGGCTGGACGAGGCCGAGGCCGCCTGGGCCGCGCTCCCGCCGCCCCGCGCCCCGCGCCGTGCGGTGGTGCCCGTCTGGCGCAGGCCCTGGATGGTGCTGGGCCGCGACACCTTCGCCGGGGACCTGCTGGCCAGGCTCGGCGTCGAGAACGTCTACGCGAACCACGCCGAGCGCTACCCCCGTATCCCGCTCGACGCACTCAACGCGGCGGGCGCCGACCTGGTGGTGCTGCCCGACGAGCCGTACCGCTTCACCGCGGACGACGGGCCCGAGGCCTTCCCCGCCCTGCCCGCCGCGCTCGTCGACGGGCGGTTCCTCACGTGGTACGGGCCGTCACTGGTGCGGGCGCCTGCGGTGCTGCGAGCAGCGCTCCGCTGAACAGCCCGCGCAGCGTCCGCACCCCGGCCACCGCCCATGCCGCCACCAGCAGCACGTACAGCGCGACGGCCAGCCAGGTGTACGCCGTGAGACCGGTGTGCCGGGCCAGGCCCGCGGCACCCGTGACGCACGTACCGACCGGGAAGGTGAAGCCCCACCACGTCATGCCGAAGGTCATGCCGTTCCGTGCGGCCCGCACCACCAGTGCCACGGCCAGCGCCAGCCACAGCAGCGCGAAACCCATCACCGGCACCCCGTACAGCACGGCGAACACCCCGAACCCCGAGGCGTACGGCGCCCCGATCGCACCCGGCGCCACATCGGCGAGCTGATTGACCGCGGTCGTCGACTGCCCCAACGGGCCCAGGACCAGGAACAGCGTGGGCGTCAGCGCGAGCGGCAGCGGCCCCTGGTGGACGAGCCGGGCGAAGATCAACGGCAGCATCACCAGCGTGGCCAGCAGACTCAGGCCGAACATCGCGTAGCAGGCCAGCAGCATCGCCTCCCGCCACTGGCCGGCCGGCAGCTCCGGCACCAGCAGCGGACCGAGGGCGGCGGAGACCATCGGGGCCACCAGCGGCAGCAGCCACACCGGCGACGCGGTGCCGGGTTCGATCCGGTGGCGTACGACCATCAGATACGGGATCGCGACCGCGGCGGCCAGCCCGATCAGCGTGCCCGCCGTGTACAGCACCACGTCCAGGGCGAGCGCGGCCCCGTGTCCGATGACATCCCGGCCGACCACCATCGACGAGCCGCCGACGGCCAGCAGAGCCATCGAGAGGCAGCCGTAGAACGGGGCCACGGCCGGGTCGAGCAGATGGCTGCGGGCCTGGTCGCGATGGGCGATCCAGTGCCCGGTACGGGCCACGAGCACGGCGGCGAGCGCGACCGCCGCCAGCACCCACACCACCGTGCAGGCGGCCCGCAGCCCGGGGACGTGCACGGGCAGCGCGACACCCGCGCTCGCGACGATCGAGGTGCCCATGACGGCCGCGTACCAGTTGGGGCCGAGGTACCGCAGGGAAGGCAGCCGCACGGCGGCCGGAATCGGGGCTGGGGACTGCTGCGTCTGCGGAAAGATGGCCATGCCACGATTTTCTCGGCGAGGGACGGACCCCACCAGGGAGTCCGCATCTATGAGGTCATAAGGTGGCTTTATGGCCGGTGAAGCGCATGTCCCTCTCTCCCACCGGGTTCCCGACCTCGGAGCGCTGGAACTCCTGCTCGCCGTCGCCCGCCACGGCAGCCTGGGGCGCGCCGCCCGGGACGTCGGCGTCACCCAGCCCGCCGCCAGCAGCCGCATCCGCTCCATGGAACGGCAGCTCGGCGTGGCCCTGCTGGACCGTTCACCGCGCGGCTCCCGGCTCACCGACGCGGGCGCGCTGGTCACCGACTGGGCGCGCAGAATCGTCGAGGCGGCCGAGGCGTTCGACGCGGGCGCGCAGGCGCTGCGCGACCGGCGGGACTCCAGGCTGCGGGTCGCCGCCTCCATGACCATTGCCGAATACCTGCTGCCCGGCTGGCTGATAGCGCTGCGCGCCGAACGGCCGGACACGGCAGTCTCGCTGCTCGCCGGGAACTCGGCGGCGGTCGCGGGCCGGCTGCTGGTCGGCGACGCCGACCTCGGTTTCGTGGAGGGCCTGTCCGTACCGGAAGGGCTCGACGGCACGGTCATCGCCCATGACCGCCTCGTCGTCGTGGTCGCCCCGTCCCACGCCTGGGCCCGCCGCCTCACGCCCCTCACCCCGCAGGAACTCGCCGCCACCCCGCTGATCCTGCGCGAACACGGCTCCGGCACCCGCCAGGTCCTGGACGCGGCCCTCGCCGTGCACGGCGGCCTCGCCCAGCCGCTGCTCGAACTCTCCTCCACGACCGCGGTGAAGGGAGCGGCGGAGAGCGGCGCCGGACCGTGCGTCCTGAGCGAACTGGCGCTCGGCGAGGAGCTGTCCTCGCGGCGCCTGGTCAAGGTCCCGGTCGCCGGAGTACGCCTGCGACGCCAGCTGCGCGCGGTCTGGCCCTCCGGCCACCGCCCGACCGGGCCGGCCCGCGACCTCCTGTCACTGACGGCGCGGGACGGCTGAGGGCTGTCCCGCAATCCCCGGCCTCCCGTTCGGACCATGCCGGGGCCCGCGTGCTTCGGCAAAACCGCTGGCGGGCACCCGGTTCCATGGCGAAGGATGCGCGGATGGATGTGATCGCTCCACCCGCCACCGGCGTCCGGCACCACTGGGCCGACCTTCCCGCGTCCGTCCGGAGCGCCGTCGAGAACATCCTCGGCGCACGCGTCGTCGAGGCGCGGAGCCAGAGCGGCGGGTTCTCGCCGGGCGTCGCCGCCCGCGTCCGGCTCGTGGACGGGCGGCGCGCGTTCGTCAAGGCGGTGAGCGCCGAGACGAACCCCGGCAGCCCGGACCTGCACCGCGCCGAGGCCCGGCACACCGCGGCACTTCCGCCCGACGCCCCCGCGCCCCGGCTGCTCGGTTCGTACGACGACGGCACCCGGGTCGCCCTCGTGCTCCAGGACATCGACGGCCGCCAGCCCCGCATCCCCTGGGAACCCGCCGAGCTGCACCGGGTCCTGGCGGCGGTCGGTGAGCTGGGCACCGCCCTGACCCCGGCGCCGTTCGACGCGCCCCCCGCGGCCGTCCGCGAGGCCAAGATGTTCACCGGCTGGCGGACCCTGCTCGCCGAGGGGGACCCGGGCCGGCTCGACCCGTGGGCGGCGCGCCACCTCGGCCGGCTCGCGGAGCTGGAGTCGGGCTGGGAGGGGCCGGCCACCGGGGACAGCCTCGCCCACAGCGACCTGCGGGCCGACAACATCCTGCTCACGGACGACCGGGTGGTCTTCGTCGACTGGCCCCACGCGCTGAGGGCCGCGCCCTGGTTCGACCTGCTGGTGATGCTGCCGTGCGTGGCGGCGCAGGGCGGCCCCGATCCGGAGACCGTCTTCACCGCCCACCCGCTGGGCCGGGACGCCGACCCGGCGGGAGTGACGGCCGTACTCGCCGCGCTGACCGGCTACTTCGTATCGGCTTCGCTGAAGCCGGCCCCGCCCGGCCTGCCGACGCTCCGGGCCTTCCAGCGCGCCCAGGGCGCGGCGGCGCTGCGCTGGCTGCGGGGGAGACTCGGGCACGGCGCTTCTTGAGGGAGCTCTGTCAGACATCGGGCGCCAATGGTGATGAAACAGACCTTTGCGCCCTCCGTGCGCTCCCCGCTCAGGCCAGGAAGCCGCGCAACAGCGCGGCCGTACCGGCGCAGTGCTCGCGCATCACCGCGCGCGCGGCCTCCCCGTCACCGTCGAGGACCGCCTCGACCAGGCTGGTGTGCTGGTGCTGCGAATGCTCCAGGTTCCGTACGAGCAGCGGTATGCAGTCCAGCAGGTCGTTCAGGGTGGCCCGGACGGCCGCGTACTGCGTGGTGAGCGACGCGGACCCGGAGAGCTCGGCCAGGGTCAGATGGAACAGGGTGTCGCGCCTGCGGTAGTCCTGCAGCGGGGCCTCGTGGGTCGCCGTCAGGGCGGCGCGCAGCCGGTCCGCGCCCTCGTCGTCGAGTCCCTGCACGGCGCACAGCTCGGCCGCCCCGGCCTCCAGCACCTCGCGGAAGCGCAGCACGTCCTCGATGTCGACGGACGCGATCCTCCGGCGCAGCTCGTCCTCGCCGGGGCTGCCGGTGCGCCGCAGCACGAACGTGCCGCCGTACCGGCCGCGCCTGCTCTCCACCAGGCCCTGGTCCTGCAGGACCTTCAGCACCTCGCGCAGGGTGACCCGGCTGATCCCCAGCAGCTCGGAGAGGTCGCGCTCGGCCGGCAGCCGCCCGCCGCCCGGCACCAGCCCGAGCCTGATCACCTGGAGGATCTGCTCCAGCGCCTCCTCGAAGCCGTTCCCCGCCCGGACCGGCCGCAGCACGGGCATCAGGCGGTCGATGAACTCGCTCTCCCCGGCCATGCCCCGCTCCCCTTCCCGGTCTTGGTCGACCATCAATGGTTGACCCTCACACCTTAAGTCTTCCGGCAATTGACGGGTCCGGGCCGGTGACCGAACCCTAGAGTGGGGGGATGAGCAACGCGACACCGCCCGGCTGGTACCCGGACGCCGCGTCACCGGGCACCGACCGCTGGTGGGACGGCACGGCGTGGACCGCGCACACCCGTCCGGCCGCCCAGGTGTCCCAGGGGTTCGGTCCGCCCGAGCCGGTCGCCGCCGCATCCGGCGACGGCACCGCCGGGGGCGGGGGCGGCACCCGGATCGTCGCGCTCGCCGTGGCCGGGCTGGTCCTCGTCGGCGCGGCCGTCACCGGAGCCGTCCTGCTGGGCAGGGACGACAGCGGTGCGCGGCCCGAGGCCGGACCGAGCAGCTCCGCTCCGCCGGCCACCGCCGCGACGGACACCCCTTCGCCAGGTGACTCACCGGCCGAGGACGACTCGAAGGTCCTCGTCGACCAGCTCAACGGCATCACCCTGCCGATCCCCGACGGCTGGGAGAAACCCGACAGGACCGTCGAGCCGGTCGTCACCATGCGCACCGTCGACTCCTACGCCTGCCCCGGCAGCTCCTCCGGCTTCTGCTACCACGCCACGGTGACCAGCCGCGTCGCGAGCGCCACCGACATCACCTCCGCCGAGGAGCTCGCCAAGCAGGACATCGCCACCGCCGCCGACAGCGCCTACGAGAAGAACATCGTCGGCGAGCGGATCCACGGCGGCATCACCTCCCACAAGGTGCTCGACTCCGCGTCCGTGAGCGTCGCCGGACGCGCCGGCTACCAGGTCCGCTGGCGCGTCGACACGGCCAAGGGGCCCGGCGGTTATGTGCAGTCGCTCGTCTTTCCGTCCACGATCGGCAGCGAATCGCTGATCATCGTCCGCTACGCCTTCGACGCGGGCCCCGACGGATCGCCGCTCTCGCTCATGGACACCATCACCAAGGGGATCCGGCGGATCGGCGACAGCGCGACGAGCGGTGGAGTGGGCAGCTCGATCGCGCCCTGACACGGGCCGCCCCGCTCAGAGGAACGTACGGCCCTCGCCCCGGTACGTCGGCACGGCCGCAGTCACCCGGTCGCCCTCGATCAGCTGCAACTCGTCGAAGCGCTCGCACAGTTCACCGGCCTTCGCGTGCCGGAACCACACCTTGTCACCGATCAGCAGATCGTCGGCCGGGGCGCCGAGCAGCGGGGTCTGCACCTCGCCGGGCCCCTCCTGCGGGTCGTAGCGCAGTCCCTCCGGCAGATACGGGACGGGCAGCCGGTCCGGACCCGCGGGGCCGGACGCCGGGTAGCCGCCACCGAGGACCGTCACCACGCCCACACCCGGCCGACGCACCACGGGATGGGCGAACAGTGCCGCCGGACGGGCCGTGAACGACGTGTAGTTGTCGAACAGCCGCGGCACGTAGAGCCCCGACCCGGCCGCGATCTCGGTCACCGCGCGCTCGGCCGCGGTGTGCTGCACACTGCCCGTGCCGCCGCCGTTCACGAACTCCAGGTCCGGCGCCACCGCCCGTACCGCGCGCACCACCTCGGCCCGCCGGACGGCCAGTTCCCTGCGGCCCGCGGTTTGCATCAGCCGGACCGCCCGGGAGCGCAGCGGCCGGCCCGCGACCGAATCCCCGACCCCGGCGATATGGCCCTCGTACGCCATCAGACCCACCAGCCGGAAACCCGGCCGCCGGGCCACCGAGCGCGCCAGTTCGGCCAGTTGGGCGGGGGAGCGCAGCGGCGACCGCAGGGCGCCGACCCTGACCCGGCCGCCGAGCAGCCGGAGCGAGGTGTCCAGCTCCAGGCAGACCCGTATCTCCTCGCGGCCACCCGCCCGCGCCGCGTCGATCAGCTCCAACTGCGCGTGGTCGTCGACCATCACCGTCACCGCCGCGGCCAGCTTCGGATCGGCGGCCAGCTCCGCGAAGGCGGCCCGGTCGGCCGACGGATAGGCCAGCAGCACGTCCTCGAACCCGGCCCGCGCCAGCCACAGCGACTCCGCCAGCGTGAACGACATGATCCCGGCGAAACCGGGCCGCGCCAGCACCCGCTCCAGCAGGGCCCGGCAGCGCACCGACTTGCTCGCCACCCGGATCGGCTTTCCGGCCGCCCGGCGGACGAGATCGTCGGCATTGGCGTCGAACGCGTCGAGATCGACGATGGCGATCGGGGCGTCCAGGTGGGCGGTGGCCCGGTTGTACCGGGTCCGGTCAGCGGCACGGGCAGTCATGGCGGCAGCTTGCCAGACGTCCGTACCGCTGGGTAGGGGGATGATCCGCGCAGATCGTCCGGGGCCGGGCGGCCCGCTCCCGCCAGGGGCGTTCCACCCCGTAGAGTGACGGCACGCGGCAACCAACGGGCCTGCCTGTGACGTCGATCCGCGCACGGTACGGAATGGGACCAGGGGGGCGGATGAGTACCGAGGCGCAGCACGCTCCTGTCCCACCCCGCCCCACGACCCCGCCGTCGGCGCCCCCGGCGCAGGACCCCCCTCCGGCTTCCGTGGGCACACCCGATCCGACGCGCCCGAGCACACCGCCGCCCGCGGCGGCCGCCCCGCCCGTGGAGACCACGGCCCGGCTCCGGCCCGTGCCCCCGGCGCCCGCCGCGCCCGCCACCGCCCCACCCGCCACCGCCCCGCCGCGCCCCGAACAGCCGCCCGCGGCGACCCGCCGCCGGCCCGTCGGCGCCGTGGACCTCACCCCGCGCCCGGGAGCGGCCCCGCCACCGGCCGGGCCGGCCCACGTCCCGCACCCGTACCGGCAGCCGCAGCCGCAGCCGTACCGACGTCCCCACCCCGAGACGCCCGCCGAGATCACCACCCGGCTGCGCCCGATCCGTACCCGTCACCCCGCCAGGACCGCGACCGCCGCGGCCTGTGTCGTGCTCGGGCTCGGGCTGATCGGCGGCGCGGCCACCGGCGCCTGGCTCACCAGCGACTCATCGGCCGACGCCGCCGCCCACAGTGCCTACACCGTGGGCCGCTCCGCCTGGCACGGCGTCCCCGTGGACACCCTCTTCCCCCGCACGCTGACCGGTGACGGAGCGGGCCCCGGCGGCGCCGACCGGATCTGGACCCGGATCGCCGTCGCCCCGGACGGCGGCTGCCGGGCGGCCCTGGACCCGCTGCTGGTCAGGACCCTCGGCCCGGTCGGCTGCGAGCGCCTGCTCCGTGCCACCTACACCGACGCCACCACCAGCAGCGTCACCACGGTCGGGGTGATCTTCACCGAGGGCGACCCGGCGGCGATGAAGGCGCTGAGCACCCGCTTCACCGGCCAGCACCTCGGCCGGCGCACCGACCTGATGCCCCGCACCTACCCCGCCAAGGGCACGGTCGCCGCCGGGTTCGGCGACCGGCAGCGCGCCAGCTGGACCGTCCACGTACTGACCGAGGTGCCCGTCGTCGTCTTCGCCGTGTCCGGTTTCGCCGACGGACGGACCGTCACCGACCCGCAGCCCGTCGACCGGGCCATGGCCGCGGACGCCACGACGGCCGCCGCCCAGGCCGGGCTCGGCCACGAGGCCAAGGGCATCGCCGACCGGATCGAGCGCGGCCTGCGCCGGACCGTCACCGACCTCACGGAGAAGCCGGAATGAGCCGCCGCAGCCGCCGTCACCGTGCCCTGGGCGCGGTCTGCGCCGCCACCGCGTTCACGCTCCTGCCCGCGGCACCGGCCGGGGCCGACGCCATCCGGGACCAGCAGTGGGGCCTCCAGACGCTCCACACCGACAAGGCGTGGCGGACCACCAAGGGCAGGGGAGTCACCGTCGCCGTCGTCGACACCGGGGTCGACGGCAGCCTTCCCGATCTGGCCGGCCAGGTACTGCCCGGCAAGGACATGATCGGTTTCGGCGCCCGCCGCGGTGACCGTTCCTGGGCCCGGCACGGCACTGCGATGGCGGGCATCATCGCTGGTCACGGCCATGGGGCGGGGCGCGGCGACGGCGTGCTCGGCATCGCGCCCGAGGTGAAGATCCTCCCGGTGCGGGTGATCCTCGAAGCCTCCGACCCGGCCCGCGCCAAGGCCCGGGAGTCACGCGGCACGGCCCTCGCCGACGGCATCCGCTGGGCCGCCGACCACGGCGCCGACGTCATCAACCTCTCGCTCGGCGACGACAGCAAGTCCGCGCACCCCGAGCCCGGCGAGGACGCCGCCATCCAGTACGCGCTGAAGAAGGGGGCCGTCGTCGTGGCCTCCGCGGGCAACGGCGGCGAGAAGGGCGACCACATCTCGTACCCCGCCGCCTACCCCGGCGTGATCGCGGTCGCCGCCGTCGACCGGTACGGCACCCACGCCGCGTTCTCCACCCGCCGCTGGTACGCCACCGTCAGCGCCCCCGGGGTCGACATCGTCGTCGCCGCGCCCGACCACCAGTACTACGTGGAGTGGGGCACCTCCGCCGCCTCCGCGTTCGTCTCGGGCGCGGTCGCGCTGGTCCGCGCCGCGCACCCCGGACTGACGCCCGCTCAGATCAAGAAGCTCCTCACGGACACGGCCCGCAGTGCCCCGGCAGCCGGCCGCGACGACGCCCGGGGGTACGGCATCGTCGACCCCGCCGCGGCGATCGAGGCCGGAGCCGCGCTCCGCCCCGCCGGTCTGCGTGCCGAATCCGCCGGGACCGGTTACCGGAAGCGGTACTTCGGCGCCGGCCCCACCCCCGAGCGCCACGAAAGCAGCCTGGCGGGCTGGCTCGCCGCAGGCGCGGGCGGCCTCGGAGCGGTGCTGCTCGCCCTGGCCGTGGTGCTCTGGCGCGGCAGGGGGCGCGGTCCGGCCGCCGTACGGGGCTGAACGCGGCCCCAGGGCCCCTCGTCCGGGTCAGGCCGGAGCGGGGTCCGGTCCCTGATCCGGCCTGACCCGAACGAAGGCGCCGGCTCACCGCGCGGCGCCGAGCACACCCACCGCGGCCCTCGCCACCGACTCGACCAGTGCGATCCCCGACTCCTTCGTCCCGTGCCCGTCCGAGAGCACCGCCAGCAGACAGGTGCGCGCGCCGGTCCGGACCCGCCCGATGCTGTTGATGTCCCACAGCCCGGTCGTCGTCCGTGGCATCCACCCGTTCTTCAGGGCGCAGTCGCTGCCCGCCGCCGACACCCCCCACCGCTGACCGGCCTCGACCCGCTCCATCAGCCCCCGCAGATACGCACGCGAGTCCTCGCCCAGCTCCGAAGCCGTGCCGAACACCGCGCGCAGCAGCGTCAGCCGGTCCGCCGCCGTGGTCCGGGTCAGTCCCCAGGCGTGCGCCGCCGTCGTCCCGGTCAGGCCCAGGCGCGCATTGGCCGCGTCGAGCGCCGCCGGACCGCCGATGGCCCGCAGCAGCGCGGTGGCGGAGGCGTTGTCGCTCCGCTCGATCATGGCGGTGGCACGGTCGCGCTCGACGGCGGTGAGCGCGCGCCGCTCGTCCTGGGCGATGAGCAGCAGCGCCGCGACCATGTCGACCTTGACAACGCTGGCGGTGTCGAACGCGCCGTCCGCGTAGACCGCCCGAGCCCCGTCCCCGGTGTCCAGCACGGCGACCGACACCCTCGCGCCACCCGCGTCGGCCGGCGGCGGCTCCACCGCCGCGGCCAGTGCCGTGTCGAGATCCACCGGCGGCTCCTCGCTCTTCGTCACCCGTCGTCACCCGTCGTCGCCGGGACCGACGATACGGACCCGGCCGCGGGGACCGGCCGATGCCGACCTGTCGGCAGGGCTGGAAAGCCCAGGCACTAGGCTCGCCCCGTGGCGCAGAAGAACATTCCGGACCCCGGATACTCCGACGACGACGGCACGGCCGACCCGGCACTGACCGAGGCGCTGGCCGCCTGGGCCGAGGACCGCAAGGCCGTCGGCCCGGTACTCGAAGCCCTCAAGGGCACCCGGCTCCTGGTCCCGGTCGTCGCGGTACTGGGGGAGGTGGAGGAGGACGAGAACGGGCTGCGTCGCGAGAAGACCAGCGACATGGCCGTCCCCACCCTCCAGGCGGGGGATCGCCGCGCCCTGCCCGCCTTCACCTCGACCGCCTCGCTGGCCCTCTGGGATCCGCAGGCACGCCCCGTCGCCGTACCCCTGCACCAGGCGCTGCAGGCCGCCGCGCACGAGAAGGCGGACACGGTCGTCCTCGATCTCGCAGGCCCGGTCGCGTTCGAGCTGACCGGCTCCGCACTGCTCGCCCTCGCCGAGGGCCGCACCAGCGCCGATCCGCTGGACGACCCCGCCGTCACCTCGGCGGTACGGACCGCGGTCGCCGCCGAGCCCGCGGTGCTCCGGGCCCACCTCGGCCCCGGCCGGGCCGACGGCACCCTCGCCCTGGTCCTCGCACCCGGCGCGGACCCCGCCGAAGCGGCCCGCCGGGTCGCGGAGCTGCTGGCGGCCGACGAGGTCCTGCGCGCCCGCCTGGTACGCGGCCTCGACCTGGCACTGCTGCCGGCCGACGCCGCCGCACCCGGTGAGCCCCTGTTCACGCGCTGAACGTCGAGAGCCCCCTGCCCGGAAGGGGCGGGGGGCTCTCACGCTCGTGGGAACGGAACAGGCGGGTGGGGCTCAGCCGAAGACCGGGCCGGTGTACTTCTCGCCGGGGCCCTGACCGGGCTCGTCCGGTACCAGCGAGGCCTCGCGGAACGCGAGCTGCAGCGACTTCAGGCCGTCCCGCAGCGGGGCCGCGTGGAAGGAGCTGATCTCGGTGGCGCTGCCGTCCAGCAGACCGGCCAGCGCGTGCACCAGCTTGCGGGCCTCGTCGAGGTCCTTGTGCTCGTCGCCGTCCTCGGTCAGGCCGAGCTTCACGGCGGCGGCGCTCATCAGATTGACCGCGACCGTCACGATCACCTCGACCGCGGGCACCTCCGCGATGTCGCGGGCCATGTCGTCGAAGCCGGGGGAATCACTGGTGGGGGTCGCGTCACTCATGCGCCATACGATAGGCCCACGCCGATGCCGCCCCGCCCGCGGGAGCGGTGCGGAGACAGCCGGTTAGCGTACGCCCGGGGGAGCTGCTAACCTTGTGTAACGACCGGCTGGGCAGCTATGTGCCCGGCCCACAAGTGGAGGCTCCGATCTCCCACCTGGCTGTCCTTCAGGACGGCGGGTCATCCGGTCAGGCGGTGACCATCGTTCCGTACGGACGATGGGACCGCCCGATGCGCCCCGCGGTTGACCGCGGTGGTTCCGGTTGTTCCAGGAGCCCCGCCTGTGTCCCGTCCGGGGCATTTTTATTGCACTGGTGCGGTTGGTCTCACGAAACAGACGTTACGTGGCTGTCCGCCAGGCGGCCGCGTGGTGCTACCGAGGAGGATCCATCAGCGCCGAGCCCCGCATCAACGACCGGATTCGCGTTCCCGAGGTGCGACTTGTCGGTCCCAGCGGCGAGCAGGTCGGGATTGTTCCGCTTGCCAAGGCCCTGGAACTCGCACAGGAGTACGACCTCGACCTGGTCGAGGTGGCGGCGACCGCCCGTCCGCCCGTGTGCAAGCTCATGGACTACGGGAAGTTCAAGTACGAGTCGGCCATGAAGGCCCGTGAGGCGCGCAAGAACCAGGCGCACACGGTCATCAAGGAGATGAAGCTCCGGCCGAAGATCGACCCGCACGACTATGACACCAAGAAGGGTCACGTCGTCCGGTTCCTCAAGCAGGGCGACAAGGTCAAGATCACGATCATGTTCCGTGGTCGTGAGCAGTCCCGCCCGGAGCTGGGCTTCCGACTGCTCCAGCGTCTGGCTTCGGACGTGGAGGAACTCGGCTTCATCGAGTCCAACCCGAAGCAGGACGGCCGGAACATGATCATGGTTCTGGGCCCGCACAAGAAGAAGACCGAAGCCATGGCCGAGGCCCGCGAGGCCCAGGCCGCCCGCAAGGCGGGGCGTCAGGGTTCCACCCCCGACGCCGAGGCCGCGGACGAGGCTGCCGAAGCGCAGCCCGAGGCTCCGGCCGAGACACCTTCCGAGGCGTGACCTCAGGGGGCCGCCATCCAGGCGGCCCCGGGTCTCCCCGGAATTCCCACCAAGATCTGACGCCCCTGCTGCCCGGTGCCCGCACCGCGAGGGGCGCCACTGACGAGGAGAGAACGGCGCGATGCCGAAGAACAAGACGCACAGCGGTGCCAGCAAGCGCTTCAAGATCACCGGCTCCGGCAAGGTGCTCCGTGAGCGCGCAGGCAAGCGCCACCTTCTTGAGCACAAGTCGTCCAAGAAGACCCGCTCGCTGACCGGCACGGTCGTAGTGGCTCCGTCCGACGCCAAGAAGATCAAGAAGCTTCTCGGCAAGTGAGTCCGCGGCCCGCGGTGAACCCGTGGGCGGCGCACTCGACTCAGACCGGGACCAATTCGTTTCCGGGCCGTGTGAGTCCAACCACGGCCCCGCTACAAGGAGTTAAAAAGTGGCACGCGTCAAGCGGGCAGTAAACGCTCACAAGAAGCGCCGGGCAATCCTCGAGCAGGCCAGCGGTTACCGGGGCCAGCGCTCCCGCCTGTACCGCAAGGCGAAGGAGCAGGTCACCCACTCCCTCGTCTACAACTACAACGACCGCAAGAAGCGCAAGGGCGACTTCCGTCAGCTGTGGATCCAGCGCATCAACGCCGCTGCCCGCCAGAACGGCATGACGTACAACCGCCTCATCCAGGGTCTGAAGGCCGCCAACATCGAGGTGGACCGCAAGATCCTGGCCGAGCTCGCGGTCAACGACAGCAACGCGTTCGCCGCCCTCGTCGAGGTTGCCCAGAAGGCCCTCCCGAGCGACGTCAACGCCCCGAAGGCCGCCTGATCCAGGTCGCACTTCCTGTCTTCTGAGCCGGACCCGCAGGCGCTCGCCGTCTGCGGGTCCGGTGCGTTGCACGACATGTTCCGTACGTCCGTCACCTCCGTACGCAGAGAGGCTCGCCGCCGACCATGGGCACCCCCGAACTGATCTCCCCGCGATCGCCGCGCGTCACCGCCGCCCGGCGGCTGGCCAAGCGCAACTTCCGCGGCAAGGAGCGCAGGTTCATCGCCGAGGGGCCGCAGGCCGTGCGCGAGGCCGCCGAGCACCGCGGCAGCGACGGTGAGCCGACACTGATCGAGCTGTTCGCCACCGTCGAGGCGGCCGAGCGGTACGCCGACATCGTCGCCGCCGCCCACGCGGCCGGCGCCCGGGTGCACCTCGCCGACGGCGAAGTGCTCGCCGATGTGTCGCAGACCGTCACCCCGCAGGGCCTGATCGGCGTCTGCCGCTTCCTCGACACCCCGTTCGACGCGATCCTCGCCGCGAAGCCGAAGCCGAAGCTCGTCGCCGTCCTCGCCCACGTACGCGACCCCGGCAACGCCGGTACGGTGCTGCGCTGCGCCGACGCGGCGGGCGCCGACGCCGTCGTGCTCACCGATGCCTCGGTAGACCTCTACAACCCCAAGTCGGTCCGGGCCTCGGTCGGTTCGCTCTTCCATCTCCCGGTCGCCGTCGGCGTCCCGGTCGAGCAGGCCGTGCGGGGGCTGCGGGCGGCGGGCGTACGGATCCTCGCCGCCGACGGCGCGGGCGACGACGACCTCGACGACGAGCTCGACGCGGGCACCATGGGCGGTCCGACCGCCTGGGTCTTCGGCAACGAGGCCTGGGGCCTGCCGGAGGAGACCCGGGCGCTGGCCGACGCCGTCGTACGCGTTCCCATCCACGGCAAGGCGGAGAGCCTCAACCTCGCGACGGCGGCGGCCGTCTGCCTGTACGCCTCCGCGAGGGCCCAGCGCCCGAGGTGACCGCGGCTCCGCGCCACCGCAGGGTGTCGCTCCGTCACCGACGACTAGTAGGGTGGCGAACTCGGGGGCCCACTGCACCGGTTCGAGAGGTGGGGTACGGGATATGGCTGTCGGCATGAGCAGGCCGCGCGAGACACATGCGGCCGTCGTGCGCGCCCGTGAACCCTCCGGCACGGCCGGTGGACCGGACGGGAGCGGGGAGCTCGGAGCCGTCGACATGAGTGTCGATCCCGACGACCTGCCCGACGGACTGGTCGTCGCCGACGAGACCGGCCGGGTCGTCTGCTTCAACTCCGCCGCCGCCCGGATCACCGCGGTGCCCCGGGCCGCCGCCCTCGGCCGTTCCCTGGAGCACGCGCTGCCGCTGGAGGACCTCAAGGGCCGCCGCTGGTGGACCCTGACCGATCCCTACGGCGGCCTCGCCACCCGGGTCGGCCAGCCCGAGCGCAATCTGCTGCTGCCCGGCGGCCGGGAGGTCCTGGTCTCCGCCCGTTACGTGCGCGAGCACCCGACCGGCCCGGTGCGCCGCGTGGTGATCTCGCTGCGCGGCACCGAGGCCCGCCGCCGCAACGAGCGCAGCCACGCCGAGCTGATCGCGACGGTCGCCCATGAGCTGCGCTCCCCGCTGACCTCCGTCAAGGGCTTCACCGCGACCCTCCTCGCCAAATGGGAGCGGTTCACCGACGACCAGAAGCGCCTGATGCTGGAGACGGTCGACGCCGACGCGGGCCGCGTCACCCGGCTCATCGCCGAGCTGCTCGACATCTCCCGGATCGACTCAGGACGCCTGGAGCTGCGGCGCCAGCCCGTGGACCTCTCCGCCGCCGTCGAACGTCACATCCAGGCCCTCACCGCGAGCGGCCAGACCCCCGACCGCTTCCTCGTCCGCACCTGCCAGCCGCTCCCCGCGGTCTGGGCCGACCCGGACAAGGTCGACCAGGTGCTGGGCAACCTGCTGGAAAACGCGGTGCGCCACGGCGAGGGAACCGTCACCATTGAAGTCGCACCCGCACCCGCGAAGAGCGACGAGAAGGGAACGGCCGTCACCGTGAGCGACGAGGGCCCCGGCATCCCCGAGGAGTCGATGGGCCGTGTCTTCACCCGCTTCTGGCGGGGAAGCAAGCGCGGTGGTACGGGCCTGGGCCTCTATATCGTCAAGGGCATCGTCGAGGCGCACGGCGGCACGATCACGGTCGGCCGCGGTCCCGGCGGCGGCGCGGAGTTCCGATTTATTCTGCCCGTGAGCGCGCCGGCCTACCTGGTCTGAGCGGCCCACGGGCCTCCCACACATCCTGTGGCCCTTAGACTCGACCTTTGGCACCTTTGCGTCCTCCAGTCGTCGATCGGGGCCATGGGGGTCCGGGGCATTCCCCGGTAAGCGCAGTATCAGCCAATCGGAAGCACGGGAAGAGATGTCGGCACCGAACAAGTCGTACGACCCAGTCGAGGTCGAGGCACTGAAACCGGAAGAGATCGAGCGCATGCGGGACGAGGCGTTCGCCGCCTTCGCCGCCGCCGGTGACCTCGACGCGCTCGCCCAGGCGAAGACCGCGCACACCGGTGGTACGTCGCCGCTGTCGCTCGCCAACCGCGAGATCGGCGCACTGCCGCCGCAGGCCAAGGCCGAGGCCGGCAAGCGCGTGGGCCAGGCCCGCGGCGCCGTCTCCAAGGCCCTCGCCGCCCGTCAGACGGAGCTGGAGGCCGAGCGGGACGCCCGCGTGCTGGTCGAGGAGGCGGTGGACGTCACGCTGCCCTACGACCGCACCCCGGCAGGTGCCCGCCACCCGCTGACGACCATCATGGAGCGCGTCGCGGACGTCTTCGTCGCCATGGGCTACGAGGTCGCCGAGGGCCCCGAGGTCGAGGCGGAGTGGTTCAACTTCGACGCCCTGAACTTCGTGCCCGACCACCCGGCCCGGCAGATGCAGGACACCTTCTTCGTCCAGGGCGCCGACGGTGCCAGGAACGACGAGTCCGGTGTCGTGCTGCGTACCCACACCTCGCCGGTCCAGGCCCGCTCCCTGCTCGACCGCGAGCCGCCGGTCTACGTCGTCTGCCCCGGCCGCGTCTACCGCACCGACGAGCTCGACGCCACGCACACCCCGGTCTTCCACCAGATCGAGCTGCTGGCCGTCGACGAGGGCCTCACCATGGCCGACCTCAAGGGCACCCTCGACCACATGGTCCAGGCGCTCTTCGGCCCGGACATGAAGACCCGGCTGCGGCCGAACTTCTTCCCGTTCACCGAGCCGTCCGCCGAGATGGACATGGTCTGCTACGTCTGCCGCGGCGCGTCCGTCGGCAACCCGGACCGCCCCTGCCGCACCTGCGGCAGCGAGGGCTGGATCGAGCTCGGCGGCTGCGGCATGGTCAACCCCAAGGTGCTCATCGCCTGCGGCGTCGACCCCCGGAAGTACAGCGGATTCGCCTTCGGGTTCGGCATCGAACGGATGCTGATGTTCCGCCACAACGTAGAAGACATGCGAGACATGGTCGAGGGTGACGTCCGGTTCACCCGGCCGTTCGGGATGGAGATCTGATGCGCGTCCCGCTTTCCTGGCTGCGGGAGTACGTCGACCTGCCGGCGACGGAGACCGGCCGTGACGTACAGGCCAAGCTCGTCGACGTGGGTCTGGAGGTCGAGACCGTCGAGCAGATCGGCGCCGGCCTCAAGGGCCCGCTGGTCGTCGGACAGGTACTGACCATCGAGGAGCTGGAGGGCTTCAAGAAGCCCATCCGCTTCTGCACGGTCGACGTCGGCGACGCCAACGGCACCGGCGAGCCGCAGGAGATCGTCTGCGGCGCCCGCAACTTCGCCGTCGGCGACAAGGTCGTCGTGGTCCTCCCGGGCGCCGTGCTGCCCGGTGACTTCGCGATCGCCGCACGCAAGACGTACGGCAGGACCTCGCACGGCATGATCTGCTCCACCGACGAGCTCGGCATGGGCGACGACGGCACGCACGGCATCATCGTGCTGCCGCCGGAGCACGAGGCCGGTACCGACGCGATCGAGCTGCTCCAGCTCGTCGACGAGGTCCTCGACATCGCCGTCACGCCCGACCGCGGCTACTGCCTCTCCATGCGCGGCGTCGCCCGCGAGACCGCCATCGCGTACGGCCTTCCGCTGCGCGACCCGGCGCTCCTGGACGTGCCCGCGCCGAACGCGTACGGCTACCCGGTCAAGGTCGCCGACCCGTTCGGCTGCGACCGCTTCACCGCGCGCACCGTCGTCGGTCTGCAGCCCGAGGCCCGGTCCCCGATCTGGATGCAGCGCCGGCTCCAGAAGGCCGGGATGCGGCCGATCTCGCTCGCCGTCGACGTCACCAACTACGTGATGCTCGAACTCGGCCAGCCGCTGCACGCCTACGACCGGACCCGGATCGACGGTCCGATCGGGGTGCGCCGCGCCGAGCAGGGCGAGAAGCTCACCACGCTCGACGGCACGGTCCGCGTCCTGGACGCCGCCGACCTCGTCATCACCGACAACCGCGGGCCGATCGGCCTGGCGGGCGTCATGGGCGGTGCCAACACGGAGATCGCGGACGCCGCCGAAGGCACGCACACCACCGAGGTCGTCATCGAGGCGGCGCACTTCGACGCGGTCTCGATCGCCCGGACCGCGCGCCGCCACAAGCTGTCCTCCGAGGCCTCCAAGCGCTTCGAGCGCGGCGTCGACCCGCAGGCCGCGGCAGCCGCCGCGCAGCGCACCGTCGACCTGCTGGTGCTGCTCGCCGGCGGCACCGCCGAGGCCGGGGCCACCGAGGTCAGCGCACCGTCGGCGCCCCGCACCATCGCGATGCCCGCGAACCACCCCGACCGGGTGGCCGGTGTCGCGTACGGCCGCGAGACCGTCGTACGCCGCCTCCAGGAGGTCGGCTGCGACGTCTACGGGCAGGACGAGCTGATCGTCACCGTGCCGTCCTGGCGCCCCGACCTCGGCGAGCCGAACGATCTCGCCGAAGAGGTCATCCGGCTGGAGGGTTACGAGAACCTCCCGTCCACGCTCCCGACCCCGCCGTCCGGCCGCGGGCTCACCGACCACCAGCGGCTGTACCGCAGGGTCGGCCGGGCGCTCGCCGGAGCCGGCTACGTCGAGGCGCTGAGCTACCCGTTCATCGGCGACGCCGTCCTCGACCAGCTCGGGCTCGACGCCGACGACGCCCGCCGCCGTACCGTCAAGCTCGTCAACCCGCTCTCCGACGAGGAGCCGGCGCTGCGCACCACGCTGCTGCCGGGCCTGCTCGGCGCACTGCGGCGCAACGACGGCCGCGGCAGCCACGACCTCGCGCTCTTCGAGACCGGCCTGGTCTTCAGGCCGACCGGCACCGAGACCGAGCCCGTCCGGCTGCCCGTCGACCGTCGTCCCACCGACGAGGAGATCGCCGGGCTCGACGCCGCGCTGCCGCGTCAGCCGCGCCGCGCCGCGGTCGTCCTCGCGGGCGCCCGCGAGCAGGCCGGCTGGTGGGGCAAGGGCCGCCAGGCCGACTGGGCGGACTCCGTCGAGGCCGCCCGCACGATCGCCCGTGAGGCCGGTGTCGAGGTGACCGTCCGCAGCGACCGGCACGCGCCGTGGCACCCGGGCCGGTGCGCCGCGCTGTACGTCACGGTGAACGGCGAGGAGACCCTCTTCGGGCACGCCGGTGAGCTGCACCCGCGGGTCGTCAAGGACCTTCACCTGCCCGAGCGCACCTGTGCCATGGAGGTCGAGCTCGACGTCCTGGAGCAGGCCGTCGACGGTGCGCTCCAGGCGCCCCGGATCTCCACCTTCCCGGTGGCGACCCAGGACGTCGCGCTGATCGTCGCGGAGAACGTCCCGGCCGCCGATGTGGAGCGGGCGCTGCGCGAGGGCGCCGGCGAACTGCTCGAATCGGTGCGGCTGTTCGACGTCTTCACCGGTGAGCAGATCGGTGCGGGCCGCAAGTCCCTGGCGTACGCGCTGCGCTTCCGCGCGGCGGACCGCACGCTGACCGTCGACGAGGCTTCGGCCGCGCGCGACGCGGCGGTGGCCCTCGCCGCGGAGCGGACGGGCGCGGTGCTGCGGGGCGCGTAGCTTCGCGGGAACACGGCGAGGAGGGGCGCATCCGGTGACCGGGTGCGCCCCTCCCGCATGCTCGCCGAGCGGCGAGGACCGCACCCGGGCCCCGGCGCGGCCCGGGGGAACCCGGCTCCGAGCCGACCCCGCAGCCACCCTCCGATCCGTGGGCAGTGGGTCGTGCGATCCGGCGCCGTCCGCGCTGCCACGGAGTGTCGGGCAGGTCGGCAGAGCGGACGGCGCAGGTGCGGGTCGTCGTGCTGTACGAGGGGGAGCAGACGACCCGTCCGCCTCTTGCGAGACGACTGATTCAACCGATCCGCGCGCCGACGCAACAGGGTGCGCAGCGGGACGGTTCGGGCATTGCGCTCACACCCCGTGCGAATCGTGCTCCACTGGTGCGACACGCCTCGGCGTGCCGAACCACCGGAGGGGCGCATGGGGGCAACGGAGCCCAACATTCTGCTGGCTGCCCTGATCGAGGAGGCGGGTGTCTCCCGGGCGGGCCTTGCCGTGCACATCAACCGGGCCGGCCGCTCCCGCGGTCTGCGCCTGCGGTACGAACACACCGCAGTGGCCCGCTGGTTGAAGGGGCAGCGTCCGCGCGGCCAGGTGCCCGACCTGATCTGTGAAGTGCTCGGCGACCGGCTGAGCAGGCCCCTCTCGCTGGACGACATCGGCATGGCCACCCCGGGCACCGGCTCGCCCGTGCCCGCCTCCTCGCTCACCGGCTTCGTCGAGCGGGCCACCGCGCTGTGGCGCTCCGACGAAGGGCAGCGCCCGCACACCCTCGTCCCGGCCGCCGTCACCGGCACCGCGGCGGTGATGCCCGTCTGGGAGTGGGAGAACCCGCCGGAGGACGCCGATGTCTCGCGCGGTGGACCGACCCGCGTCTGCATGGCCGACATAGTGACTCTGCGCGCGGCCCGTGCCCACTACGAACTGATGTACCGCCGGGCAGGCGGAATCGCGACCCGATCCCGCATCGTCGGCTTCCTCAACGCCGAGACCGCCCCGTTGCTGCGCGGCGGCTACAGCGACGCGATGGGCCGTCGGCTGCACCGGGCGGCGGGCGGTCTGGTGGCGGTCGCGGGGATCTGCGCCTACGATTCCGACGCGCACGGGCTCGCCCAGCGCTACTTCCACCAGGCGCTGCGGCTGGCCAAGGCGAGCGGGGACCGGGGGTTCGGCGGTTATGTGATCGCGCTGCTGGTCAACCAGTCGCTCCTCCTCGCCGACTACCGGCAGTCCGTGGCCTTCGCCCAGGCGGCGCTGCGGGCCGCCGGAGGCCACATCAGCCCCGCGCTCGCCGCCGACCTGTACGCGATGCAGGCCAAGGCGTACGCCCGGCTCGGCGACGCGGGCGGCGCCCGGGAGTGCATCCGGCGCGCCGAGTCGGAGGCCGAGCGCATCAGGCCGGGCCGTGAACCGGACGAGACGGGGTACGTCCAGCCGGGCCTGGTCGATGTGCAGGTGGCCGAGGCCCTGCTCGGCATCGGCGATCTGCCGGCGGCCAGGGAACACGCGGTGAAGGCCGTACGGATCCCGGCGCACGACCGGGGGCGGGTGCACCGGCTGGCCATGCTGACCCATGTCGAGCTGCGCCAGGGCGAGGCGGACCGGGCGGCGGCCACGGCCGCGGAGATGGCGGAGCGGGCCAGGGGCATGGAGTCGCGGCGGCTGCGCGACCGGCTGCGTGCCGTGCGCGAGGACCTGGTCGCGAGTGGCTGCGCCGACGCGGGGCGGGCCGCCGAACTGATCGACGGAGCGTTGCGCGTACCGCTGTGAGTGCGTACCCAGGAGGACCGGTGCGTTCCGTTCCGCTCCCGCTCCTGCTGCGGCCGCCGGCATGGCCGCCGGGCTGATGATGCTCCGCCACTTACGGCTGGGGTGAGGCACCGCGAACCGCGAACGGGGCCGGTCCGGGGATCGCCCGGACCGGCCCCGTACGGGCACGAAGGAAGGATCAGGAGTACGGGTAGAAGCCCGAGCCGGTCTTGCGGCCGAGCCGGCCCGCGTCCACCATGCGCTGGAGCAGCGGGGGAGCGGCGTACAGCGGCTCCTTGAACTCCGCGTACATCGAGTCGGCGACCGAGGCCACCGTGTCGAGACCGATCAGATCGGAGAGCTTGAGCGGGCCCATGGGGTGGGCGCAGCCGAGCTCCATGCCGTTGTCGATGTCCTCACGGCTGGCGATCCCCGACTCGAACATCCGGATCGCGGAGAGCAGATACGGAATCAGCAGCGCGTTGACGACGAATCCGGAGCGGTCCTGGGCGCGGATCGGGTGCTTGCCGAGGACGTCCTGCACCAGGGCCTCGGCGCGCTTCACCGTCTCGTCGGACGTCGTCAGCGCGGGGATCAGCTCGACGAGCTTCTGCACCGGCGCCGGGTTGAAGAAGTGGATGCCGATGACCTGGTCCGGGCGGGAGGTCGCCACGGCCAGCTTCACCAGCGGGATGGAGGAGGTGTTCGAGGCGAGGATCGCGTCCTGCCGGGTCACCACCTGGTCGAGCACCTGGAAGATCTCGGTCTTGACCTGCTCGTTCTCCACGACGGCCTCGATGACGAGATCGCGGTCGGCGAATTCGCCCAGGTCCGTGGTGAAGCTCAGCCGAGCGAGTGTCTCGTCGCGCTCCTCGGGAGTGATCTTGCCGCGCTCGGCGGCCTTCGAGAGGGAGTTGTGCAGCCGGGTGCGGCCGATCTCCAACGCCTCGCCGGTGGTCTCGGCCACCATGACCTCGAGACCGCTGCGGGCGCACACCTCCGCGATGCCCGCGCCCATCTGGCCACAGCCCACCACTCCGACGCGTGCAATGTCGGCCATAGAGTCCGTCACCTCGTGCCTTTCGCTGTTCTGCGTGTCGCAGGTTCCCGTCTGATTCCGGTGCCCGCCCCGACCCCCCGACGTTACTCCGCGGCCTACGGGTCATCGTGGGCCGGGGCGGGCATGCTCTGCGTTACGCCCGGATACCGGGGTGACGGATGTGGACTGAGAGACGGCAGGTGCAGCGAAATGCGGCAAATGGCCCGAAGAGGCTTTGTGGCGGGTGCGGCCGGGGTGGTTGCGGGGGTGGTGAGCACCGTCACCGCGGCCGGTGACGCGGCCGCGGTTCCGCCCCGGCGGACCGGTGCCGGGCGGACCGGCGCACCGGCGCGTCCGGGTGCTCACCATGTGGCACGGCGCGAACTGCGCGGCATCTGGGTCGCCACCGTCGCCAACGTCGACTGGCCCTCGGCGCCCGGCCTGACGCCGGCCGCGCAGCGGGCCGAGCTGATCGCGTACCTCGACGAGGCCGTCGCCCGGCGGCTGAACACCGTGATCCTCCAGGTCCGGCCGACCGCCGACGCGCTGTGGCCCTCGCCCTACGAACCGTGGTCCCAGTACCTCACCGGCGTCCAGGGCAAGGACCCCGGCTGGGATCCGCTGGGCACCGCGGTGAGCGAGGCGCACCGTCGCGGCCTGGAGCTGCACGCCTGGTTCAACCCGTACCGGGTCGCCAACCACACCGACCCGTCCCGGCTGGCCGCCACCCACCCGGCCCGACTGCACCCCGACTGGGTCCTGCCGTACGGCGGGAAGCTCTACTACAACCCCGGGATCCCCGAGGTCCGCCGCTTCGTCCAGGACGCGATGCTGGACGCGGTCCGCCGCTACGACATCGACGCCGTGCACTGGGACGACTACTTCTACCCGTACCCGGTGGCCGGGCAGGTCTTCGACGACGACGTCACGTACGCCAAGTACGGCGCGGGTTTCCCGGACAAGGCCGCCTGGCGGCGCGACAACACCGACAAGCTGGTGCGCGAGACCGCCGAGCGGATCAAGAAGATCAAGAAGAACGTCCAGTTCGGGATCAGCCCGTTCGGGGTGTGGCGCAACGCCGCGACCGACCCGCTCGGCTCCGACACCAAGGCGGGGGTGCAGACCTACGACGATCTGTACGCCGACACCCGCGGCTGGGTCAGGAAGGGCTGGATCGACTACATCTGCCCGCAGGTCTACTGGAACATCGGCTTCGCCGCCGCGGACTACGCCAAGCTCGTGCCCTGGTGGAGCGAGGCCGTGCGCGGCACCGGCGTCGACCTGTTCGTGGGGGAGGCGCTCTACAAGGCCGGTGACCCCGCCCAGCCCGCCGCCTGGCAGGACCCGGCCGAACTCTCCCGGCACCTCGACTTCGCCGCCGGGTACGACCAGGTGCGCGGTCACGTCTACTTCTCCGGGAAGGACGTGGTCACGGACCGGATCGGGGCCATGGACCGGGTGGTGGGCGACCACTACCGCAACCGGGTGCGCCCACCCCGCTGACACGAAGTGCGCCCGCCCCGCCGGGACAAGAATGCGGAGTGGGCGCGACGGGTGTCGGGGGCGGGCCGCCGGGAACCGGCCGGCCCGCCCGCGGCCCGGAGGCGAAGAGCAGTGCCGTCCGCCGGAGGCCGCTACGGAGTCGGGGGCTGTTTCCGGATGCAGGTGTGCTCTACGACGCTGTCGGGACCGGGTGCAATCAGGTGTTCGTGTCCGTCGTCGGAGCGCACGCGGTACGGGGGAGCGCCCCCGGCCCCGAGCACTTCGACGATCTCTGCGACCTTGTCGTGCTGGCCCACGGTCCTGCCGTGCGTCACCAGCCGGTCGCCCGTGTGTGCCTCCATCGGGACTGACCTCCTCACGGATGGCGGTCCATGTCGACAAGTCTATGACCGAAAGGCGACTTCGCCCGGTGGAGCGGGCAGGTCCTCACCGCGGACGCCGGGCACGCCCCGCCCGCTGGGTGGCCGCGATGCAGACGAGCACCGCGAGCGCCGCCACCGGCGCCGCGGCCGAGACCGTCTCGCCGAGCAGGAAGAACGACCAGACCAGGGTCAGCAACGGCTGCGCGAGCTGGAGCTGGCTGGCCCGCGGCACCCCGATCTCCGCCATCCCGCGGTACCAGACGTACAGGCCGAGGAAGGTCGAGCCGGCCGCCACCCAGACCAGACCGATCACCCCGTGCGCGGTCAGCCGCACCGGCTCAGCCGGCAACGCGACCGCCGCTCCCGCCACCGCGAGCGGCAGACAGAGCACCAGCGCCCAGCCGACCACCTGCCAGCCCGGCATGACCCGGGCCAGCCTGCCGCCCTCCGTGTACCCCGCCGCGCACACCAGCAGCGCGCCGAACAGGTACAGATCGCCGCCGGACAGCTCACCCCCGCTCTGCTGCACGGTGAACACGATCACCACGGCGGCACCGGCCAGTGCCGCGACCCAGAAGGCGCGGGGCGGTCGCGCTCCCGTACGCAGCGAGGAGAACACCGCGGTGGTCAGCGGCAGCAGCCCCACGACCACGGCCGCGTGCGAGGTCGTCGAGGTCTGCAGCGCCAGCGTGGTCAGCAGCGGGAAGCCGATCACCACACCCGCGGCGACGACGACGAGCCCGGCCCGGTGCCGTCGGTGCGGCAGCGCGACGCGTCCCAGCAGCAGCGCACTGCCCGCGATCACCGCGGCGAGCAGGGTGCGCAGCGCCACCAGCGACCAGGGGCCGAAGCTCTCCAGGCCCCAGGCCGTCGAAGGAAAGGTCAGCGAGAAGGCGAGGACACCGAGCCCGGCGAGAACGGCGCCGCCGCGGTTCCCCTCACGGCCGGTGACGCGGCCCGTCCCGCTCCCGGTCGCACTGCCGGCCCCGCGGTCGGGATCGATGCCGACGGAGGATCCGACCGCTATCGTACTGTTGTTGGTAGCGCTATCATTGGCTCTCATGCAAGAGCGTAGCAGTGTCGCTGACCTCGTCAGATCGCTCCGGAGCGAGGTGAACCGCTACTCGCCCGGTGGAAAGCTGCCGTCGAGTCGAGCTCTCGTGGAGCGCTTCCGGGTCAGCCCCGTCACCGTCTCCCGGGCCATCGCCCAGCTCGTCGCCGAGGGGCTGGTGGTCACCAGGCCCGGCTCCGGCGCCTTCCGGGCGCAGCCCCGCACCGATGTGCCCCCGCCGGGCGACACCTCCTGGCAGGAGGTCTCCCTGAGCGGCGACGGCGGCCCCGAGGTGGTGCCGCGCACCGTCGACGCCTCCGGGGTCCTGGTCACGCTCGCCGCGCCGCCGCCCGGTGTCATCGAGCTGAACGGCGGCTACCTCCACCCCTCGCTCCAGCCGGAGCGGGCACTCGCCGCCGCCCTCGCGCGGGCCGGCCGCCGCCCCGGCGCCTGGGGTCGGCCACCCACCGACGGCCTGACCGAACTGCGGTCCTGGTTCGCCCGGGAGATCGGGCCCGCGTTCACCGCCGCCGACGTGCTGATCACCGCGGGTGGCCAGAGCGCCCTGGCCGCCGCACTGCGTGCCCTCGCCCCGCCCGGTGCCCCGCTGCTGGTCGAGTCACCCACCTACCCCGGCATGCTGGCGGTCGCCCGCGCCGCCGGACTGAGGCCCGTGCCGGTGCCCATGGATGCCGACGGCGTACGGCCGGAACTGCTCGACGCGGCGTTCCGCGCGACCGGTGCCCGCGTCTTCGTCTGCCAGCCGCTCTTCCAGAACCCGACCGGCGCTGTCCTCGCCCCCGAACGGCGCGCCGAGGTCGTCCGGATCGCCCGTGCGGCGGGCGCCTTCGTCGTCGAGGACGACTTTGCGCGCCGGCTGGTCCACGACGACGCCGGGCCGCTGCCGGCACCCCTGGCCGCCGACGACCCGGACGGAGTGGTCGTCCACGTCTGCTCCCTCACCAAGATCGCCTCGCCGAGCCTGCGGGTGGGGGCGCTCGCCGCCCGCGGGCCGGTACTGGGCCGGCTGCGGGCCATCCAGGTCGTCGACAGCTTCTTCGTCCCCCGGCCGCTCCAGGAGGCCGCGCTCGAACTCGTGGGATCCCCGGCCTGGGGCCGCCATCTGCGGTCGGTGTCGACCGGGCTGAGGAACCGCCGCACCGCCATGACGACGGCCCTCAGCCTGGAACTGCCCGCCCTCACGGTCCCGCACATCCCCGCCGGCGGCGGCAGTCTGTGGTTGCGTCTGCCCGAGGCGGAGGCCGGTACGGACGAGTCCGCGGTGGTCTCGGCGGCCCTGCGCGCGGGTGTCGCCGTCGCACCCGGCCGCCCGTACTTCTGCGCGGAACCTCCGGCCCCGCACATCCGGTTGAGCTACTCCGCGGTCGCCGGGCCGGCCGAGATCGCCGAGGGGATCCGTCGGCTGCGCACCGCCTGCGACGAAGTCCTGACCGGTTCCGGGGGCGGCCTCCGGCCCTGACCCGGGCTGCCCGCACGGTCCCTGAGAAGGCCGTTTCAAGCCAATCGGGGGCAGGTGCCGCGGGATCCGCCCCGGGCCGGGACGGGACGGAAGGAGTCGTGAAGGCCCTCTTGACCGGAAGGGTGTTCGGATCCACGATCACCGCCATGACTTCCAGAGTCTTGTTGGTCGCAGCGGCACGCAGCTCCGCCGTGCTCGCCGAGCGCTTCGACGACGACCGGCCGCTGGACCACAGCGGTCTGTACGAAGTCCGGCTCGCCGCGCCCGCCCTCATACCTCTGGGCGCCGCCGAGCTGCGCTACTGCTCGCCGACCCCGCGCAGCCGCGCGACCGGCGACGCGCTCGGCTTCGCCCCGCTCGTCCAACCCGCCCTGCGCGACTGCGACATGGGCCGCTGGCGCGGCTGGACCCTCGCCGATGTCACAGCATGCGAGCCCGCGGCGGTCGACGCCTGGCTCGCGGACCCGCGCTCCGCCCCGCACGGCGGTGAACCGCTGCTCGCGTTCATCTCGCGGATAGGGGACTGGCTGGACACCCGCCCCGCATGCGAGGGCGCCATCGTCGCCGTCGCCGAGCCGGCGGTCGTCCGGGCCGCGCTCGTCTACGCGCTCAAGGCCCCGCCGTCGACGTACTGGAGCGTGGACGTCGGGCCGCTTTCCACGGTCACGCTCACCGGTGTGCCGGGCCGCTGGAGTCTCAGGCTCGAAGCGGGAGTCCGCTGAAGTTCCTGGAGAACTTCCCGGCGAATTTCCGGAAGTACGGGGAACCGGGCGCGGCGGTCGCCGTACCTGTCGGCGGTTCCGTGGTCTGCCTTTGGGCGGTCGGCCGGACGGCGCCCCCGTCCGGTCCCGGGAGCGGACGGCCCTGGTCAGCGTCCGGTGAGCGAACAACGACGACCGCTCGACGCAGCCCGCCCTCGCTGGCCGGGGGGCTTGCCGGCCTCTCCGCCCCGGTCGCCGCGCACTGGCCGGAATTCGCCGCGGCGGGCCGGGCACCGGCGTACGACGACCGGGTCCGCCGGGGTCTCCGGCGGACCCGGCGGCTCGGTCAGCCGTCCTCCTGCGAGCCGGTGAGGAGGGTGAGGGCCTCGGCGATGCCCGCCTCGGCGGTCGCCTTGTCGATGCCGAGATCCGTCAGCACACCCGTACCGTCCTCCTGCTCCAGCAGCGCGAGCAGGATGTGCTCGGTTCCGACGTAGTTGTGGCCCATCCGAAGGGCCTCCCGGAACGTCAGCTCCAGCGCCTTGCGGGCCCCGGCGTCGTACGGGACGATCTCCGGCAGCTCGCCGGTCACGGCCGGTGGCAGCGCCTCGGTCGCGGCCCGGCGGACGTCCTCCAGCGTGATGCCCTGGGCCTTGACGAACGCCGCGGCCAGCCCTTCCGGCTCGCTGAGCAGCCCCAGCACCAGGTGCGCGGTGCCCACCTCGTCGTTGTGTGCCGTGCGGGCCTCGTTCTGCGAGGCCATCACGACGTTCCTGGCCCGCGGGGTGAAGCGGCTGAACCCCTGGCTGGGGTCGAGATCCGACACCTCGCCGGGATCCTTGGCCACGAACCGCTTCTGGGCCGCCTGCCTGGTCACCCCCATGCTCTTGCCGATCTCGGTCCAGGAGGCGCCCGAGCGCCGGGCCTGGTCCACGAAGTGGCCGATCAGATGGTCGGCGATGTCACCGAGGTGGTCCGCGGCGATCACCGCGTCGGACAGTTGGTCGAGGGCGTCGGTGTGCACCTTCTTGATGGCCTCGATCAGGTCGTCGAGGCGTACGGGATGTGTCGGGCGTACGGGATTCACCATGTGTCAACCATAGGTTGACAGTCCCGAGGTGTCAACCATTGGTTGACAGTGGGGTCAGTGGCGCGAGGCATTGCAGAAGACGCATGCCTCCCAGTACGCCGGCGCGCACAGCACGCGGTGCCGTACGCACGAGGCCATGGCGGCCTCCTCCGGACCGGGGAAGGGGAAAATGCCGCGCTGCAGCTCGGTGCCGGCGGGGTCGAACGCCTCGACCATCTCCCGGTACTGCCGCAGATATCCCTCGGCGAACGGTGGTTCGTAGCCCAGCTCGTCCCACCGGTGCCTGCGCAGGGCCAGATCGAGCACCCGCAGCACGAAGCCCTTCGCCGCGGCCTGCTCGCCCGGGGAGCTGCCCCAGTCGACTTCCTCCAGGTCGAATCCGACCACCCCGCGCCCCACGGCGCCCTGGTCCTGCAAGGTCAGCAGGGTGGCGAAGCGGTACTCCCAGACGCTCTCGGCGAGACCGGACACGGCCAGCATGAGCACATCGACGAAGACGTCCGTGCCCCCGTTGGACATGGAGAGACTGCGGCCCCCGCCGTGGAAGAAGTTTCCCATCCCGGCACCGTATCGGCGGAGCGGGGGCTGGTCGGCCGCCGGTACGACGGAGCGCGCCGCCCGGCGGGACTGCCGGGCGGCGCGCTCGTTCCAGAAATTGCGTGTGCGGGTCAGACGGTGCCGCTGTCCGCGATGGTGATCTTCGCCTGCGGGCGGCCGCTCTGGGAGCCGAGGGACTCGATCTTCTTGACCAGCTTCATGCTGTCCTCGTCGTCGACCTCGCCGAAGACCACGTGCTTGCCGTCCAGCCACGACGTCACGATCGTCGTGATGAAGAACTGCGAGCCGTTGGAGTGGGGGCCGCTGTTGGCCATGGACAGCTGGCCGGGCTTGGTGTGCGCGAGCTTGAAGTTCTCGTCCGGGAACTTGGCGCCGTAGATGCTCTGGCCGCCCGTGCCGTCGCCCCGGGTGAAGTCGCCGCCCTGCAGCATGAAGTCGGGGATGATCCGGTGGAAGGACGACCCCTTGTAACCGAAGCCCTTCTCGCCCGTCGCCAGCTGGCGGAAGTTCTCCGCCGTCTTGGGGACGATGTCGTCGAACAGCTTGAACGTGATCCGCCCGGCGGGCTCGTCGTTGATGGTGATGTCGAAGTAAACCTTGCTCGTCATGGAACCATCCTGACATCGACTCGTTCGGCACCGACGGGCGGGCACGGGTGACACGCGCGCTCGGGCGGCGTCCGCCCGCTCGCGTGCGCTCCCGCACGCGTGCGACGACCCGTTCCCGTCCGGGCTTCCTGGCCGGCGGAGCCAGGCCTCCGCCGCGATCACCGGGTTCCGGAACGGCGTGATCACCGGGCTCCGGAACGGCCGGCCCCTGCCGCGGCGCCGGGCCCGTGGCGCCGGGCCCGTGGCGCCGGGGTCAGCTCGTGCGCTGGAGGTGGGCGCCGATCTGCAGGAACGCCGGGACGAGCGGGGCCGCGGGGGCGACCGGGGACATCACCTGGGATCCGTAATGGACGATGACGGTTTCCAACTGAGGTGAGATGAAGAGGCGTTGGCCGTGAATGCCGCTGGCCATGAAGGAGCCGTAGGGGTCGTTCAGGATCCACCAGAAGTCGTGGTACGAGAGGGCGGCGGGGGCGCTGGGCGGCGCGGCGGGGAAGCGGACGCGCTTGGGGTAGCCCTCCGGCGCTTCGGTGATGGCGGCGGTCACGGCGTTCGGAATGATCTGCCGGTCCGCGACGGCACCGCCGCAGCGGATCATCTCGCCGAGCCGGGCCACGTCGCGGGCGGTGGCGCTGAATCCGCCGCAGGCGGCTTCGGCGCCCTCGCTGTCCAGGACGTAGTAGGCGTCCTCGTCGGCGCCGAGCCGGGACCAGATCATGTCGCTCAGCAGGGCCGAGGTGGTGGTGCCGGTGACGCGGCGGAGGATTTCGGCGAGCGCTTCGACGTTGCCGTTCTCGTAGCGGAACTCGGTCCCCGGTGCGGCGGTCGCGCGTGCGGTGGTGAGGTGTTCGCGGATGCTGGTGGGGCCGCTGTAGCCGTAGGGGCGCAGGGGTGGTGCGACGACCGCGAAGTAGCGCTGGGCCTCGACGGGCTTGTCGAAGGGGCGCCCCGCGTAGGAGACATGGGTTCCCATGTGCAGCAGGTGGTCGACGGTGCTGTCCCCGAAGGCGGTGCCGGCGAGTTCGGGGATGTACGTGGAGGCTGTCGCGTCACGGTCGAGGGTTCCCCGGTGGGCCAGGGTGGCCGCCAGGAGACCTACGTACGACTTGGCCGCCGAGGCGTTGAAGTGGGCATCGTGGGGCCGCAGCCCGTGCGGGTAGTTCTCGTGGACGACGGTGCCGCGGTGCATCACCAGGAGGGCGTCGGTCTCGGCGGCCGCGAAGAGGTCCTGGAGGGTCAGGGTGCGGCCGTCGGGCGCGGTGATCGTGAGCTGTTCGATGTCGGCGGTGCCGGTCGGCAGGCTGCGGGCGGGGTCCGGTCCGCGCCACACCCGCCGGCTGGGCAGCAGTTCCCGGCCCGACGTGGTGTAGCGGCGCACCCATGCCGGGTCGGTATAGCCGCGGGACCAGTGGAGATTCGCCAGCGGTGCCTCGGTCATGCACGCTCCTCGAAATTGAGTGACGTTCCGATCGCTACCATACACACCGTCTAATTTCATGACTGTCGTGTTCTGGTTCGTCACCTTCTCCAGCGATCGACTCGTGGTGCATCACCTCGCTTGCCATAGAAGCATTGACCGGAAGTGGCCAGCGCGTTACGTTGCCGAATCAACAGCCCATTACTGGACGCTGTGTTCAATCGCTTTGCCGTCGCACCCCGACAGGGCGTGCCGGGACGGGAGCGGCGCCGCCACCCGCGTCGGCTCGATGCCGCGCCTCCCGTCGCAGAGCGTTCGCACCCTGCTTCTCCCGAACCGCAGGAGTCTCCCTATGTCCTCGCAGCCATCACCGCCGCCGGCTCTCGACGCGCCCGGCAACCTCGCGGCGCCGGCGTTCGACCGGCGCCGCGCCTGGCTCGTCACCGCTCTGATCGTCACGTTCATGATCGTCAATTTCGCGGACAAGTCGGTGCTCGGACTGGCGGCCGACCCGATCATGGACGAGCTGGACATCAGTCACAGCACCTACGGCCTGATCTCCAGCTCCTACTCGATCCTGTTCAGCGTCTCCGGGCTGGTCGTCGGCTTCTTCGCCGCACGCATCTCCAGCCGTGTCCTGCTGTTCGTGATGTGCGTGGTGTGGGGCCTGGCCCAGCTGCCCGTCCTGATCGTCTCGGCCGTGCCGGCGCTCGTCGTCGGCCGGGTGCTGCTCGGTGCGGCGGAGGGACCGGCCACGCCGATGTCGATGCACGCCCTGTACAAGTGGTTTCCGGTGGGCCGACGCGGCCTGCCCTCGGCCCTGCAGATCAGTGGTGCCGCGCTCGGCACCCTCATAGCGGCGCCCGTGGTGACCTGGCTGATCACCTGGTTCGGGTGGCGTTCGGCCTTCGCCGCGCTGGCCGTGACGAGCCTGGTGTGGAGCGCGGTGTGGTGGTTCGTCGGGCGCGACGGGCCCTATGACCGGCCTTCCGCGCGCGTACCGGCCGGGACCGGCGGGCCCGCGCGCGTCCCGTATCGCCGCCTACTGCTCTCCGGCACGGTGATCGGGAGCGTGGCCAGCGCCTTCGGGGCGTCGTGGGCGATGGCCCTCAGCCAGGCGTGGCTGCCGTCGTACCTCAGGAACGAGCTCACCATGGGCCCGGGGACGGCGGCGGCGGTGCTCAGCGCCGTGTCCGCCTTCAGTTTCGTACTGCTGCTGGCGCTGTCACCGATGGTCGACCGGCTGACCCGGCGCGGCGTGTCGCTGCGCCTTTCCAGCGGTGTACCGCAGGGCCTGGCGGTGGCGTGTGCGGGGGCGGCGATGGCGGCGCTCCCCTTCGTCGGCCCGCTGCCGGTGCGGCTCGTCCTGATCGCGGTCGCCTTCGCGGTGCACTCCATCGCCTTCCCACTGCACTACATGACGGCCGCGGCGGTCGTGCCCGCCTCCCAGCGCGGCGCGCTCTTCGGGATCGTGGCCGCGACGGGGACGCTTCCGGGGCTGCTGGCCCCCTCCCTGACCGGCCGCCTGCTGGACACGGCGCCCTCGGCGAGCGCGGGCTACGCGCAGTCGTTCGCGCTGGCCGCGGGCGTCATGATCACCTGCGGTGCGGTGGCCGTCTGCTGTATCCGCCCGGCCCGGGACGCCGCGCGACTCGGCGCGTCCTAGGGTCGGTCAGTCCCGGTCCGGTGCGGTGAAGCCGCTGGCCCAGTACCGGCCGTGCAGGGCCAGGTCCAGGAGCATGCGGACGGCCTCTTCGGCGGGCATCGGCGGGGTGTCCTGCTCGGCCCACCAGCGCAGTACGGCGATCTGTTCGCCCACCCAGACGCGGGCCAGCAGGTCGGCGTCGATGCGCGGCTGGACGCTGTTGCGTTCGGCGCGGGCCTTGAACTCCTGCGCCGTCGCGGCGGCGCAGGAGTCCACGAACATCTGCAGGGGCTTGCCGTCCCCCTCGCCGCGCAGGACGACCCGGTACACGTCCCGTTCGTCGCTCACGTGCCGCAACATCTCCAGCAGCGGTTTGCCGGTGAACCCGACGGCGCTGCCGGACACCGCCGGCTCCAGGCGCTGCGTGAGCTGCTCCAGCAGGTCGGTGGTCACGCGCGCGAACAGGTCGTCCTTGCCCTTGAAGTGCGCGTAGAACGTGGCGCGCGCGACATCGGCCCGCTCGGTGATGTCTTCGACGGTGAGCGCGCTGAAGCCGCGCTCCAGCACCAGCTCCACCAGTGCGCCGCCCAGCGCCCTGCGGGTGCGTCTGGTGCGCCTGTCCTCGGCCATGCGGCCCCCTTCGCCCTGTTGTGGTTCGCGCACAGTCTAGATGGCTCTTGACAGCCCACAAGATACAAAACATTCTGTCCGTAAACGTTCTTGCTGTATTCAATTGGTCAGACTGCAAGGCTGGAGATCGTTGATGAACCTCGGCACCTACCTCACCCGCAGCGCCCGCTACTGGCCCCACGCGACCGCTCTGGTCTGCGGCGAGCGTTCCTGGACGTACGCGGAGCTGGACGGCGCGACCGACCGGCTCGCCTCGGCCCTGATCTCCCGCGGGCTGCGCCCCGGTGACGCGGTCGCCTCCCTGGCCTGGAACCGCGGGGAGCTGGTAGAGGTCGAATTCGCCCTCTACAAGGCCGGACTGGTACGCGCACCGATCAACGCCCGTCTGGGGCGCGGCGAGATCGAGCACATCCTGCGCTACGCGCCGGTGCGCGCCCTCCTGTTCGACGCGGCGCACCGCGAGGACGCGCTGGCCGCCGTCGAGGCGTCGGGCACCGGCTGTCTTCCCGTGCTCCTCGATGACGAGCCGGCCGCCGCGTCGGGCGCGACACCGGATGCCGCCGCGGTCCTCGGCTACCGGACCCTGCTCGGCGAGACGGGAGCGGAGACGGGAGCCGGCCCGGTCGCCACCGACGTGGACGAGGACGCTCCGTGCGTCCTGAACTTCACCTCCGGATCCACCGGAGCGCTCAAGGCCGCCGTCCAGACCTTCGGCAACCGCCTCGCGAACATGCGCAAACTGCTGATGAGCGACGAGTCCCGGCCCCGGCCGGGCACCCGCTACCTCGCCTGCGGCCCCATCACCCACGCCACCGGCATGACCCTGCTGGCCAATGTGTTCGCCGGGGCGACCACCCATGTGCTGCCGGCCTGGAGCGCCGAGGCGTTCGTGGAGACGGTGGAGAGGGAACGCATCACCGCGACGTTCCTCGTCCCCGCCATGGTCAACATGGTGCTGGCCCACCCGGACGCGACCGGGCGGGACCTGTCCAGCCTGACCGGCGTGCGCGTGGGAGGCGCGCCCATATCGCCCCAACGCCTGCGGGACGCCGTACGGTTCTTCGGCCCGGTCGTGGCGCAGGGCTACGGCCTGGGCGAGACGACCAGCGTGGTGGCGGGCCTGAGCAGCCAGGAGATCGCCCACGCCGTCGCGGACGACCCCGAGCTGCTCCAGTCCTGCGGACGGGCGATGTACGACACCGAGATCCGGATCGTCGACGAGGCCGGCCGGCCGCTGCCGCCCCGCGAGGTCGGTGAGCTCATCGTCCGCGGCCCCGACTGCGTACGCGAGTACTGGCAGGAGCCCGAACTGTCGGCGCAGACGTTCCGCGACGGCTGGGTCCACACCGGCGACCTCGCCTGGATGCGCGAGGACGGCTACCTGTTCCTCGTCGACCGCAAGAAAGACATGATCATCTCCGGTGGGTTCAACATCTACTCCACCGAGGTCGAGGCCGCCCTCTACGAACACCCCGGTGTCCAGGAGGTCTGCGTCATCGGCGTGCCCGACGAGACGTGGGGCGAAGCGGTCAAGGCCGTCATCGTGCCCCGCCCCGGCCACGCGCCGAGCGCCGACGAGATCACCGCGTTCTGCGCCGAGCGCCTCGACCGTTTCAAGAAGCCCAAGAGCATCGACTTCGTCGGAGAGCTGCCCCACAACCGGAACGGAAAGCTCGACCGCAAGGCCGTGCGCGAACCGTTCTGGGCCGGCGCCGACCGCCGCGTGAACTGACCCCGCCCCCTCCGCCGACCGCAAGGACCACCACGACATGACCTTCTCCCTGCGCCCCAGCTACGACGACCCCCAGGTCTCCGGCCTCGTCGACCGGCTCCGCACCTACCTCGACGGCGAACTCGCCGACTACGAACGCGACCGCGGCATCACCCACGAGAGCCGCCTCGCCCGCTCCGACCTCGAACCCGTCTGGCAGCGCAGCCGCGAACTCGGCTTCTACGGCATCCAGCTGCCCGAGCAGTACGGCGGTCAGAACCTCTCCTACACCGCCCTGGCCGCCCTGAAGGAGGAAGTCGGCGCCTGCGGACGCGTGCTGGGACACAGCGTGCTCGGCGACATGGGCGGCCCGCTCCGTGCCGGTGACATCCTCGACCACGCCACCGAGTACCAGCTGGACACGTACCTGCTGCCCCTGGTGCGCGGCGAGCGCGCCTGCTGCTTCTCGCTGACCGAGACCGATGCCGGCTCCGACGTCCGGTCCATGCGCACCACCGCCGTCCGCGACGGCGACGGCTACCGTCTGAGCGGCCACAAGGTCTTCAGCTCCGCGGGCCCCTTCGCCGACTTCGCCATCGTCGTGGCCCGGATGGCGGGGACCGGCGAACAGGAGGGCGAGAAGCCGACCTTCTCCGCCTTCCTCGTCGACCTCGACAGTCCCGGCTGCCGGGTGGCCGAGGGCGCCACGCCCATGTCCGGCGAGCACATCGAGAGCGACATCGTGCTGGACGACTGCCACGTCCCCGCCCAGAACCTCCTCGGCGAGGAGGGAAAGGGCATGCGGATCGCGCTCGGCCGCGTCACCACCAACCGGCTCCTGCACTGCCCCACCGTCATCGGCGCCACCCGCCGCGCCCTCGGCCTCACTCTGGAGCGCACCCGCACCCGAAAGGTCGCCGGTGGACAGCCCCTGCTGGCCCTGCAGTCCATCCAGCACAAGGTCGCCGACATGGCCACCGATCTCTACGCGGCCCGCTCGATGACCTACGCCGCGCTCGCCGCCCTCGACCAGGGCAAGGACGTACGCACCGAGGCGTTCATGAGCAAGCTGTTCGTCGCCGAGTCCGCCTTCCGCATCCTCGACCAGGCCGTCCAGATCCACGGCAAGGAAGGTCTCACCCAGGGCAACGAGATCGAGTTCCTGTTCCGCAAGATCCGCATGTTCCGCATCCTGACCGGCACCTCCGAGATCCAGCGCAACGGCATCGCGCACGGCCTCGCCTTCATGGCCTGACCGGTCTCCCGCCGCACGTCGCCCCTCACTCCGCAAGACAGGTGCACCCGATGACAACCCCCGCCCACTCCGCAGCCCCCGCCTGGTCGTCGCTGACGGGCAAACGCATCCTCGACCTCTCCCGCCTCCTGCCCGGCCCGTACGCCACGTCCCTGCTCGCCGACCTCGGCGCCGACGTCATCAAGGTCGAATCCCCGGACCCCGGCGACCCCCTGCGAATCGCCCCCGACCTGTTCGAGGCACTCAACCGCAACAAGCGGTCGATCACCGTCGACCTGCGCGACGAGGATGGTCGGAGCACCTTCCTGGACCTGGTCCGCACCGCCGACGCCGTAGTGGAGAGCTTCCGCCCCGGCGTTCTCGACGGGATGGGCCTGGGCTACGCCACGCTCCACGAGGCCAATCAGCGCCTGGTGCTGTGCTCGCTCAGCGGCTACGGGCAGAGCGGACCGTACGCACAGAAGCCCGGCCACGAGCTCAACTTCCTCGGCCTGTCCGGCTTCTTCGCCGTCCCCGGACGGCTCGACGGCGAGATCACCCGCCCCGGCGTCCGCATCGGCGACATGGCCGGAGCCATGCACGCGGCCCTCGCCCTGACCGCCGCCCTCGGCGCCGAGACCGAGGGCCAGCACATCGACGTATCCCTCAGCGAGTCCATCACCGCCTGGTGCTCCCTCTTCGCGCTGCCGCTGCGCGATGTCCCCGACCCCCTCGAAGCGGGTCTGGTCCAGGGCGACAACGACACCTTCACCACCGCCGACGGACGCCGGCTCTCCCTCGCCACGTTCGAGGACAAGTTCTGGTGCCGCTTCCGCACCGGACTGGCGGGCGACTTCCCGGCGCTGGACACCCCCGCCTACGACCGGCGCGCCGCCCGCACCGCCGCCCGGCAGGTGGTGAGCGATCTGCTGCGGGGAGTCTTCCGGGCCCGCGACTACGCCTGGTGGCAGGAGCGCCTGGACGGCCTCGACGCCCCCTGGGCCCCCGTCCTCACCACCCCCGGCGAACTCCTGGCCGACCCACACACGACGGCCCGGCAGCTGTTCAGCACCCCCGCCGACCCCGCCGCCTGCCCGCAGGCCCGCTTCCCCGTGACTTTCGGAGCGGGTCTGGACACCTTCCGCGACCCGGCCCCCGCCCTGGGCCAGCACACCCGGGAACTTCTGGGTGCGGAACGGCCGTTCCCCGCCTGACCGGGTGCCACGGGCCGGGCGGCCCAGCGATAGGCCCGGCCTCGTACATGCTCGTACATAGAGGAAGACGAGGGTGATCGTGGTGACGGCGGTGGCGCCTGAAGATCGGGACACGGGACGGCAGTTGATGTCCGAGCCCCCGGCCGCGGAGCACCGTTCGCCGGCCCGGCCACGGCGGACGCGAATCGTGCTCCGTCGTGAAGGCGTGCTCCGGGCATGATTCCCGGTGGAGCTCAAGGCCTGCCCCGGCAGAGGGCGGCCATGCGGGTCACCCCGGCATGCCGACCACCGAACCGCCCCCAGCTTTGCATAAAAGTGCATAGCTGCGTATAGTCATGCCATCGACGAGGAGGTTTCGATGGTGGTACGCGCAGCAGTGGCAGGGGCGAGTGGATACGCCGGCGGGGAGCTGCTCCGTCTCCTGCTGGTCCACCCCCAGGTCGAGATCGGGGCGCTCACGGCCAACTCCAACGCCGGGCAGAAGCTCGGCGCGCTGCAGCCGCACCTGCGGCCGCTCGCCGACCGGGTGCTCCAGCCGACCACCGCCGAGGTCCTCGCCGGGCACGACGTCGTCTTCCTCGCCCTCCCGCACGGACAGTCCGCCGCCGTGGCCGAGCAGCTCGGTGACGAGGTGCTGATCGTCGACATGGGAGCCGACTTCCGGCTCAAGGACGCCGGGGACTGGGAGAAGTTCTACGGTTCGCCGCACGCCGGCACCTGGCCCTACGGTCTGCCCGAACTGCCGGGCGGACGTTCGGCGCTGGCCGGCTCCAAGCGTATCGCGGTGCCCGGCTGCTACCCGACCGCCGTCTCCCTCGCGCTCTTCCCGGCGTACGCGGCCCAGCTGGCCGAGCCCGAGGCCGTGATCGTCGCCGCGTCCGGCACCTCCGGGGCGGGCAAGGCGGCCAAGCCGCATCTGCTCGGCTCCGAGGTGATGGGCAACATGTCCCCGTACGGCGTCGGCGGCGCCCACCGGCACACCCCCGAGATGATCCAGAACCTCAGCGCGGCGGCCGGTGAACCGGTCACGGTGTCCTTCACGCCGACCCTGGCACCGATGCCCCGCGGCATCCTCGCCACCTGCAGTGCGAAGGCGAAGCCCGGGGTGAGCGCCGCGTCCGTCCGTGACGTGTACGAGAAGGCGTTCGCCGACGAACCCTTCGTCGACCTGCTCCCCGAGGGGCAGTGGCCCGCCACGGCGTCCGTCTACGGTTCCAACGCCGTACAGATCCAGGTCGCCCACGACGAGGCGGCGGGCCGGATCATCGTGATCAGCGCCATCGACAACCTCGCCAAGGGCACCGCCGGCGGCGCCCTGCAGAGCATGAACATCGCCCTCGGACTTCCCGAGGACACAGGTCTTTCCACGATCGGAGTCGCACCGTGAGCGTCACGGCAGCACAGGGGTTCTCCGCGGCGGGCATCGCCGCGGGAATCAAGGAGAGCGGTAACCCGGACCTGGCCCTCGTGGTCAACCACGGTCCGCGTCGCGCCGCCGCGGGCGTCTTCACCTCCAACCGCGTCAAGGCCGCCCCCGTCCTCTGGTCGGAGCAGGTGCTGAAGGGCGGCGAGGTCACCGCCGTCGTGCTCAACTCCGGCGGTGCCAACGCCTGCACCGGGCCGAAGGGCTTCCAGGACACCCACGCCACCGCCGAGAAGGCCGCCGAGGTGCTCACCGGCCACAACGCGGGTGAGATCGCGGTCGCGTCGACCGGGCTGATCGGCACACTGCTCCCGATGGACAAGCTGCTGCCCGGCATCGAGCAGGCCGCCGCCGCCCTCAGCGAGCACGGCGGCGAGAAGGCCGCCATCGCGATCAAGACCACCGACACCGTCCACAAGACCGCCGTCGCGGGCGGCGAGGGCTGGACCGTCGGCGGCATGGCCAAGGGCGCGGGCATGCTCGCCCCGGGCCTCGCCACCATGCTGGTCGTCCTCACCACCGACGCCGACGTCGACGCCGCAGGACTCGACTCCGCGCTGCGCGCCGCCACCCGCACCACCTTCGACCGGGTCGACTCCGACGGCTGCATGTCGACCAACGACACCGTGCTGCTGCTGGCCTCCGGGGCGAGCGGAATCGCGCCGGAGCAGGCGGAGTTCGCCGAGGCCGTGCGGACCGTCTGCGCCGACCTCGCCCGGCAGCTCATCGGCGACGCCGAGGGCGCCTCCAAGGACATCCGGATCGAGGTCGTCAACGCCGCGACCGAGGACGACGCCGTCGAGGTGGGCCGCTCCATCGCCCGCAACAACCTCCTCAAGTGCGCCATCCACGGCGAGGACCCCAACTGGGGCCGGGTCCTCTCCGCGATCGGCACGACGAAGGCCGCCTTCGAGCCCGACCAGCTGAACGTCGCCATCAACGACGTCTGGGTCTGCAAGAACGGCGGCGTCGGCGAGGACCGCGACCTGGTCGACATGCGCTACCGGGAAGTCAAGATCACCGCCGACCTCGCCGCCGGCACCGAGTCCGCCGTCATCTGGGCCAACGACCTCACCGCGGACTACGTCCACGAGAACAGCGCGTACAGCTCATGAGCGCGGCGCGGAAGCACACCGCACTTCCGAAGGCGCAGATCCTCATCGAGGCGCTCCCCTGGCTGACCCGGCACAACGGCAAGACCGTCGTCATCAAGTTCGGCGGCAACGCCATGATCGACGACGAGCTGAAGGCGGCCTTCGCCCAGGACGTGGTCTTCCTGCGCCAGGCCGGCCTCAAGCCCGTCGTCGTGCACGGCGGCGGCCCGCAGATCAGCGCCCAGCTCGACAAGCAGGGCCTGGTCAGCGAGTTCAAGGCAGGTCTGCGCGTCACCACGCCCGAGGCGATGGACGTCGTACGGATGGTGCTCGCCGGACAGGTCCAGCGGGAACTTGTCGGTCTGCTCAACCAGCACGGACCGCTCGCCGTCGGCATGACCGGCGAGGACGCCCACACGATCACCGCCACCCAGCACCGGCCGACCATCGACGGCGAACTCGTCGACATCGGCCGGGTCGGCGAGATCACCGCCATCGACACCGGGGCGGTCCAGGCGCTGCTGGACGACGGCCGGATCCCGGTCATCTCCTCCATCGCACGCTCCGCCGACGACAACCACGTCTACAACGTCAACGCCGACACCGCGGCCGCGGCGCTCGCCGCCGCGCTGAACGCCGAGACGCTGATGGTCCTCACCGATGTCGAGGGCCTCTACGAGGACTGGCCCAACAGCGACGACGTGATCAGCCGTCTCACCGCGGCGGAGCTGGAGAAGCTGCTGCCGGAACTCTCCAGCGGCATGGTGCCGAAGATGCAGGGCTGCCTGCACGCCGTGCGC
The DNA here is from genome assembly GCF_026340595.1 of Streptomyces sp. NBC_01363. Classification (GTDB taxonomy): domain Bacteria; phylum Actinomycetota; class Actinomycetes; order Streptomycetales; family Streptomycetaceae; genus Streptomyces. Next base: position 4,281,491 of record NZ_JAPEPF010000001.1, read on the forward strand.
AACGGCGTCGAGACCGCCCGCGTGATCGACGGCCGGGTCCAGCACTCGATCCTGCTGGAGATCTTCACCGACGAAGGAATCGGCACGATGGTCGTGCCCGACGCGCAGGGGGAGTCATGAGCAACCAGGAGCTCGCACAGCGCTGGAGCCACGCGCTGATGGACAACTACGGGACCCCGCAGCTGTCCCTGGTCCGCGGCGAGGGCGCCCATGTGTGGGACGCCGACGGCACCGAGTACCTCGACTTCGTCGGCGGGATCGCGGTGAACGCGCTGGGGCACGCCCACCCCGCCGTCGTCGAGGCCGTCTCCACCCAGATCGCCTCCCTCGGCCATGTCTCCAACCTCTTCATCGCCGAACCGCCCGTCGCCCTCGCCGAACGGCTGCTCCAGCTCTTCGGCCGGACCGGACGCGTCTACTTCGCCAACTCGGGCGCCGAGGCCAACGAGGCCGCCTTCAAGATCGGCCGGCTGACCGGGCGGACCCACATGGTCGCCACCGATGGCGGCTTCCACGGCCGGACCATGGGCGCGCTCGCACTCACCGGCCAGCCCAAGAAGCGCGAGCCGTTCCTTCCGCTGCCCGGCGACGTCACGCACGTCCCGTACGGCGACGCGGACGCCCTGCGGGCCGCCGTCACCACCGACACCGCGCTGGTGATCATCGAGCCCGTCCAGGGCGAGAACGGTGTGGTCGTACCGCCCGCCGGATACCTGGAGGCCGCCCGGGAGATCACCCGGGCCACCGGCACCCTGCTCGTCCTCGACGAGGTGCAGACCGGCATCGGCCGCTGCGGCCAGTGGTTCGAGCACCAGGCCCACCAGGGCATCGAGCCCGATGTCGTCACCCTCGCCAAGGGCCTCGGCGGCGGACTGCCGATCGGCGCGACCGTGGCCTTCGGCCCGGCGGCCGAGCTGCTGCATCCTGGCCAGCACGGCACGACGTTCGGCGGCAACCCGATCGCCTGCGCCGCCGGTCTCGCCGTCCTGGACACCCTGGCCGCCGACGGCGTCCTGGACCGGGTCAAGCGGCTCGGCGAGAAGATCCGGGACGGCGTGGAGGGCCTCGGTCACCCGCTGGTCTCCCATGTCCGCGGCTCCGGACTGCTGCTGGGTATCGTGCTCACCGAGCCCCTCGCGCCTCAGGTGCAACAGGCGGCTCAGGGAGCCGGAATCCTGGTGAACGCACCCGCCCCCGATGTCCTGCGGCTCATGCCGCCGCTGATCATCGGCGACGCGGAAGTGGACGCGTTGCTCCGGGCACTGCCCGGCGCTCTCGACGCGGCACAAGGGGACGGACGATCCGGAGAATGAGGCGACGACGATGACCGAGGCGCAGGAAACCGAGTACGGCGGGCCGTCCGTGCCGCAGACCCGCACCGCACGCCACCGCCGGATCGTGGACATCCTGAACCGGCAGCCGGTGCGCTCGCAGAGCCAGTTGGCGAAGCTCCTCGCCGACGACGGGCTGAGCGTCACCCAGGCGACGCTCTCCCGCGATCTGGACGAGCTGGGCGCGGTGAAGATTCGCAACACCGGCGGCGAGCTGATCTACGCGGTGCCGAGCGAGGGCGGATTCCGCACCCCGCAGGCACCCTTGGGCGGGTCGGCGAAGGAGGAGCGGATGCGGCGGCTCTCCGCCGAACTGCTCATCTCCGCGGAGGCATCGGCCAACCTCGTGGTGCTGCGCACTCCTCCGGGCGCGGCCCAGTTCCTCGCCTCGGCCATCGACCAGGCCGAACTGCACGACATCCTCGGCACCATCGCGGGCGACGACACCCTGATGCTGATCAGCCGTGACCCGGCGGGCGGTCAGGCGCTCGCCGACCATCTGCTGCGACTGGCCCAGAACGAGCGCTGAGCGGACCGGTGTTGCCGGGTCCCGTCAGTAGCGCGTGATCGCGGTCGGGCCCGACCGGGTCCCGATCGCGATGTGCGGACGACGGGCCGGGTCCACCCAGTCGAGGATCCGGTCCATCGCGGCCGCCGGTACGGAGACACAACCGGCGGTCGCGCCACGCCCGTTGACGTGGAGGAAGATCCCGGCGCCGCGAACCCGTACCGGCCGTGCGTAGTTGAACCCGATGACGAGCGCGCGGGCATACTGGGTCGGATACGCGATCAGGTGCTCCGCCTCGCCCGCCCGGCAGTCCTTGGGCCGCGGTTCCACCCAGCGGTTGTAGGCCCGCGCCGCGGTGTCCTGACACCACCACGACCGGTTGCCGACCCGGCGGTACGGATGGACGGTGCCGGCCGGTGCGGGCTCGATCCCGAAGGCGTACGGCAGGTCGTACAGGCCGGTGGGTGTGGTGTTCGTGCCCTGCTTGCGCGTCGCCCCCTCGGCCAGCCCTTTCGTGCCGAAGCGGGCCGGTGCGGACCCGCCCTTCACCCAGGTGCCCCGGCGCAGATTCCACCAGGTGACGGTGCCCGTGGTGGAGCCCCTGGCCGGGGCCTCGGCCGTGATCAGCTGGCTGCCGCCGCCGGTGTCGGCCATCCGATGCGGCAGCGGCGGCGCGGCGGCGGGCCGGGCCGCGACCGAGCCCGCCAGCGCGAGCAGTACCGAAAAGGTCACCAGGGATCTGCGCATGTCCGGACGGTAGACCCGCCGGCCGGGCGCCACCCGCGGTTCTGCTCCGTACGGCTCAATACCGGTCCGCCGAGTCGCCGTCCGGCCGGGGCATCGCCGGCAGCGGGAGCGGCAGCCCCGGAAGCCCGTCGATACTCGTCGCGATGTGCTCCTTCTTCTCGAAGTAGGCACTGAGCGAGGTGTCGTCCTCGCGGGCGAAGCGCCGGGCGTGCAGCGACCGGTCCTCGTCGTACGACATGAACGGCACCCCGTAGCCGCAGGTGTCCCGGATCAGCTCGGCCCGCACCACGACGACGGCGCGCAGCCCGTGGAGGTCGGGGTCCACGTCCGGGAAGTGGGCGAGCAGCGCGCCGAACCGCGGATCGTCACGGAAGACCGGCTCACCGCGGCCGTGCACCCGCACGATGTTCGGCGGCCCCTGGAAGGCGCACCACATCAGCGTGATCCGGCCGTTCTCGCGGAGGTGGGCGACGGTCTCGGCATTGCTGCCGGCGAAGTCCAGGTAGGCCACGGTCAGCTCGTCGATGACGGCGAACGAACCGCTGACGCCCTTGGGAGAGAGGTTGACCGTGCCCTCGCCGGCCAGGGGCGCCGTCGCAGTGAAGAAGATGTGCTGCTCTTCGATGAAGGTCCTGATCCGTCCTTCGATGCGTTCATATGTTTTCCCCATGACGATCATTGTCGGCGCCGACTCCGGTGATGGCGAGGTGATTCCACCTGGCGGGACGCCTGTTCGGGACTGCGGGCCGACGATCGCACCTTTGACAAAACATGCATAGGTCTGCATAGTTATACCTGTCGGTGGCCGTGCCGCGAGGCGAGACCCGTGACCGAGCGTGTCGTACTCGCCTGTTCGGGCGGCCCGGACATCAGGGCTTCATCGAGATCTTCGGCCTCTCGTCGAAGCTCGCGGCGAAGCGTGACCTCGCCCGACCCCCAGTAGTTACGTCTCCGCCTCCCCGGCCCTCCACGCGCGGAGGCGGTCGCACACCCACCACCCTGTTCTTCCGAGGAGCACGCAGTGAGCAACGGCAACGGCAACGGCAACGGCGACGTACGCCTCTGGGGCGCCCGCTTCGCCGACGGTCCGGCCGAGGCGCTGGCCAAGCTGTCCGCCTCCGTCCACTTCGACTGGCGGCTCGCGCCGTACGACATCGCCGGTTCCCGCGCCCACGCGCGCGTCCTGAACAAGGCGGGCCTGCTCACCGAGGACGAGCTGAGCCGCATGATCGCCGGTCTCGACCAGCTCGAAGCCGATGTCGCCGACGGCTCCTTCACCGGCACCATCGCCGACGAGGACGTCCACACCGCGCTGGAGCGCGGACTGCTGGAGCGCCTCGGCCCCGACCTCGGCGGCAAGCTGCGGGCCGGCCGGTCCCGCAACGACCAGATCGCCACGCTCTTCCGGATGTACCTGCGCGACCACGCCCGGATCATCGGCGGTCTGATCGCCGAACTGCAGGGCGCGCTGGTCGGCCTCGCCGAGGCGCACCCGGACGTCGCGATGCCCGGCCGTACGCATCTGCAGCACGCCCAGCCGGTGCTCTTCGCCCACCACGTCCTGGCCCATGTGCAGCCCCTGTCCAGGGACGCCGAGCGGCTGCGCCAGTGGGACGAGCGGACCGCCGTCTCGCCGTACGGCTCCGGTGCCCTGGCCGGGTCGTCCCTCGGACTCGACCCGGAGGCGGTCGCCGCGGACCTCGGCTTCGAGCACGGGTCCGTCGCCAACTCCATCGACGGAACGGCCTCCCGCGACTTCGTCGCCGAGTTCGCCTTCATCACCGCGATGATCGGCGTGAACCTCTCCCGGATCGCGGAGGAGGTCATCATCTGGAACACGAAGGAGTTCTCCTTCGTCACCCTGCACGACGCCTTCTCCACCGGCTCCTCGATCATGCCGCAGAAGAAGAACCCGGACATCGCCGAGCTGGCCCGCGGCAAGTCCGGCCGGCTGATCGGCAACCTGACCGGCCTGATGGCCACGCTGAAGGCCCTCCCCCTCGCGTACAACCGCGACCTCCAGGAGGACAAGGAGCCGGTCTTCGACTCCTGCGACCAGCTGGAGGTCCTGCTGCCCGCCTTCACCGGCATGATGGCCACCCTCACCGTCAACCGCGAGCGCATGGAGGAGCTGGCCCCGGCCGGCTTCTCGCTCGCCACCGACATCGCCGAGTGGCTGGTCAAGCAGGGCGTGCCCTTCCGCGTCGCCCACGAGGTCGCCGGTGAGTGCGTCAAGGAGTGCGAGCAGCACGGCATCGAGCTCGACGAGCTGACCGACGAGCAGTTCGCCAAGATCTCCGAGCACCTCACCCCCGAGGTCCGCACGGTCCTCGACGTCGCCGGTGCGCTCGCCTCCCGCAGCGGCCGCGGCGGCACGGCTCCGTCGGCCGTGGCCGTCCAGCTCGCCGAGGTGAAGGCCGACCTCGCCGTCCAGCAGGCCTGGGCCACCGCGAAGAACTGACCGCGACGAGAGCGGTATCGGGGCGGGGAGCGGTCGTACGCTCCCCGCCTTCCGGTTTCCGTGAGCTGGGTTACGTTGACGGGGGAGCACACCCGATCGACGAGGAGCCCAACGATGCCTTTCGCCCGGCTGGCCACAGCGACGACGCCGACCGCCCACATCGGACTCGGCCTGGCGGCGGTCGGCAGGCCCGGCTACATCAATCTCCACCGCGACCGCGATCTGCCCGCCGACCGCAGCGTCGAGGCGATGCGCGAACGCACCCACGAACTGCTCGACGCCGCCTACGCACAGGGCGTCCGCTACGTCGACGCGGCCCGTTCCTACGGCCGTTCGGAGGAGTTCCTGGCCGACTGGCTGACGGCACACCCCGAGGCGGACGATGTCGTCATCGGCAGCAAATGGGGCTACACCTACACCGCCGACTGGAGCATCGAAGCCGAGGCGAACGAGGTCAAGGACCACGGCCTCGCCACGTTCCTGCGTCAGCGGGCCGAGACCGACGCACTGCTCGGCGACCGCCTCGACCTCTACCAGATCCACTCGGTCACCGCCGACAGCCCGGCCCTCACGGACAAGGAACTGCACGCACGGCTGGCCGCGCTCGCCGAGGAGGGCGTCAGCGTCGGCCTCTCGACCAGCGGACCCGCCCAGGCCGACGCGATCCGGGCCGCCCTCACCGTCACCGTGGACGGCGAGCCGCTCTTCCGTACGGTCCAGGCCACCTACAACGCCCTGGAGACCTCCGCCGGGGCGGCGCTCGCCGAGGCCAGTGCCGCCGGCCTCACCGTGATCGTCAAGGAAGCCATGGCCAACGGGCGGCTCGCCGGAACGGAAGCCCCCGCCGTGGTCCAGGAGATCGCCGCCGATACCGGTGTCGGCAGCGACGCGGTCGCCCTGGCACTCGTGCTGCACCAGCCCTGGGTCGGGGTGGTGCTCTCCGGCGCGGCGACCGTCGACCAGCTCGCCGGAAACCTGCACGCGGCCGTCGTCGACCTCGACGAGGAGCGGCGCGCCCGGCTCGACGCGCTGGTGGAGGAGCCCGAGGCGTACTGGCGCCACCGCGCCGGGCTGCGCTGGAGCTGACCGGACACCACCACCGGGAGCGGCGAGGGCCGTCCGTCACATCGACGGGGTTCCGTCCGTCAGTGCTGTGACGGAACACGACGGAGGAATGTGACTGTGGACGGACATGAGTTCCTGGCAGAGCGCTTCGAGGAGAACCGGAACCAGCTGAAGGCCGTGGCGTACCGGATGCTCGGCTCGACGAGCGAGGCGGAGGACGCCGTCCAGGAGGCCTGGATCCGGCTCAGCCGTTCCGACGACCGGGCGATCGAGAACCTGGGCGGCTGGCTGACGACGGTCGTCGGGCGGGTGTGCCTGGACATGCTCCGCTCCCGCCGCTCCCGCCGCGAGGAACCCCTCGACACCGGGGTGCCCGAGGGGCATGCCCCTGGCCCGGACCTCGGCGAACGGCCGGAGGCCGACCCCGAGCAGCAGGCGCTGATGGCCGACTCGGTGGGTCTCGCGATGCTCGTCGTGCTCGAAACGCTCGATCCCGCCGAGCGGCTCGCCTTCGTGCTGCACGACATGTTCGCCGTGCCCTTCGACGAGATCGCCGTCGTCGTGGACCGCACCCCGGCCGCGACCCGGCAGCTCGCCAGCCGGGCGCGGCGCCGGGTGCAGGGCGTGGAACCGGTCCCGGACCCCGGTCTCGCCCGCAAGCGCGAGGTCGTCGCCGCCTTCCTGGCCGCCGCCCGGGACGGCGACTTCGAGGCCCTGGTGGCCGTGCTCGATCCGGACGTGGTGGTGCGGTCCGACGTCGGCGCCGGGGGTGCCGGTGCCCCGGCCCTGGTGCGGGGCGCCGAGGCCGTGGCCCGTCGGGCGATGATGTTCGCGCCGTTCGCGCGGTCGTCGCAGCAGGCGCTGGTCGCCGGGGAACCGGCTGTCATCGCGACGCGCGAGGGCCGGCGGTTCTCGGTCATGGTCTTCACGGTCGTCCGGGGGAGGGTCGTCGAGATGTCCGTGATCGACGACCCGGCCCGCCTGCCCGGCCTCGATCTGGCGGTCCTCAACGACTGACGGGCCCGTTCCGCGGGCCGCCGTCCGCCCACGCCGCGAGCGCCGCGAAATCGGACGGCAGCAGACCGATCCCGGGGTCGATCCACCGGAGCAGCGCCTCGCCGGCCCCCTGGCCGAGGACCCACTCCCGGTCCTGCCCGGTGATCTCGTCGTCGACCCAGGCGAACGGCCGGCCGGCCGCGTACTCCACGACGTACCGCGTCTTCCAGTACGTGCCGTCCGGCGCGCTGCCGTGCATCGACGGCCAGTCGATGTACGGCAGCGGGGGCAGCCCCAGACGCGGCCCGATCCAGACGTTCGCCTCGTCCTTCCAGGTCGTCGCCCAGACCAGCTCGTACCGGCCGGCCAGGGCCCGCAGCGCCGTCCCGTGCTCCGGGTTGAGCAGGACGGGCAGGGGCGGCCCGCAGTCCCACCCCGTCGGCCGCGTCAGATGCTTCGCATAACCATCCGGTGGCCGGAGGTGCGCGAGCGCCGCGTAGGGATTGAGCGGACCGTCGATGTCGATCAGCAGCAGCGGCTTCATGGCGCCATGGTCCTCCCTCCCGCCGGGGGAGGACACAGCCTTCCGGTGAGACATTTATGTCTCATATGGTCTATGGTTGTCTCATGAGCCTCGACCGTGAGCAGGTGCTGCGCAGCGCCGCCGCTCTGCTGACCCGCAAATCGACCGCCACCATGGACGAGGTCGCCAGAGCCGCAGGCATCGGGCGCGCCACCCTGCACCGGCACTTCGCCGGACGGGACGCCCTGGTCAGAGCGTTGGAGAACCTGGGCATCCAGGAGGTCGAAGCGGCTCTGGACGCCGCCGCGCTCGACGAGGGGGCCGCACAGGACGCACTGCGCCGTTTCGTCGCGGCCGTCGAGCCGAGCGCCGGACTGCTCTCCTTCCTCGTCACCGAGAACCAGCTCTTCGAGGGCGAAGAGGTGAACGAGGGCTGGAGCCGCCTCGACGCCCGGGTCTCCGCCTTCTTCAGGCGCGGCCAGGAGCGCGGCGAATTCCGGATCGACCTCACCCCCGCCTGGCTGACCGAGGCCCTCTACGGCCTCATCTCCTCCGCCGCCTGGGCCGTCCAGGACGGCCGGGTCGCGAGCCAGGACTTCCAATACATGATCGTCGAGTTGCTGCTCGGCGGTGCACGCCGGAGCGTGGAGCAATGAGCCGTATCGAACAGCGGGTGGAGGCCTCGGACGAACTGCACCGTCCGGGGCGGTGGATCGCCCTGGCCGTGCTGGTCCTCGCCGTGCTGCTCGTGGCGATCGACGCCACCGTCCTCGGCCTGGCGACCCCCTTCCTCACCGAGGACCTCGAACCGACCGGCACCCAACTCCTGTGGATCGGCGACGTCTACTCCTTCGTCATCGCCGGACTCCTGGTCTCGATGGGCAGCCTCGGCGACCGCATCGGCCGCAAGAAGCTGCTGCTGTGCGGTGCGACGGCGTTCGGCGCGGTCTCGGTGCTCAACGCCTACGCGCACACCCCCGAGATGATGATCCTGGCGCGGGCGCTGCTCGGTGTCGCGGGTGCCACCCTCATGCCGTCCACGCTCGCCCTGATCCGCAACCTCTTCCACGACCCGCGCGAGCGCAGCCTCGCCATCGGGATCTGGGGAGCGATGGCCTCCGCCGGAGCGGCTGTCGGCCCCGTGGTCGGCGGACTCCTGCTGGAGCACTTCTGGTGGGGCTCGGTCTTCCTGATCAACCTGCCCGTCATGGCGATCCTCGTGGTCGTCGGCGCCAGGATGATCCCCGAGTCCAGGAACCCGGCCCCGGGCCCCTGGGACCTGGTGAGCGTCGCGCTCTCCTTCATCGGCATGATCGGCGTCGTGTACGCCGTCAAGGAACTGGCGGCGCACGGCCCGAGCTGGGGGACCGTCCTCGCCGGCGTCGGTGGCGTGGCCGCGCTCTGCTGGTTCGTACGCAGGCAACTCACGCTCCCCGCACCCCTGCTGGACATGCGGCTCTTCCACCACCGGGGCTTCTCGGGCGCGGTCCTCGCCGACCTGCTGACCATCCTCGGCCTGTCCGGGCTGGTCTTCTTCCTCTCCCAGTTCCTCCAACTGGTGCAGGGCCGCGGGCCGCTGGAGGCCGGTCTCGCGGAACTGCCCGCGGCCGTCGGCGCCGTCGCCGCAGGTCTGCTCGCCGGCCGGGCGGCCCGTCGCTTCTCGGTGCGCTCGGTGGTGACCGGTGGTCTCGGGGCGATCGGCCTGGCGCTCGCCGTGGTCACCCTGATCCACAAGGAGACCGCCTACCCGCTGATCGGGGCGGTGCTGCTCATCGTGGGCGTGGGCGCGGGCTTCGCCTTCACCGTCACCTCCGACGTGATCCTCTCCAGCGTCCCGAAGGAGCAGGCGGGATCCGCCGGCGCGGTCTCCGAGACGGCGTACGAACTCGGCGCGGCCCTCGGCATCGCCCTGCTCGGCTCCATCGTCACCGGCGTCTACCAGAAGTTCGAATCGCCCGCGGGGACCCCGTCGGCCAATGCCGCCGCGGCGCACGAATCGCTGGGCGGCGCGGTCGAGGCCGCCCACGGTCTGCCGGCCCCGCAGGGACAGGCGCTGGTCGCCGCGGCGCAGGACTCGTTCGTCGAAGGGCTGCGGCTCGCCGCGGGTGTCGGCGCGGCGGTTCTGCTGGCGACGGCCGTCGCCGCCTGGTTCCTGTTGCGAGGTCAGAAGCTGGAGGACGGCATCGTGCACCAGTAGCCGCCCGGGTCGTCCGGACACGCGGAAGGGCCCGTACCACCGGGAAACCGGGGTACGGGCCCTTCCGCATGTCCTGCCGTCGGCGCTTCGCGCCTCAGCTCACGCGGCCTTGGCCTTCGTGGCGTACATGTCGACGTACTCCTGACCGGACAGCCGCATCACCTCGGCCATCACGGAGTCGGTCACCGCCCGCAGCACATAGCGGTCGCGGTCCATGCCCTCGTAGCGGGAGAACTCCATCGGCTCACCGAAGCGGACCGTCACCTTGCCGGGACGGGGCAGGCCGGCCCCGCCGGGCTGCAACTTGTCCGTACCGATCATCGCGAACGGCACCACCGGCGCGCCCGTCATCAGCGTCAGCCGGGCGATGCCCGTGCGGCCCCGGTACAGACGGCCGTCGGGGGAGCGGGTGCCCTCGGGGTAGATGGCGAACGCCTTGCCCTCCTCCAGCACCCGACGGCCCGTCATCAGCGCCGCGACACCGCCGCGCCCGCCGTCCCGGTCCACCGGGATCATGCCGCAGCCGGTGAAGAACCAGGCCATCGCCCGGCCCTTGAGCCCCTTGCCCGTCACGTACTCGTCCTTGCCGATGTAGAACACCGGCCGGTCGCAGCAGATCGGCATGATCATCGAGTCGATGAACGTCAGATGGTTGCCCGCGAGGATCACCGGACCGTCCCCGGGGATGTTCTCCACACCCTCCACCTGGGGGCGGAACATCAGGCGCAAGATCGGTCCGAGCACTGCCTTGATGAGTGCGTGTCGGGACAACGGTTCCTCCGGTGTAGTGGCCGGGCCGGCCGAGGTGCGGGGATCGTGACGGTCCATGCAGGTGAGGACGATACTCGCGGGTACTCGCTGATCGCACATCGGGTTCATGGAGCGGATACGCGGTGTTGACATGAGTTTGCGCCATGTTCGTCCAGGAGCTGCCCCCACGACGGTACCGCTGCCTACGCTCGGGCCTCGCCCGACAGGTGCCAGACATCACACGCGAGGAGCATTCATGACTGAGCGCGCGCAGGCCGGTCCCGGCCGCAGAACCATGCTGGGAGCGGGAGCCGCCGTACTGGGCACGGCCGCCCTCGGCCTGGCCGGCGGTCCGGCCGCGGCCGACAACGCGGCGAACACCGCCGGACGCCACGGCGGTCACGGCTTCCGCCTCGACCTGCCGGTTCCCACCGTCATCGGACACCGCGGCACCAGCGGCTACCGGCCCGAGCACACCCTCGGCTCCTACCAGCTGGCCCTCGACATGGGCGCGCACATCGTCGAGCAGGACCTGGTGCCGACCAAGGACGGCCACCTGGTATGCCGTCACGAGAACGACATCACCGCCACCACCGATGTCTCCGCCCATCCCGAGTTCGCGAGCCGCAGGACCACGAAGAAGGTCGACGGCGTCTCCCTCACCGGCTGGTTCACCGAGGACTTCACCCTCGCCGAACTGAAGACGCTGCGGGCCAAGGAGCGCATCCCCGGCACCCGTCAGAAGAACACGCTCTACGACGGCCGCTGGGAGATCCCCACCTTCGAGGAGGTGCTGCGCTGGGCCGACCGGGAGGGCCGCAGGCGCGGAAAGCCCGTCTGGCTGTACGTCGAGACCAAGCACCCCACCTACTTCCGCGGCCTCGGCCTCGGACTCGAGGAGCCGCTCGCCAAGCTGCTGCGCCGCTACAACCGGCACCGTCAGCAGTCGCCGCTCATCCTCCAGTCCTTCGAGCCCGGCAGCATCCAGCGGCTGGCGCGGCTCGTCGCGACCCCGCGCGTCGTGCTGCTCTCCGGCGCGGGCGAGCGCCCCTGGGACTTCGTGACGTCCGGTGACCCGCGCACCGTGGCGGACCTGGTGAAGCCCGAGGGGCTGAAGTGGATGGCCTCCTTCGCGCAGGGCATCGGCCCCACCCTGGACCTGGTCATCCCCAAGGACGCCTCGGGGCGGCTCACCGCACCGACCACCCTGGTGAGGGACGCGCACGCCCAGGGCCTGGTCCTGCACCCCTACACCATGCGCAACGAGAACACCTTCCTTCCCGCCGACTTCCGGCGCGGCACGGACCCCAACGCCTACGGCGACGCGTTCGGCGCGTTCCGGACGTACTTCGCGACGGGCATCGACGGCGTCTTCTCCGACAACCCGGACACGGCCCTGCTCGCCGCGGCGGACTTCGCCGGGAAGTGACACCCGCGTCAGCACCCGGCCGGGGCGTGCCCCGGTCGGGTGGTGCTCGCCCGGTACGGCAACCGGCCGCGGGCGTGGGCGCGTCGGCCGGGACATGACGCTTCTCGATCTTGCTCCCGCGGGACCCGCCCCGGCCCCCGCTTCCGTCGTCCGCGCCCTGTATCCGCTGGTGAGCGCCGAGGCCATGGCCGAGGCTGCCGCCTCGCTGACGGGCGCGGCGATCGAACCGGCCGATCTCGAACAGGCCGTCTGGCTGCGGCTGCTGGAGCGGCTCGCCGGGGAGGGGCCGCCGGTGGACCCGGCCCGCTGGGTGCGGGACGCCGTACGGGGAGAGGCCCGCAGGGCCCGCCGCACCGCCCGGCACGAACGCCCCTACCGCGACGACTCCGCCGCGGATCCGGCCGGCTGCCCCGAGCGGCTCGCCCTCGGCGCCGATGAACGCAGGGCGCTGCGCGCGGCGGTGGACCGGCTGCCCGGGAGGTGCGCCCGGCTGCTGGCGGCGATGCTCGCGCCCAACGATCCCACCTACCGGGAAATCGCAGGGAAGTTGGGTATGTCACAGGGGAGTTTGGGCCCGATCCGTTCCCGTTGCCTTGGATGTCTGCGCAGAATGCTCGCGGCGGAGGTTGCGGCTCCTGAACTGCGGGGAAAGGAGCGTTAGACAACCGGTGGATCAGGTGGGCGGAGGCATGCGCACATGGGCATGAGCGTGATCATCTCGGCGGCGACGGCACAGGACGCCGAACAGATCTTGAAACTCCAGTACCTCTGCTTCCAGAGCGAGGCGGAGCTGTACGGGAACTACCGGATCGACCCGCTCGTCCAGACCCTCGACTCGGTGCACGCCGAGATCGCCACGAACCTGGTGTTCGTGGCGCGGCTGGGTGACGAGGTGGTGGGCTCGGTCCGGGGAACCATCGGTCAGGACGGCGCGGGGGAGATCGGCAGGCTCTGCGTCCACCCCCGGCTCCA